>JBMYMN010000153.1:0-5892 GCA_049597355.1 Luteolibacter sp.
GACCATTGCCAAGGACTCACGCAAGCGAGTGTTGGATTTTAATCAGTTGAAGGTGGTAGATCAGGTGCAGTAGGCAGGGTTGGCCAAATGATGCATCATCAAATACAAATCGGAAAACATACCACAATTGTGAGATCACTCAAAGCGGGTGGGTGATTTCCGATTGGTGAATTCTGTTTTACTGATCCAAGGCTTCGTTTCAAAGCTCAGGCCGCCTCGTCTTCCTTCTTGCCACCCTTTTTGCGCTTCTTGATTAAGGGGGCTTCTTTGCCATTTACGACCTCGGCGTTGATGGTGACCGATTCCACATCTTTGCGTGATGGAATGTCAAACATGACCTCGAGCATCATTCGCTCGATAATAGAGCGCAGTGCACGGGCTCCAGTACCGCGTTTGACCGCTTCCTGTGCGAGGGCACTGAGGCCGTCCCTGGTGAACTTGAGCTTTACGTCATTGAGGGCGAGTTGTTTGCCATATTGTTTGACCAAGGCGTTCTTGGGTTCGGTCAGCACGGCGATGAGCTCTTCCTCAGTGAGTTTGCGTAGCGAGGAGATCACGGGCAGGCGGCCAATGAATTCGGGGATGAGACCAAAGTGAAGTAGATCTTCCGGCTGAGCCTTGGAGAGAATGGTGGAATCCTCCTTCTCCTCGGTTTCTCCTTTGCCAGCGTGGAAGCCGAGGGTGTTGCTGCCGAGGCGTCGTTTGATAATGTCTTCAATACCGACGAAAGCACCACCGACGACAAAAAGAATCTTCTCAGTGTTGACTTGGATGTATTCCTGTTGCGGATGTTTGCGGCCGCCCTGCGGAGGCACGTTGCAGACCGTTCCCTCGAGGATCTTGAGTAGGGCCTGTTGAACGCCTTCCCCTGAGACATCGCGGGTGATGGAGACATTATCGGTTTTGCGCCCGATCTTATCAATTTCATCAACGTAGATGATACCGCGCTCAGCACGCTCAACGTCAAAATCAGCGGCTTGGAGAAGGCGGAGAATAATATTCTCAACGTCTTCGCCAACGTAACCGGCCTCGGTAAGGGTGGTGGCATCCACGATGCAAAAGGGAACATCAAGCACTCGAGCAAGAGAGCGGGCCAACAGGGTTTTCCCAGAGCCGGTGGGGCCAAGAAGAAGGATGTTGGATTTCTCGATCTCGACGTCCTCGAACTCTTTACCGAGTGACTCGTTGTGTTGATTTAAGCGCTGGTAGTGATTGTAGACAGCGACCGATAATACCTTTTTGGCCTCTTCCTGACCGATGACGTAGCTGTCGAGATGCTCGAGGATTTCAGCAGGTGAGGGGGTATCAAAACGATCACTCTTGGTTGTCACTTCAGAGGTCTTAGCGGTTTCGATACCTAATTCCTTGTGCAGGATGTTGGAGCAGACTTCGATACATTCGTTGCAGATGTAGACACCGGGCCCGGCGATGAGTTTCTTCACCTCGGAGTGGCTTTTACCGCAAAACGAACACATGGTGAGGTTGGAAGCACGAGCCATGACGAATAAGAGTTAGGAATGTAGGTGGCCTCTGAGTAATTGCGAATTAATGAGGGTGACCACGAATGAGTGAGAACAGAGAAATGGACTATTTCTTATCCAATTCTTCCTTAACAGCATCCGGCAATTCCTTGCGATTTTCAAGAACCTTGTCCACGAGACCATACTTCACGCTTTCTTCGGCGCTCATGTAGTTGTCACGGTCGGAATCCTTCTCGATCTGCTTTTCGGTCTTGCCCGTGTGTTTGGCAAGGATCTTGTTAAGACGCTTCTTCAGGTTGAACATGAAGCCGATCGTACGCTCGACGTCGGCGGCAGTACCTTGAGCACCACCAGAGACTTGGTGGATCATCACGTGCGAGTTGGGTAGGCAGAAGCGCTTACCCTTGGTGCCTGCTGTGAGTAGCACAGAACCCATGGAGGCAGCGATACCAATGCAGTAGGTGTTCACGTCGCAAGTGAGGAACTGCATGGTATCGTACATCGCCAGACCAGCAGTCACAGAACCGCCCGGAGAGTTGATGTAGATGTGAATGTCCTTCTTGGGGTCCTGCATCTGCAGGAACAGGAGCTGGGCGATCACAGAATTGGCGACAAAATCATCAATCGGTGTGCCGATGAAGATGATGCGGTCTTTGAGTAGGCGCGAGTAAATATCGAAGGCGCGCTCGCCACGGCCATCTTGTTCGATGACGGTGGGGACGTAGTAGTTGTTCTGTGGGACGTCGATGCTCGACTGGATCGATGCGGAAGATTCGGGAAACATAATGAGAGTCTGTTGTTGAAGCGGCTTAGAGTTCAGCCTCTTCGCTTACCTCCACTTTTGCCTCTGAAACTACAAAGTCAATGGCCTTGCTCACCAGCATGTTGTTGCGGATAGAGGGAATCTGACCATTGCGCTGCAGCTCCTTGATGAACTTCTTGGGGGCCTGCTTGCGCTGGGAGGCCATCTGAGTGATCTGGCCGACGAGTTCCTGATCGCTGACCTCAAGTTTCTCAGCGATGGCGATCTCCTGCAGGATGAAGTTGGTGCGTAGATTGTTGGTTGCCGCCTGGGTGGCACTGGCAAATATTTCAGCCTCCTGCGAGGCGATGGTCTCTTCATCCATGCCAGATTGCATGCCGCGCTGAACCATGGAATCTGCTTGGCTCTGGGTCTCTTGATTGATGAGTTCCTCGGGCAGTTCAAAGTTGGCTTCGGCGGTCATGGCTTCGACCACTTGATTCATCTTGGAGTTTTGGATGGCGCGTTTGCGCTCTTCTTGAAGGTTTTCGAGGATCATCTCTTTTACTTCGTCCAAGGTCTTCTCGGGGGCGAGTTTGCCGGCGAACTCGTCGTTGAGCTCGGGGAGGATGGAGGTCTTGAGTTCCTTCATGGTGGTGGCAAAAACCACTTCCTTGCCGATGAGATCCGCTACAGGAAAATCGTCAGGCATGGTGATGGTGATGTCTTTGCTGTCTTCGGCTTTCATGCCAACCACTTCATCTGCGAAGCCAGGGAGGAAGGCTTGTTCGTCAAGTTTGAGCCAAAAGCCTTCGCGCCCTCCGATGTAGCCGGCAGATTTGCCGATGAATTCCTCGGTGGGTTTGCCTTCGACGGTGGAGCTGTAGTCGATGACAGCGAAGTCGCCCATTTCCGCGGCGCGGTCGGTGATGTCCTCGAAATCCGCAAAGCGCTCCTGAAGTTGCTTGAGTTGCTCTTCCAGTGCTTCTTCCGGTACGTCTTCGGAAGGAATCTTTACCTCGATACCCTTATAATTGGGAAGAGACACATTGGGAGCCATGATGAGCTCTGTGGTAAAGGCCAAACCGCCATCGGGGGAAGCAAGCAGATTTTGAGGGGCACCGTAGTTGAGCACCTTGAGCTCTTCCTTCTGGATGGCCTCGTCGATGGCGAGGTTGAAGAGATTCTCGTTAAGTTCTTCAGTGATTTGCTTGTGGTAGCGCTTTTCGATGACGTCTTTGGGAGCCTTGCCGGGGCGGAATCCGGGCACGCGTGCCTGGCCGGCATATTTGCTGACGATGGACTGGCGCTGGCCACTAACCTGATCGGCAGGGATTTCGACTTTGAGGGTGGCCTTGCACTTGGCCTGCTTATCGACGGTGATGTTCATATCAAGGGGCCGGCTTTCGAGCCGGGGGCGGGGAAACTAGGGGATGAGGCCCCTCCTTGTCAAACGGACTAAAGCCCTAGATTCCGGCATTTCCAGACCAGCTCCAAAGGCTGGAATCCACCTGTTCTTGGGCTCTGGAGGCCAATACTTCGCCATCAGTGGGGTTTGTGAGAATGGCAAAAACCGTGGATCCGGATCCGCAGAGCTGGGCGGCACGGCATTCGGGCTGATTTTCGAGCCAACCCACCAGCTCCGCGAGGAAGTAATGTTTGGCGAAAACCGGGCGTTCTAGGTCGTTGATCAGGGTGATTCCATCCACTTTCCGATCCTTTGAGCGATCTAGGCTGGGAAGCCACTGGGAATCCCGCCATCGCTTATAGGCATCGGGCGTGGCGACACCAAATGCAGGCTTCAGCAGCAGGACGGGGAGAGGGGTGTGTGCCGGAGCGGCTTCAATGATCTCGCCGCGGCCGCGCACCATGCCGGGGCCGTTCAGCATGAAGAAGGGGACGTCCGAGCCGATGTCGCCAGCAATTTTCACCAGCATCTCTTCATCGACTGGCGAATTATACCAATCGTTAAGTGCGAGGAGCGTAGTGGCCGCATCGCTGCTGCCACCACCAAGGCCGGCACCATGGGGGATGTGCTTTTCAAGATGTATCGCGCAGTTTACTTCCAAGCCACTGGCCTTCTCGAAGGCGCGGATGGCCTTTACCACAAGATTGCTCTCCCCGGGTTCAAGGGTGGGATCGCTGCAGGAGAAGCGGAAGGTGTCGCTGCCCGCATCCGAAATGGTGATGTGATCCACCAAGCCGGGCAGGGGAGTCATCAAGCTCTCGATCTCGTGGAAGCCATCGTCCCGCCGCCTCAACACACGAAGTGAGAGGTTGATCTTGGCCGGGGCGGGGAGAGTGAGAGGCATGTGACGGCTATGGTTTAACCATGAAAAACACGAAAGGACACGAAATTTGAATTCATGTGGGCACTCGCCCCAGACTGGATCTCAACTGGTATGTGCTGTGCTGTTTTGAATATGCTCGGAGGGTTCCTCCACTATGAGTGTATCAATGCATCCTCTGGCCAATACAATTATCGCATCCATTTGTATGTGTCTCATCGGATGCGCCCCGCATGACTGCATCGTCAAAGTATTCCATGATGTGACTTACTAGCCAATGGAGGGTGTGACTTTGGAAGGTTCGTCTTGGAATACCAAGGAGAGTTCCTTGTGGCCATCACGCACGCCGCTCAATTGGGGGGCGACAAGTCACGAACGAGAATAGGGAATGTGTCTTCGCAAACCCATGCATGGGTAATGAACAACTCACATCGATGAATCCGGTGCCTCTTCGCGACTATGATTTTCCGATCGCATCGGAGAATCTGTACGATGACTCGAAGCGTCAGATATTGATTCACCTTAGACCCAAGAAGGGTAATTGAAGTAGTCACTCCCTCACCAGCAGCGCCATCATGCGGCCGGTCTGGCCCTTTTCGATGCGGTAGCTGTAGAAGCGTTCGAGGTCCGTGGCGGTATCCAGACCGCAGTCAATGTAATCTCCGATGCCACTGGCTTCGGCTTGCTTCTCGATGTCGCTCGCGAAGTCGATTTCGTAATGTGGAGGGCGAATGCAGGGGCTTAGTGCACAGACTATATCGGTGGGATTCGTGCCGTAGTGTTCGGCCATAAGATCAACGGCCTGTTGCAGGATGTTGAACTCGGTGCCCTTCTTGCCGGAATGCAGAAGACCGATGGCCCCGGTGGTTTTGTCAGCCAGCCAAATGGCACCGCAATCGGCCACATAGATACTGAGGAGTTGTCCCGGTGTGTTGGTGATGAGGCCATCAACATGAGGTACTACAGGCAGTCCATCGGGTGCAGTGATTTCATCGGCACCTGGAACGATGGCAATCTTCTTGCCATGAACCTGTTCTGCGCGCCACCAGCGTGAGCCATCAGCAAAAGAACTCACACAAGCCTCATGCGTCGGACGCAGTGCATTCATCGCGGCGTCGCGGTCGCCCTTAATGGTGAGTTCTGGCACACGTTCGACCCAACCCGCTTTGATCCCGGGCAAGGTATTTATCTCTTTTAAAAAAGAAAACGCCTCCATGACTGCTGAACTAGTCATGGAGGCGTTCTATGTCCGAGCCAAGAGTTGTGGTTCAGAGAACCGTGGGGATAGCACTCAAAGCGCGGACAGATTCAGGCAAGCTTACGGCCTTTGATCGCAGCCTTGGTATGGCTGACGGTCTCGGCTTGATCTTCTCGGGTGTGG
>JBMYMN010000154.1:0-5863 GCA_049597355.1 Luteolibacter sp.
TATGACTGTGTGCTGGGTCTGGCGATCGCCGCTACCAAGGCCAGCTTCGTGGCTGTTGTTTTCATGCACTTGAACGATGAGAAGAAGGCGATTTACTGGATCTTTCTTGGCAGTTTGTTTTTCTGTGCTTGCTTGTATCTGATCACCGCCTGGACCAAGTCCGATCCTATCCATGACCATCGCTTTTACGGAGATAAACGAGACCATCCCGAATACGGGCTCCACTGATTCCAGCGATACACCTAACCCGGTCACCATATGTCCTTAAGAGGCTTCCACATCGTCTTCATCACCGTTGCGTCTATCCTGTTCGCATTTCTGGTGCTCTGGGGGTTTGTATTTGCCGAGAAAAGCGACAGTTGGTCGGGTATTGTTTCCGTAGTTGGCATATTAGGATTCCTCATCATGCCACTCTACGGCCGCTACTTTTTACGCAAGGCTGATCGAGAAAATCTCAACTGATTCCATCGTTCGGTTCCATCTCAATTCCCATAGCTTACCACAACCCTAGTTGATTATGATTCATCTAACTGACATTGCTTGTTCGACCTGTCGTGCCACGACCATTCTCGGTGGTGGTCAAGCGGCTGAGTGGTCGATTTTCCTCTTGTTCTGTATCATTGCTTCCGTGCTTGGCATTGTCGCTTACTCGATTGTGCGTCTTGCCAAGCGAGCGCGTCAGTATGCAGATCCCACTTTGTCCGACGATTACTGGACAGATGATGATCAAGACCACTGACTTCAGCTTCTACCTTCCACATGAGCCCTTCAAAACTCCTAGGCATCCCCGAGAACTTCTCCGCACACGGCGGACAAGTGGACCACATGATTGATGTGGTGCACTGGTTCATGATCGCGCTGTTTGTCGGTTGGACCCTGTTCTTCTTTTATTGCATTGTGCGTTTTTGGCATCGCAATCATCCTAAGGCTTCCTATTCCGGTGTGCGTGGCCACCTCTCTACTCATCTTGAGGTTGGGGTTATCATTGTAGAGGCCGTTCTGCTTTTGGGTTTCGCATTCCCCCTGTGGGCGGAGCGTACTGACAGCTGGGACGAGGTGCAGAAAATGGATCCCGTCCGTGTGCGTGTGGTTGGTTGGCAGTTCGGATGGACCTACCACTACCCGGGCGAAGATGGTGTCTTCGGCCGCATCGACCCCAACAAGATTCGTAGCGTGGGGGATGTGGGCATTGATCTTGACGACCCGAATGCTGCAGACGACTTCACGGCTCCCATCCTCAAGATACCGGTAAATCGTCCGGCGGTGCTTAATATCACCAGCACCGATGTGATTCATAATTATCACATCATTCCCATGCGTATTCAGCAAGACGCGATTCCCGGACGTGAGATTCCGATGTGGTTCACTCCCGTCGAAACCCTCGAGACTTCTGTGGTCTGCGGTCAACTTTGCGGTGAAGGCCACGGCAATATGGTCGGTAACATGGAAGTGGTCGAACAAGAGGCCTACAGCGACTGGGCCAAGGGCCAATCTGAGTCGGCCCTAAAAGCTAACCAGCCGACCAATAGTGCCACAGCTGCGATCGGTTCCAAATAACCCAGTTTCTCTCGGCTGCGCTTGTTTTTGAAACAATCAAGTCGTCTTGGCTGAAATCATATTGTCTTGTCAAATGGCTTCCCGACGAGCGCGAGTTCTGATGCGTCGGTGGATCCATGCCGCCATGATAACCACACTGACGGCCGTGCCAATAATCCAGCCCCAAGCAATGGGGTATGGTATGACAAAAGCATAGTGTATCGGTGTTTTGGCAGCATTGGTGAGTGTGGTTTCCCAGATCAGGGTGCAACCGTCATCCCTGCTTTCGTGGGCATTATGCTGCTTGATTGGGTAGGGGAAATGCATAATTTTAACGAAGCTGTAATCTTGGCTTTGTGACTTGGATAGCCATCGTAGTGCGGGAACTGCTTCACCTGGAGAAACGATTCGATTTACAGAGATGCCCTTCATGCCCTCCATTCCGATGTCGAACTCTCCTACCAACTTGCGCACAGCGGGGTGGAGATCGTCTTGACGCTGAATAGCTTGGCTCAGTTGATCGATTGCCAATAAGTCATCGACCTCACAGCGAATCAGTAGAATTAGGCGTTTGCCATTTTCGGATACATGAACTTCGTGGCTATCGATGGCCTCTTCTTTTTCGAGGATTTTTACCGCCATCTTTTTCAGACCATGTTTGCCCCCAATCGCGAGAGTTGCTGCTTTGGGTATGTCGCATGTTACCTCAAGCACAGCACTACCATCATCGTGTAGCCAGAACTCTTCTCGAAGGTCGAAGCACGAGCAAAGGATCACGCTCCAGAAGATTGCACAGCATTGCAAAATCCTCTGGATACATTGATTCATGAGTGGTCGAGTTCGAAGCCTTGTTCGGTGGATGATAGGTTCAGGCCCTCAAACAAGCGTGGCAAATCGGGCAATTCAGCGGCGGTTCTTGCACGTTGTGCGGCAATAATCGCGCCCCGATGAAATACAAAAGCTCCGGGCATTTGCAAGCCATTGCCCGCGAGTTTGCCAACTCCACAGCCCATGAAGATGGCTCGCATGCCTGCGGCCCAGACCTTGGGTCCAAACAGTTCAAAGATGCCTCCGTTTCCTAGTCCAAAGGCCCTGTAGAGCCGACATTTTGGGTCTGCGATGGAGTGGACCTTGGGATCTTCGCCAAGATAGGGCCTCTCCTGACCTTGCTTGAGCATGTGCACCAAAACCAGCTCAGCCCCTTTTCGGTCGGCATCAGCCTTGAGTTGTTCAAGTCCACGCAGCAATTGGCGAGTAAAGGTGCAGCCAAAATGGCGCATAAACACGAGCACCAAAGGCCCATCGTGGGAGACAGAAACAAGATTGGCCCCATTGCTCAGTTCGAATTCACCAGCCACCTCACTGACCGCGAGATCAGAGGACGTCGCCGTCATTCGGCGGCGCGCATGGCAACTGTTCGTCTGGCAGGTGGACACGACTTAAGTTAGGTCGGTTTTTGCAGTCTGCAAGTGGTGGTTGTAAGTTGATTTCCCAAGCAAACTATTGAGATGAACTCTTGCCAGCAGCGTTCGGTTCTGTTGCCTTACTGCGCAGATTTAACTCTCCATGACGACTGAGAACATTATTTACCTCCTGCTTGGCTTTGTCTTGCTCGTGGGTGGCGCAGAATTTCTCGTGCGTGGAGCGGCGCGAGTGGCTTTAGCTATCGGGATCAGTCCGCTGGTGGTGGGACTTACAGTGGTTGCTTTCGGCACCAGTGCGCCCGAGCTGGCCGTCAGCGTGGTTTCGACTTTCACCGGAGATGGAGATCTGGCTCTGGGAAATGTGATAGGAAGCAATATTGTCAACATCTTGGTGATTTTGGGTGTCTCAGCCCTGATCGTTCCTCTTGTCGTGCATCAGCAGTTGGTGCGCCTTGATGTGCCCTTCATGATTGCCATTTCATTCCTACTTCTGCTGCTTGGTTTTGATGGTTTATTGGGGCGCTGGGACGGATTGCTGCTCAGTTCTTTGCTCATTGGCTACACTGGGTTTCTGATCGTCAAGAGTCGCACGGAGAGCAAGGGCCGTAGGGATGATTATGATGCTGAGTTAGGCAGCATGCCCGAGAGCGCCTGGTGGAAGAATGTGCTGTGGATTTTCCTGGGTATGGGCGGTTTGGTGATTGGGTCGAAGTGGCTGGTCGATTCCGCCGTGGGTATTGCTACCGCCTATGGGGTCTCGGAACTGGTGATCGGTCTGACTATCGTCGCAATCGGTACTTCCCTGCCAGAAGTGGCTACCTCGGTGGTGGCGGCTCTTAAGGGTGAGCGTGACATCGCCGTGGGTAATGCGGTGGGCAGCAACATCTTCAATATTCTCAGCGTTATCGGCATTAGCTCCCTGATCTCACCAAATGGTATAGCGGTGTCCAAGGCGGCCCTGTCTTTCGACTTACCTGTAATGATTGGAGTGGCTGTTGCCTGCCTGCCGATTTTTTTCACAAAATACTGCATTACTCGACTCAACGGCACTTTTTTCATACTCTACTATGGGGCTTATCTGACCTATCTACTGATGAATGCCAGTCGCCACCAGTATTTAGATCAGTATCAATTTGCCCTGATCTGGTTCGTGTTGCCACTGACCGTGGTGACCTTAATACTGATCTCGATCTCTGCGATGAAGCAGGCCCACCGGGAGCTGAATACAAATCGATAAGAGCCGGGCATATCCAGTTGCGAGTCTGTACTTCCTGTGAATAGGTTGGTTCATCCCTGATTCATGAAATCGTCCCCTCCAAACGCCCCCTCCAGCCTATACCCCACGGAGTTAGTAAAGCCTCATTTAGAACAGGTTGAGATCGCCATTCGCCATCAAGTTCGCGATTTCGATCCAGCGATCGAGCCTTATGTAGCCTACGTGTGCAATACTTCTGGTAAGCGAATCCGTCCGACGCTTGCCATCCTCACTGGTGGGGCAACCGGAGGAGTGACCCAGGAACACAATAAACTGGGTGTGATCATGGAACTCATTCACATGGCCACCCTGGTCCACGACGACATCATCGATGGTGCCGATACCCGCCGAATGGTGCCGACTGCCAATGCAAAGTGGGGAAATTCGTTATCCGTGTTACTTGGCGACGCACTCTTTGCTCATGCGCTGACGTTGGCAACGGATTTTGGATGTATCGACATCTGTCGCAAAGTCGGCAATGCCTCGCGAGAGGTCTGCCAAGGTGAAATCATCCAGACGCAGAGGCGCTTTGACCTTACTTTCACCAAAAAGGATTATTTCAAGGTTATCGGTATGAAGACCGGTGCGCTGTTTGCTGCTTCCTGCGGCCTTGCTGCCCGTATCTCAGGAAAAGACGAAATGGTGGAGAATCGTCTCTATGATTACGGCATGAAACTCGGAACGGTTTACCAGATCTATGACGATTGTATCGATCTGGTGGGATCCGAGGATATTGTGGGTAAGACCCTCAGAACCGATCTCGAAAAGGGCAAACTCACTCTGCCGATTCTCAATTTGTTGGAAACCGCGACTGAGTCACAGAGGATGAAGCTGAACAAGCGCATTTTGGCAGAGGAGCCTCTGGATCTTCCTGTATTACTTGGCATAGCCGAGTATGAAGGCGCCCTTGAAAGCGCGGTAGACACTGCCGTTGGTATGCTTGCCAGTTGCCGTGAGGACTTGACCATACTCAATTCTGGTGAAGGCGATATGAGCGGCGAGTGCGCCAACGCATTAGAGCAGATTACCTACTTTTTAGAGAGTCTTCTCAATGGTTGTCGAAGGTAGAGTTACTCTGCTATTTTTTACATTATTCCTCAAAGTGGCAATGCAGTCGGACGATGGTTGTCACGATGCTCCTACCATTTTACCTCTCGACGTCCATCCTTTAGAGTCGTGATCTGCACTTGATGAGTCCCCACGGGCAACAACTCGGAATACTTCTCACCCCACTCAACGACGATGATGCCATCGCGCTCAAGATAGTCATCCCAGCCAAGTACGATCAATTCCTCAGCGGAACCGATGCGATAGAAGTCGAAATGAAAGATGGTCGCTCGTTTGCCGGGATATTCGTGAACGAGACCGAAGGTAGGACTGGTGACCACCGCCTCTGATCCTGCACCGTTGGTGAAGCCCTTGGTCCAGTGAGTCTTGCCGGCACCCAAATTGCCGCTCAGGCACCAGACACTACCCGTGGTGGCCGCCAAGCCGCATTGACGGCCCAGTTCGAGCATCTCCTCCTTGGTGGCGACAAATTGGTTCATGGATTGAATTTTGGTGTGTGGTTTGTTCAGGCCTATGTGAGGTAGTTTCAGCCATTGAGCAGACACAAAAAAACCAGCCCGGATCTGGGATCAGGGCTGGC
>JBMYMN010000155.1:0-5726 GCA_049597355.1 Luteolibacter sp.
ACGGCAATTCGATCAGAGATGGCATTCGCCGTTTCCTTGATGATGGATTCAAAGACGATGGCGCAGACCCCAGCGTCGACTAAGGCTTGGGCGCCCTCTCGAATGTGATCCACCTGTTCTGGCGTCTTGCCCTTCTTCTTGTAGCCGCCTTCTTCCAAAACCCTTTGTGGCAGCATGCCCAAATGACCGACCACGGGAATGCCGGCGTCGACAATGGTCTTCACCTTATCGGCCTGACGCACCCCGCCCTCGAGCTTCACCGCTTCGGCACCGGCCGCGACCAAGGCCTTGGCGGATTCCAGTGCTTGCGCGGGATCGTCATAGCTATGGATGGGAAGATCACCCAAGACGAGAGCCTTAGGTTTAGCGCGGGCAACGGCCGCGACGTGATGCACCATCTGATCGAGCGTCACCTGAGTGGTGTCCTCGTAGCCGAGCACCACCATGCCGAGCGAATCTCCGACCAAGAGCACATCCACACCGGCCTCATCGAGCAGGCGCGCGGTGGGATAATCGTAGGCCGTCAGGGCCGCGATGCGCTTGCCGCCCTTTCGCTGGCGGATGGCATCGGCTTTGTCACTAGCACTCACAGGCAGTCACTTAAGGCTGGTCAGACTAGTCGATCAAGCCGTGAAGCAGGCCGGGGGCATTACTTTTTCGTGAGTTTGTCAATCACCACCTTGGTATCGTTCTTCTGCATGGGTCCCGGCGTGCTGCGGCCATTGGCGATTTGCTTTTCGAGCAGCGCACGCAATTGCTTCACCTTGTCGGGAAACTCAGCCTGCACGTTCTCCTTTTCACCAATGTCCTTCTTCATGTGGTAGAGCTGGACCATGGGCTCACCGGCCTTCATCGCAGTGGCTGGCTTCGGATTACCCCAGCCGCCGGAACCCGGACCACAGAGTAACTTCCAATGGCCCTGACGGATGGCGAAGAGGCCCGAGATGGAGTGGTGGATCACGTCCTGACGCACATGCTCACCCTTGCCGGTCAGCGACGGCAGGAAGGAAATCGAATCCACGCCTTCGGTGTCGGGATATTTGGCACCCAGCACTTCCGCAAGCGTGGCGTAAATATCGTTGAGACAGACCAGATTGGAGTTGGTGGAACTTGCCTTAACCTTGCCAGGCCAGCGCACCAGGAAGGGCACGCGATGACCTCCGTCCCAAAAGTCGGCCTTGGCGCCGCGCAGTTTGCCACTGGGGTTGTGGCCGGCCTTCTTGAGCTCCGGCATTCCCGAGGTCTGGGGCGAGGTGCCGTTGTCACAGGTGAAGATGACGATGGTGTTGTCCGCAAAGCCGTTGTCGGCGAGAGCCTTGATTACCTGGCCGCAGCTGTCATCGGTCTGCATCACAAAGTCGGCGTGGTGGTTGATGCCACTTTTGCCCTTCCATTTTTCGTTGGGCACGACCGGCGAATGCGGCGAATTCCATGGCACGTAGAGAAAGAAGGGCTCTTCTTTGTCTTTGCGCGACACTATGTATTCGACGGCCTTCTTGGTCAGATCGGGCAGCATGTCGACGTGCTCTATATTGCGTGTGAGCTTGTCGTTCTCGATCCACAGGTTCATCTGGCGGGCATGATGAAAGCCATGAAACTCATCAAAGCCCCCAAAGTCGATAGGGCCGTGGGTTACCTTGGAACCCACTGGCACTCTGTTTGAGGAGTTTTTTTTGCCGTCAAACAGCGTGCCCAAATGCCACTTACCCACAATGCAGGTGTGGTAGCCCTGAGCCTTGAGCAGCTTGGCTATGGTCAATCGATCCTTGGAAAAGAGTGAGTCACCTCCAGTCAGAACTCCACTCTGCAGACGGCTGCGCCAAGAGTAGCGACCAGTGAGCAGGCCGTAACGTGTGGGCGTGCAAACAGCTGAACCCGAATGCGCATCGGTGAAGGTCATGCCTTCCTTGGCCAGTTGATCGAGCTGGGGCGTGGCAATCTTTCCTTTGGGATTCAGGCAACGTAACTCTCCATAACCGAGATCATCAGCCAGCAAAATAACGACGTTGGGTTGCTCGGCAGCAAACCCCAACAGCATGGTGGCCATAAAAGCAATGAGTGCACGAATCATGCGGGCAATACTGAGTATGAACCTCATGCCTTGCCAATCCTGGGATTTTAATCGTGTCGTCACTATCAAAAGCTTCGGCTTGCGGGTAATGGAATCCAATTTCAACCTGTACCTTCATACACCCTATCCATGCCATGAATGTCACCGAAGCCATCGACAGCCGCCGCTCCATCAAACTCTATGATGCCGAACACGTGATGCCCGAGGAGGATCTTACGGAACTGATCCGCCTTACCAAACTTGCCCCCTCCTCCTTCAACATGCAAAACTACCGGCTGGTGGTGGTGAGTGATCGCCAGCTTCGCAAAAAGATCCGTGCCGTCGCATGGGATCAGGCCCAAGTCACCGATGCCAGTGCGCTCTTTATCATGTGCGCGGACCTCACTGCTCACCATGCAGACCCTTCCCTTTACTGGGGGCACGCACCGCAACAGATACAGGACATGCTTGGCCCCATGATCAAACCCTTCTACGACGGCAAACCCGAACTCACCCGTGACGAGGGCATTCGCTCTACCGCACTCGCCGGCATGACTCTCATGCTTGCCGCCAAAGACATGGGTTACGATTCCTGCCCGATGGTCGGCTTTGATTGTGACGCCGTTGCCAAGCTCATCAACCTGCCCGACACCCACGTTCTCAGCTTCATGATCACGATCGGCAAGGGAATCAAGCCCGCTTGGCCCCGAGGTGACCGCCTTCCCGACGAAACCGTTGTGATTCAGGATCAATTTTAAGTTGTCGACATTTCAGCCATTCCAAACGCCGATCCCAACAAGCCATTCGCGTCTTGGCGAATCCTTTGGATTTCGTTAAGATCCACCCGGCGAGGGTATTGTGCCTCCGCCCCCTCTCATGAAAGCACTGATGTCGGTCATCGGCGCCCGGATGCATCCGCGGGCGTATCAGTCCAACCTATTGGTCTTGTTTCGCCTGATGGCGATCCTCCTTGGGCTGATTATCGCCTACAGCATGATTTTCCATGTCCTCATGGCCCGGGAGGGTCAGGAGCACAGTTGGATGACCGGGGTTTATTGGACGCTCACCACCATGACCACGCTGGGTTTCGGTGACATCACCTTCGATTCGGACACGGGCAAACTCTTCTCCATCGCAGTGCTGGTCAGTGGCGTGATTTTCCTGCTGGTTATCCTGCCCTTCACTTTCATCGAGTTCTTCTATGCACCTTGGATGAAGGCCCAAGAGAAGTCCAAGGCTCCGACCAAGGTGCACTCTGGTGCAGAGCGCCATGTCATCTTCACCCACTACGGCCCCGTTGCCCAAATGCTGGGACGCCTACTCGAAGAATACGGCCACTCCTGGTATGTGGTCGTTCCCACTTTGGAGGAAGCACTGAAACTCCGCTCAGATGGCATACCCGTGGTCATGGGCGATCGCAGTGATCCCCAGACCTACCGCCGCCTCGGCATCGAACGAGCCTGCATGGTGGTCACCACGCTCGACGACGTCACGAATACCAACGTCTGCTTCACCGTCCGCGAACTCTCCGAAAACATTCCCATCGTGGCCTCCGCCACCACCGAAATGGTGCGGAATGCCCTCGAACTTGCCGGAGTCACCCACATCCTTCGCCTAGAGGAAATGATGGGAGAAACCCTCGCCCGCCGCGTTATCGGTAATGATGCCAAGGCACATGTGATCGGCGAACTCGACGGTCTCATCATCGCCGAATCCAGTGCCGCGCACACCCCGTTGGCCGGCAAAACAGTGGCAGAGAGTCACCTCCGCGAAGAGACCGGTGTCACCGTCGTCGGTCTGTGGGTTCGCGGCCAGTTCGTACCGGCAGACCCCGATACCAAAATCAACTCTCATACCGTTTTGGTGATGGCCGGTGCCAAGGATCATTTCGATACATACGACGAACTCTACGGCAAAAAAGAAGTCACAGAGAAAAACAAGGTAGTCATCGCCGGGGGTGGGCGCGTCGGCCGTGCCACTGCGCAAGCTCTCACCGATGCCGGGGTTGAATGGACTCTTATTGAAAAACTGCCGCAGCGTGTGACTGGAATGAATAATACCATCATTGGCGATGCCTCCGACTTTGATGTGCTCGTCGAGGCTGGCATGCAGGACGCGGCATCGGTCATCGTCACCACCCACGAGGACGATGTGAACATCTTTCTCACCATCTTCTATCGCCGCCTGCGCCAGAAGATGCAGATCATCAGCCGCTGCACGCAAGAGGACAACGCCCCGCGCCTCCACCGTGCAGGTGCCGACGTCACTCTTTCCTATGCATCGATGGGAGCCAACACCATCTTCAACCTCATCCGCAGCAACGATACCCTGTTACTGGCCGAGGGCGTGAATATCTTTTCGGTCAGCGTTCCCGACTCACTAGTTCACAAGACCTTGGCCGATTCGGCGGTGCGTTCACGCACCGGTTGCTCAGTTCTGGCCGTGGAATGTAATGGCGAGCGTAGCATCAACCCGGATCCCTTCGAGCCTCTGCCCGACAATAGTCGTCTTTACCTGATCGGAACGCTCGAGGCCGAGCGTAAATTCCTCGAGAAATTCAAACCTGAGCTGAACGAAGACTTGGGCTAACAGCCTCACGTATCTGCGACGGGAATCAGCTTGTAGGGATGGCGCTGGCCGGCATTCCACTCACCGACATAAATAGCACCCTTGTCGTCGACGTAGAGGTCGTGCACGTGCTTGAAGACCGGCTGGGCCTGATGGATGGGCTGAAGCTTGCCGTCCTTATAGACCGGTTCCGTCCCGCCCGGGGCGGAAATCACCCTGCGGGTCTTGCGATCCAGCACCAAGACGAAGCCTGAATTACCAAGACGCTTACCGATGCCATCCTTCTTGGACCAACAAACGCCGAGATAGATCTTGTCGCCCCGGAACAGGGCTTGGCCGACATAGGCACCCGGAAACTCCAGCGCTTCGATGAACTCACCTTTGAGCGTAAACAGCTTCATCTTATTTTCGTTACGCGAACTGATCCAGACGACCGGTTTCTTCGGATCGCTGGCGTCAATCGAGATGCCATGGGCATTGGAAAGGTGGTCCGGCTCGTCCTTTTTACGACCACCCCAGACGCGCACGATGGTTCCGTCGGCCTTGTAGTGGATGATGCGATCCGAGGCATAACCATCGACTACAAGGATATCGTTGTCCGTTGTGACGGCGACATCGCAGGGCTTAAACTTTTCACCCTTTTCGTAATGCCCGGTCTCGATGGGAGTCGGCAGCTTGCGCAGCACCTTGCCCTGCTTGTCGACGATGGTGACCGCGCCATTGAGGCTGTTCCAGCCATGCTCCCAGCCATTGCCCTTCTTGGCATGCCAGCCGGCGTCGACGTGGATGAGGTATTCCGTGCCCTCAAGGCTGATGAGATCCAGACCGTGACCGCCAGGTAGCTTGCCGAAGGAGCGGACGAAGGTGCCGTCCTTTTCGTAGACTAGGAAGGAACGGTCGGCATGGTCGGTGACCAGGTAGATCTGGCCCTTGTCATCTTCAACCATCGCGTGGGAGTTCGAGACATCGGCCTTGCCGTCGGCGACGTGGCCCCATTGAGTGTCGATGCGGTAGGTGAGGCCGTTGTGACCGAGGATCTCAGGGGCCGCGGGAGCAGCCTCCTTAGCTTGATCAGCTTCGTTGGCGACTTGGTGACCAGGATGGGCGT
>JBMYMN010000156.1:0-5678 GCA_049597355.1 Luteolibacter sp.
GCAAAATGACCGGCCCAGACCAGCAGGTAGCCTTTGCCATCTTTGTTAGGAGGGGTCCAATCGAGGCTCTCGCAGTCGATGATGTGGCCAGCCTTCTTGTTGCCGAGAATGTCGATGACTTCCTGCCATGTGTAATTGGGTTTTAGTTGGGCAGCGGGCATCTCGTAAATATGGAGTCGCATGGTGCCATCTTCCAGTTTTGGGCGGGGCTGATCCGAGAGAGTGGGGAAATGACCGAGGGAATACCAGAAACGGCCATCGTGGCTGCCGCGCACGTGCATGCGGATAGGGGCTTCGTTCTCTGACTCGGGTGAGCTGAACGCGATGTTGCGGACCGGGCGCACGTCCTTCATGTCGATGGTCAGGCTTTTTGGAGCGGCTCCATCCGGCTCGCTGCGCCAATAGGTTTCCTTGCTGTGGTCGATGGCCATCAGTGCATTGTGATCGATGGCGGAATCGCTGGCGCTGGCGCCTGCGGGGAGTTCACCGGTTTTGATAGATCCGGAGAAGCAACCACCATGGCGATCACTTTCGCTGAGTTCGGCCAAAACCACGTCACCGCTGGAAGCGGTGAGTTTGACCGGCACCTTGTCAGGATTGGAGGTGATGTCGCGGTCGCCATCCGTCACTTGCGCGTAGACAAAGTTGCCGGGCTTAATTTGGTTTTTCGGGCGGCTGGCTGATTTGGTTTCGGGCTCAAGCTGGGTTTCCGCTTCAGTTTGCTGTTTGAGAGTTTCGGTGAAGCTGTCTTGGTCAGAGCTGATTATCTCGCTGCTGGCGACTTCAAGGCTGCCGTCCGAGGAAATGCGGAGCCGGGTGTCGCTAAGGAACTCGAACTGGAACTCTTTTTTGAAATCTTCTGGGTAATCGACAGTGATGACGTCGCCACCCGTTACTTGAAGGATGCCGTCTTCCTTGACAGCCTCGCCCAGAGTGGTTGGAACCTCGGCAAGAAAAATGCCCTTGCCGGCACCACCACTAACGAGGAAGGAGGCCTCGATATCTCCACCGGGCTCTGTGCGCACCATCACGGGAATACGGGTTTCGCCACGGCTGATACCCAAGTCAATGTCCTGCACCACCACCGAAAGCGCGCTGCCCGGTGTATGCCAGCGCTTGGACTCGCGACCGAGGCGGCCAACGGTACGCAGCGTCTCAAGCTGTGTTAGGTAACGTTGCTCCAAGCCATAGACCTCAGCGAGTTGATAGAGGGTTTGGTTTGCCAGTTGCACTTCGGGGAGGCGGCCGAGCACTTCGAGAAAGATCTGACGAGCCCGATCGTTCTCGCCCTGGCGGGTGGCGAGTACGCCAAGCAGGAAGTCGGCACGGATGGTAATGGCAGGATCGGGACTTTCGGAAAGCCCAACAAAGACCTCCTCTGCCTTATCAAAAATTTTCTGCGCCATGAAGGTTTCACCAATTCCGAAACGAGCCTGCATGGCTTGAGGTTGGTCGCCGAAGTTGTTGGCCACGGTGGTGTATTCGAGACGGGCGGCATCGAACTGGCGTGCCTGTTGATATTTCTTGGCGAGAAGGAGCTGAATACGGGCTTTGTCGCGGACGTCGGTAGTCTCGGACTCACTGTGGGCGATCTTCCAGGCACCGAGAATGTCCTCGGCTCGTGTCAGGTCCTCTTCAGTGCCACGGTTGAGATGAGTTTCTGCACCGAAGAGCACGAGGTCCACGGGTAGATCGTTGCGATACTGCTCGAAGAGTTTGCGATGTTTGTCGTAGGCCTTTTCAGCGAGTTCGATTTCCCCGAGGCGTTGGTGGACGACGATTTGGAGCAGGGGGGCGATAGGACTGTCGGCAGGAATGTCCGAACTGGCGCTACCCAGAATGCCGTAGCAACGACGCAGCATCTTTCTCGCTTGAGCCATCTCTTTGTCGCCAACCGAGCGGACGGAATGAATCAGGCCGTTGAGAACAACCGCAGCCAGAGTGTAGTCTTCGCGGGCAATGGCGGCTTGGGCATGAGGAAAGATTCGCTGCCATGAATCGTGGTGTTGACGTGAGCCGGCGATGAGTCTCTGAGCATCGAGTAGGCGATTGATATTCTTCGGAGAAGATTTCGCCAAAAGCAGCGAGGCCTCGGCGCTGACGTCACCGTAGTCCAAGTCGCGGACCATGGCATACACTCGAGCTCGTTTTTCATTGGGCCATTCTTTTTCATTGGTCGCGCTCTTGATCCAGTCGCGTGGCATCCAGTCTCCGAGATTCCAGTTCTCGAAGGGGTGCTTGGCGGCGCGCTTTTTGGAATCCACGAGGATCATTTCCATCGCATCGAGATCATCTTCCCGGAGAGCGAGTTGGGCGATAAAGCTCGCGTAACGGCCCTGACCTTTGCCGGCCTTGTCGTAGCGCTGCCTGAAGAAAGCCATGGCTTGCTCGGACTTCATGCGGGTGGCCACACGGTCAGCGGCGGAAATGCAGTCGCCATTGTCTGGGTCCAGGTCCATGCGAGCGCGCCACCACTTGAGAGCTTCATCATCCAGCTTCATTTGGTGCAAGACGTCGCCGATGTAGGTGGTGTAGTAGGTGGGATAGCGGCTGAGCTTGGTGGATTGGGTGATCCAAGGGATGGCCTTGCGGACGATGCCTGCATCGCGGGTTTCCACCAGACGCTTCCAGGTTTCGTGGTGGGCGGCTTGAGCGGGCAGGGTCAGAAGGTGTCCTGCGGCGGCGAGGGCTTGTGTGTTCTTCTCTTTCTCGGCGTAATCGGCGGCTTCAAGCCAGCGCTCGGCGAATTCAAAGTTCTTCGGATACGTTTTGCAGAGTTCCTGATAGTGACGGGCCGCGGTGCGGCGGGAACCTCCACCAAGATGGTGTCGGTAGAGGTAGGCTTTTCGTGCCATCAGCCATTGACGTTGGTCGATGCTGGGATTTTTTTCCAATAGGCTGGTGCATGCCTGAGCCCCTTTCCCGCCCTTCTCGTGAGTTTGACTCCACAGGCGGTTGATTGGGTTGTCAAAGAAAGCGCGTTTAGCGTCATTCCAGCTGCGGGCACGAGTTTTGTCTTTGGGAGCCGGTTTCCAGAGACGACTGACATAGCCGCCAATGTGGGCATACTCGCGAGCACTGGCGCTGATCAGGGCCAGGTCTTTTTTGAAGGCCGCCTCATCAGGTGCGGAGTTGAGGAGATGGGCAGCAATCCACTCGGTGGTCTCGTGGTTAGCGGGGGAGTGCTTAAGATACTGGTGAGCGGCATCACGCGACTTGCCAATGTTCTTCATGCGGTCGCGGTACAGGTTAAAGGTCAGTATGGCTCTGAGTTTCCATGAGTCTTCAGGGTTCTTCGCCAGTGCCGCCCTGATGCCTCGCTCGGCTTCGGCGTACTTGTCACCGCACCACTCGACATAAGAGCGAGGCAGATCGCGCGTGTGAACATCCACTGAGATGATTTCGAGAGCCACTCGTAGTCCCTGACTGCGATTGCCGGAAAGGTAATGGGCCTGAGCACTCCGGGCCAAGGGGTCGTACCGATGTTCGCTCTTTGGATAAGCTTTGAGGTAGGCTCGTGATTCGCGCTCGATCTCTGTCGGGGGTCGTTTGGCCGCAAACATGGCTTCAATCAGCGATCTGTGGATGTATTCGCGCTTATCACCCAAGCCTTTCCGCAAGGATTGGATGGCGTTGGCATGCTGGCCGAGCCGGGACTCGAACTGACCAGCGTGGTAGAACAGACTGCGTTGTTGGTAGTCAGTCTGCGGGCATTTGCGCCGCTGCACATTTTTGACAATCTGCAGGCCATCTGCCCATTGCTCACAGCGTCCGACAAACTCGAGGCCTTTCAGAGCTACGGCGGTGAGTGCTTGATCGGCGGGTGATTTGGCGGACATCTCCAAAGTCAGTGCGGTAGCCCCCCGAGCCGAGGTGATGTTCTCAACCTTGGAAAAATAGTTGAGGGCAAGGATGCCGTCTCGGGTAAGGTTTCCGGCACGCCACATCTCGGCACGGGTCTCGGCGGCGGGAAGCCAGGCGCCGGTGACGCGGTAAGAAGTGGCGAGATGCTCGCGGACGCGGTTGCCTACCTCGTGTTTTGAATACTTGGCTATGAATTGGCGGCCGGTGGTGATGACATCGCGGTGACGCGCAGTGACGGCGTAACCATCCATCAAGTCGGCAATCACCTCCGGTCGCTTGGGATGATCCAGCTGACAGCGGATGAATTTCGAAGCGGTACGGATGAGGCCGAAGATCTGCTCCTCTTCGCGGTAGATCTTAATCAGCTCGAGCATGATCTGGGCGTTGCTTTCCGAGCCATCGATGGACTCTTTGAGACGTGCCTCGAGGGTAGCGGCCTCCTTCTCATCAGCGGCAGAAATGGCCGATAGAGCAATCAGTATTATGGGGATTAGGATCTTGGTGTTCACTCGTCAGATGATTCAGCGGATGAGGCATCGGCGTTCTTTTGTAGGGCGTCGACGATCTTCTTGGCTTCCGGAGCGATATCGCTCTCGGGGAAGTCGCGAATGAGTTGGTCGAACTTGCGGCGGGCCTCGTCCTTGCGTCCAGACTTGTAGAGGCAGCGGCCGTAGTTGAACAAAATGACGTCTAGAAAGTTAGCATCAGGATAATCGGCGATGACGTTCTCAAAGACATCGATGGCACGCGCGTAATCCTCTTTCTTGTAGTAGAAAGTGGCCATGCGCGCGACGGCATCACCCACGCGGCCAGATTCGGAGTGGTTCTCATAAACCTTCTGGTAGGCAAGAAAGGCTTGTTCGAAGAGGCGCTCGGATTGTTTGGCGGGAGACTTCATGGCCATGGCCTCGTAGCATTCGCCGACATGAAATTGACCGTCGCCTCGGAGGTCGCTGTCGGGTAGTTTGGCGATGGTGGAATAAAGATTGATGGCTTGGTTGTAGTTGCCGCGCTTCTGTTCGACTTGTGCCTGCTTCATCATGGCTTCGTCAATAAAGGCGCTTTGCGGAAACTCGCGCAATAGGCGGCGGCTCATTTGTAGGGCGAGCTCAAGTTCATCCATCACGAAGTAGATGCGCCAGAGTTGAACATAGGTTTCCTCGAGTAGCTCGCCTCCCACTTCTTGGGCGCGTTCGAGGATGTTCTCGCAAACAGTTAGGGCTTCGCTGTATTTAAGATGAGCTTTCGCATCGAGCCCGAACTCCTTGTAGTGGTTGCCTACCTCGGTAAGGGCAGAGGCCGTGCGAAGCTTGGTATTGAGTCTCAGGGCTTCGTCAGAAATTTCGGTGCGGGTGACTCGCATTTCGCCGAGATTTCCTTCGATTACCCGAACGTCGGTGCTGCGGGTGCGGCTTCCCTCATTGAGGTGACGCTCGTCCTCGTGAATGAGCCGCAGGATTTGACCGGGTGAAGCCTGAATCGCGTTGTTTTGGTCCGGGCTGAGCGTAAGGGGAATGGCAGCGCGGAAGGTGCCGCGCTCGTTGGATTCGCGCAGCGTGATGGGAAGAACACGAACCAGTTTGAGTAGATCAATCTGGTCTTTGAGGGTCTCGCCTTCGGGTGCTTCGCTTAGTTCGCCACTGGCAACCTTGGTGGCGATTTCCTCATCGATTTCGTCAGCGGTCTTGCGGCGGTGAATCTGAACGGTGGCCTTGAGACTGTCTTTGTGGTCAGTGAGGTCGTGGTCGGCATCGGTGATCTGAAGATGCACGCGCTTGCCCAATACGGCCGCTTGCAGTTCGACTTCGTACGTG
>JBMYMN010000157.1:0-5565 GCA_049597355.1 Luteolibacter sp.
TCTTCCCCAACTCTGAGCTGCCATGCGATACTCAACCGTGTGATCTGCAAGCCTCTTCGGGAAAGACACTAGGTGTATATGACCTTCCGACTTGGGCTTCCGGGTATTCGCAAATTGTTCAGCGCCGCCTTGTTCTACCTCGTCAGAGAAAGCGCTTTGATTGAGGAAAAAAGCGAACACGCTCAGCTTCCCTCGCTTCTCGAAAACTTCGATATCCTTGAAGTGGCCGAGGTGCTCCATCTGGCTCTTATTGGTGGAGAAGATCAGAACTACTTCACGATCAAAGTCTGGGGAAAAGTCCACTTGTCCTGTGGGGCGCGACAAACCATCGTCGACCCCACAGAAGAATTCAGGTTTTCCTGTCTCTTTGTTAACCCTCGCAAACCGATCTATGAATTTATCCCAGCCAGCTTGGGTTTCCAACCGAGTGAGGGTTGCCTCAGGCTGTGCCTTCGCCAACATCTCGACGGGAGTCGTGTTCCTTACTTTGCCTTCGACCACATTGCGATCCTCATCAGTATAGCCGGCCGCTGGGGCTTCTACCCAATCCGAACCAACCACAATGTTCGTCTTCTCCTCGCCGAGTACTGAGAAAGTGGGAGAGAGGAAAGCGGCGATGAGTAAAGCGGCATTTTTTGAGGACCTGAAAGTTCCGTTCATGAATGAACCTATCATCGATTTCTTTTTCGTTCTGTAAAGACCATGCAAAACCCACAAGTTGGGAGGCATCGGTTTATTCGTCGAACATATCGGCCACCCATCCACTACCTGAGGGCGAACTTTGATTTCAGACGAATGCTAGTCATGCGGATGAGCGTAACCCGTTGAGGTCCTTGAACCCTTCTTGGGGGGTAAGCCATAGGGCCTGACGTTGGCTGTTTCGATGAAGCGTGTTATCGTCTGCTCAGGCCTCAGCCGACACCGAATAATCCTTCAATGTTTCCAAATCCACATACTCGAGGACCGACAAATGAGTCGCTTCCAGATTTACCGGCGGAGCGCAACCGGCATGGTAGGCCTGGACCCAGCGTTGCACACAAAGGCACCAGCGGTTGCCCGGTTTTAGGCCAGCAAATCCAAACTCGGGGCGGGGCGTCACCAAATCATTGCCACGGGAGCGGGAGAATTCGAGGAATTCAGCAGTGACCTCAGCGCAGAGTGTATGCTGCCCGTGATCGCCTCCACAGGCCTTGCACATGCCATCGCGCATGTAGCCGGTCATTGGATCAGTGCCACAGGTTAGGAGGAGAGAACCCAGAACATTGCTTTGTGCTTTCATAGTTGTAGGAGCTTGCTGATGAACAGCACAAGGTCCACTATCTCTAAAGAGTTGCAACCTGGAATCCGACTCACCTCCATCCTTCTCACTTGCCTGCTTCTGGTCAAATTTGCACCGTAAAGGCAAGCATCCTGCTTAGTTGCAACTACACGAGATGACTCGCGAACACCAACGACTGGCCGAAGATAAAACCAAGCAGCAGAACTGGCGCCGCTGGGGGCCATTTCTAAGCGAGCGCCAGTGGGGCACGGTGCGCGAAGACGACTCCGACCACGGTCATAGCTGGTCAGCCTTCCCGCATGATCATGCCCGTCGTCGCGCCTACCGCTGGGGTGAAGATGGTCTCAGCGGTTGGTGTGATCGTCAGGGCCGACTCAACTTCGCGCCCACCCTCTGGAATGGGCGCGATCCCATTCTCAAGGAGCGCCTCTTTGGTCTTGGAGGCCATGAGGGTAACCACGGCGAGGATGTCAAAGAGTGTTATTACTATCTCGATTCCACCCCCTCCCATTCCTACACCAAGGCCCTCTACAAATATCCGCATGCGGAGTATCCCTATTCCAAAATTGTCCAAAAAACCGGGCAGTTGAGCCGCGAGGAACCCGAGCTTGAATTGGCCGACATGGGAATCTTCAAAGATGGCCGCTACTTCGATGTGATGCAGGAAGTCGCCAAGCGCTCTCCCAATGACTTGTTGTGGCGTATCACGGTGACCAACCGGGGGCCAGTTTCTGCCAGTATCCATGTATTGCCGACTCTCTGGTTCCGCAACGTTTGGAGCTGGGGCCGCGAACATCAGGAATACCCCCGCCGCAAACCCTCCATCAATGGCCATGGCACTCATCTTGTCACCAGTCACCAAAGCCTCGGAGATCATATCTTCGTCTGCGATCATCCGCAGGGCGACGAGTGCAAATGGTTATTCACAGAAAATGATACCAATCACGTCAGCTTTGGCGCAGACTCTAACGAGACGCCCTACACCAAAGATGCTTTTCACCGACACATCATCGACCGTGAAAAAAACGCGGTCAATCCGGAGCCTATGGGCACCAAGGCAGCCGCTCACATCCAGTTGCTGATTCCTCCCGGCGAGTCGATGACCATCCGTTGCCGGCTTCATGCCATCCGCGAGTCCAATGGACTGATGGGCCTTGACCAGTACAACGAGACTTTCGAGACGGCCATTCGGGAAGCCGACGAATACTATGACGAAATCATTCCCGAAGGTATTACCGATGAGGAACGCATGGTGTGCCGTCAGGGCTATGCCGGTCTACTTTGGACCAAGCAGTTCTATCACTACGATGTCAACGACTGGATCAAGTCCGGAGCCACCCGGCCGCCATCTGAGCAACGCCTTGAGGGACGCAATCACGACTGGACGAACTTTCACGCCCGCGATGTCCTCTCCATGCCCGATAAGTGGGAGTATCCATGGTTCGCGGCGTGGGACACTGCCTTCCACATGATTCCTTTCGCCAAGGTGGATCCGGATTTTGCCAAGCACCAGTTGCTGCTCCTTTTACGCGAGTGGTACATGCACCCAAATGGCCAGCTACCCGCTTACGAGTGGAACTTCTCAGATGTGAATCCACCGGTTCATGCGTGGGCCGTGTGGCGAGTTTATAAAATCGCCGACCCTAAAGGCCAACGCGATCTCGATTTCCTAGAGCGCGCTTTCCAGAAGCTCCTTGTCAACTTTACATGGTGGGTCAATCGCAAGGATGTCGAGGGCCGACACGTCTTTGGTGGTGGCTTTCTCGGCTTGGACAACATCGGGGTCTTTGATCGCTCCCAGGCCCTCCCTGGCGGTGGTCACCTCAACCAGGCCGACGGAACCGCCTGGATGGCCTCCTACTGCCAGATGATGCTCATTATGGCATTGGAGCTTGCCCAGGACCGTCCTGCCTACGAGGACATTGCCTCCAAGTTCTTCGAGCACTACGTCAACATTTCAGACGCCATTAATTCGCTGGGAGGCACAGGACTGTGGGACGATGAAGATGGTTTCTACTACGACCAGCTCATCATCGATCACGACAAACCCATCCCGCTCAAGATCCGCTCCATGGTCGGTTTACTACCGCTCTGTGCAGTCACCGTGCTCAAGCAGGAAACCATCGATGCCCTGCCCGGATTCCGCAGACGGATGGACTGGTTCCTCGTCAACCGGCCGGAGCTTCTCAAATACGTTACCGTGCGACGAGTCGATGAGGGCGAAAAGGGCGGCCGCGTGCTACTGGCCATTCCCTCCAAGGAGCGGTTGCGCAAATGCCTGACCTACCTTCTCGACACCAAAGAATTCCTCTCTGACTACGGGATCCGCTCACTTAGTAAGGCTCATGAGCGAGAACCTTTCGTCTTCGACCACGCCGGCCAGCGCAACGAAGTCAGCTACACGCCTGGCGAGGCTAACACTGACATGTTCGGTGGCAATTCCAACTGGCGTGGACCCATCTGGTTTCCGGTTAACTTTCTCATGATCGAGGCCCTTGAGCGCTACCACCACTTCTACGGCGACGAGTTCACCATCGAATACCCTACAGGATCAGGCAACATGGTTACCCTAGAAGGGGTCATCAACGACTTGGGCGATCGCATGATCAGTCTATTCCTGCCCAGCAAGGACGGCAGTCGTCCCTGTTTCGGCGATGCGAAACGCTACCGCGACAAGCCGGACTGGCAGCAACTGCTACTTTTTCACGAATACTTTCACGCAGAAACCGGCGAGGGTCTGGGTGCCTCCCACCAGACCGGATGGACCTCGCTCATCGTACGCCTTGTCCGCAAGCGCATCGTACGCAAGCAGAGAAAAAAGAGAAAGGCCAAGGCCTGACCCCCAATCATTCATTCCGCTGGGACCACTCTGACAAAGGCGCCGGTATCAAGTGTAAAGCTTTTGAGACGAAAGCCATCCATCTTGAGTTCGCTCACCTGAATTTTGAGAGAGTGATCCTCAAACTTGGGAGCCTGAGCCGGATCGAGCTGAATGCGACCACCCAGTCCAGGCTTGATGCCAAGCAGCTTGCTTTCCAATACCGTGCATGCCATGGCAGGCAATTCCACCGCAGTCGGCTTTGGCACGTCTGGAAAAAGGCCGCAGGAGTGTTGGTTGTTGACCCATTTACGCATGCCCTCGGCTCCGGTGCCCTCCTTGAAAAGCTGCATCTTACCGCTGAGGGTAAACTTGCCTTCCGCATGCTTGATGTTGAGCTGCAGCACGGTGTCTTGATCACCGAAGGTGTAAAAGATAAGGGTGTCGCGAGGGCCAATCTGGCCATGACGGATTTCCTGTTTTTTAACATCAGCGGCAGTAACATCGAGGTCGCGAGCGGTGACCGTGGAGAGGATGGCGCAAAAAAGGGCAAAGAAGACAATGGTAAGTCGTGTTTTCATGGATCTGATACTGGTATTTCAGGTATAATGAAACAGCAAGACCGCTTTTATTAGAAGAATGTCACTTCTTTACGCGTGCCACATATGCAGCCGCAGCATCGCGGGTCATGGCAGCAATATCGGTCTCCGGTTTGGCGAAAGGCGGCACGAACCATGGATAAGAGCCCAGTAGATCGGTCACCACAGCCACCTCGCCGTCGCAGCTACCCTCACCGCAACCGATGCCAATGGTCGGTACGGCAATTCGATCAGAGATGGCATTCGCCGTTTCCTTGATGATGGATTCAAAGATGATGGCACAGGCACCAGCTTCGACCAAAGCCTCGGCACCCTCAAGGATGCGATCCGCCTGTTCGGGTGTCTTGCCCTTTTTGCGATAGCCACCCTCTTCCAAAACCCGCTGCGGTAGCATGCCCAAATGACCAAACACAGGAATGCCTCCACCCACAATGGCCTTCACTTTGTCGGCCTGCCTGACGCCTCCCTCCAACTTGACAGCTTCGGCACCAGCCGCCACCAGAGCCTTGGCAGACTCCAGCGCCTGAGCAGGATCATTGTAGCTATGGATGGGCAGGTCGCCAATAACCAAGGCTTTTGGCTTGGCTCGCGCCACGGCATCCACGTGATGAATCATCTGGCCGAGGGTGACCTTGGTGGTGTCCTCATGCCCGAGAACAACCATGCCGAGAGAATCGCCGACGAGTAGTATGTCCACCCCGGCTTCGTCCAGCAGGCGCGCCGTCGGATAATCATAAGCTGTGAGCGCGGCAATGCGCTTGCCGCCTTTGCGCTCGCGGATGGCCTCGGCTTTGTCAGTGGCACTCACAGGCAGTCACTTAAGGCTGGTTAGACTGGTCGATCAAGCCGTGAAGCAGGCCGGGGGCATT
>JBMYMN010000158.1:0-5565 GCA_049597355.1 Luteolibacter sp.
GAAGTTCTCGGTATCGAGCCGCGCTTGATTCTTGGGCGTGAGCAACTCAATCAAGCCTTCCGTAAGGCCGGTAAGTCTGCTCATCCCGATGCCGGTGGCCTAGAGGAGGACTTCGCCCAGTTGCAGGCTGCTATGGATATTCTGGCAAGCCCCGCACGCCGTTTGAGAGCTTGGTTGGAGCTAAAGGGAGTTGAAGTGGATTCGCGTGGCTCCATAGGTAGCGAGTTGATGGATGAATTCGGTAGGGTGGGGGATGTCACCCAGCACGCCGAGGCAATCATCCGAAAGCGAGAGACCACCCGAAGTGCTCTTGCCATGGCCATGCTCGAAGACGAGACTCAGCGTTGTCGTGAAACACTTGAGGGGGCAATAGCACGCATCGACAGTATTATTGTGGATACTTGCTCGAAATTTGAGGCATTGGAACAGGCAGAAAGGATAGATCCTGCTGCCATGGAATGGCATCGCAATCTCAAGTTTCTTGAAAAGTGGCAGGCCAGCCTGAAAGGGCTATATGCGCGACTGTTATAGGTTAGCGCGTAATTTCAGTAGTAGCGCTCAAGTACCAGACCAAGCTGATTGAGACAACGACTAGAACAGTCACCAAGCAGATCAGAAAGAGCATGAATTTCACGGTGGCTTAGTGGTTAGGATTCGGCGAGCTTGAGAACACGTTTGTAATGCTTGGGATCTACCGGAGTGATCGATAAGCGAGTGCCCTTCTGGCAAACCATCATCTCTGATAGTTGCTTGTCAGCTTTGAGAGCGTCGAGGGGTATCTCCTCCTTGAACTTTTTGACGAACTCGAAATCGACCAACCACCAACGTGGCTGATCCTTTGCGGACTTTTCGTCGTAATACTTACTGTTTTTGTCGAACTGGGTAGGGTCGGGATAGGTTTCGCCTACCACCTTGGCAATGCCGGCAACACCCGGAGGCTTGGCATTTGAGTGATAGAAGAGGGCGCAATCACCCGGCTTCATCTGCTTCATCATGAAGTTACGTGCTTGGTAGTTGCGCACGCCATCCCATGGTTCACGTTTGACCTTTTTGAGATCATCAATAGAGAACACGTCGGGTTCGGACTTGATTAGCCAATACTTCATAATCACAAGTTCGATCATCAGACCACCGGTTGATCGAGACCAGGCTTGGCGGTGGGAATGGGCAAGTGTTCAGGACCGAGTTCGATACCCTTGGTGGCGCGGACATCGGCCTCGATCTCGTCAATGATGTCTTCTTCGGGTTTGAAATCGGCAGCGTGATAGGAACTGCGGACAAGCGGGCCGCTCGCCACGTGGCGGAAACCTCTCTCCAGAGCGATCTCCTTGTATTCAGCGAAGGCGTCGGGGTGGATGAATTCCACTACCGGAAGGTGTTTGGGAGTGGGGCGCAGATACTGGCCGAGAGTCAGCACGGTCACGTCGTGGTCTCGGAGGTCGTCCATGGCTTGAAGAATTTCGTCCCGACGCTCACCCAGACCAAGCATGATGCCGCTCTTGGTGGCGACTTTGCCGCCGACCATGTCTTTGGCTTTTTTGAGCACCGCCAGACTGCGATCGTATTTGGCACGGGAGCGGACCAGCGGGGTCAGCCGCTCAACGGTCTCGATGTTATGATTGAAAATGTGAGGTCGGGCATCCATGCACATTTGCAGGGCCCAGTCGCGGTCGTTGAAGTCCGGCACCAGAACCTCAATGACAATGCCGGGGTTGGCATCACGGACCGCTTCGATGGTGTGCTTGAAGTGTTCTGCGCCACCATCGCGCAGATCGTCACGGGCCACGGCGGTGATCACCACGTGACGCAGGCCCATGCGGCGGGTGGCTTCGGCGACGCGCAGGGGCTCATCGGCCTCTAGGGCATCCGGTTTGGCGGTTTTCACTGCGCAAAACCCACACGCGCGAGTACACTTTTCACCGGCGATCATGAAGGTTGCTGTCTTCTGGCTCCAGCACTCCCAGCGGTTTGGACATTGGGCTTCCTCACACACTGTGACCAGATTGAGGTCGGTGATCAGCGACTTGGTCGACCAGAACTCAGGGTTATTGGGCAGTCGTACCTTGATCCAATCCGGTTTCCGATCCCGGTGAAGGGTCGGATCCATCTTGTTTTTGGGGCCGCGGCAGCTCATGAATGACCGGAGAATAATCTCAGCTCTGCGGATGGCAAAGAGGAAAGTGGAAGGGTTGCTTGTACAGTTCGCGCTGTAAGGATACAGGGCTAGTGGAAAATTCTGCGGACCGACATCTTTTGTGCTTTTCCACAGCAAGAGCATCGCCAATCTCAGTCCATGAACTATGCCGAACGTCTGCAACAGCGTATCGAAAAAAGTGGCTCCCGCCTCTGCGTGGGACTCGATCCAAGACCGGGTGAAGGAGGTGCCAGCGCCGCCTACGATTTCCTGAAGCAAGTCATCGAAGAAACTGCCGATCAGGCGGCTGCCTTTAAACCCAACATGGCATACTTCGAAGCCATGGGCATCGAGGGTATCCGTACACTAGAACAGCTCCTTTCTGAAATGCCCGATGAAGTGCCCGTGATTTTAGACGCAAAGCGAAGCGATATCGGCGAGACTCAAAAGTATTATGCCAAGGGTTATTTCGACGGCTGGAACGTGGACGCAGTCACCCTCAATCCCTTTCTGGGCTATGATTCTATCGAGCCCTTCCTGGACTGGCCCGGCAAGGGCGTCTATCTACTCGCTGTGACTTCCAATGCCGGAACTGCTGATTTTCAGCAACAGCAACTGGTGGATGGCCGTTCTGTCTTCGAGTTGGTGCCTGCTCTGGGTGCCCGTGCCGAGGCGGAAGGCCGCAACACGAATGTCGGCTACGTGGTCGGCCTGACCAATGCCGGCGATGTGCTTGCCAAGATGCCCGATGCTCCCCTGCTAGTACCGGGCCTTGGAGCCCAGGGTGGTAGCTTGGATGCACTTGCCAACGCCGGCCGCACGGCACCCGATGTGATTAATGTATCACGTGGTATTCTTTATGCAGATGACGGTATGTCATTTGCGGAGCGGGCTGAGCACTGGGCCGACACCATTGCCGCAGGTTACACCGCTTAATTACTTCCTCAACACTCATGCCTGATCTGATCTTTTCTCTGGAGGCCGCTGTCGCTGGCGGCAAGCTCTTGGCCGATGCCAAAGCTAACATTGAAGCCTTGCTTGCTGGCTCCACTAACGAAATCTCCGCACAGGCTGTCGAAGAGTTGGTCGCAAGAGAAGAGTGGCAGGAGCTCAACGACCGTTTCTTTAAGACTCTAGTGTTTGGAACAGGTGGCTTGCGCGGTCGCACCATTGGCCGGGTGGTGGCTGATGTCGAACAGGGTGGAGGTGGCCCCAATCACCGACCCGAGCATCCTTGCGTTGGGACTTCGACCATGAACTTCTTCAACGTGGGTCGTGCAGTGCGTGGTCTGATTGAACACGTCAAGGAAGTGGTGGAGGGGCGCAAGCCCAAGTTGGTCTTTGCCCACGACACCCGTCACTTCTCTCGCGACTTCGCCGAGTTCTGTGCCAGGGTTTGCGCCGACCATGGCTGCGATGCCTTCCTCTTCGATGGGCCGCGCTCCACGCCCCAGCTGTCTTTCTCCATTCGCGAGCTTCGCGCCGATGCCGGTGTGGTGTTGACCGCCAGTCACAACCCCAATCACGACAACGGCTTCAAGGCGTATTTCGATGATGGCGCCCAGATCGTGGAGCCCGATGCGAGTAAGATCATTGCCCGTGTGAATGCCATCGACTCTGAGGCCTATGAGTCCGTATCCGAAGACGAACGCGGCGCTGTCATCACCCTTGGGGCGGAGATGGACGAAAAATACACTGAACGCCTCAAGGCCCTCCTACTTCAGCCATCACTGCTGGATGGTGCCTCGACCAAGGTGGTCTTCACTAATCTTCACGGCACTGGAGGCCACATCAACGTGCCCATGCTCAAGAGCTTTGGCTTTGACGTGCTGACCGTTCCTGAACAGGACGTCCAGGACGGCCGCTTCCCGACGGTCGCCTCGCCCAACCCCGAAAATGGTCCTGCCCTGCAGATGGGTATCGACCTCGCCGAGAAGGAGGGAGCCCAGATTGTAATCGGCACCGACCCCGACGCAGACCGCATGGGTGTGGTCGCCCGCAATGCGAGTGGCGAAATGCAATTGCTCACCGGAAACCAGATCGGTTCGCTAATGGCATGGTATCGTCTCAAGACTTGCTTTGATCTTGGCTGGATTACTCAAGCCAACCGCAGCCGCGCTGTGCTGGTGAAAACGCTTGTTACCACGGAACTGCAACGCTCCATCGCTGATGGCTTTGGTGTGGGTGTGATTGATACACTCACCGGCTTCAAATACATTTCCGGCAAGTTGCGCAAATACGAGGAGGCGATTCCTGTCGACAAGAAGGGCGATTACCGTTCGCTCACCGAAGAGCAAACTCGCCAGCTGCGTCTGGAATACTCCCGATTCTTTGTCTTCGGTGGTGAGGAGAGCTATGGCTACCTCGGATCCGACTCCGTTCGCGACAAGGATGCCAATGGTGCCACTTTGATGATCGCCGAAGTCGCCGCTTATGGACTTTCGGTTGGCAAGACGCTGCCCGAACTGCTCGACGATATCTACACCGAATACGGCTACTACCTCGAAATCGGCAAGGCCATGGTGATGGAGGGAGCGGATGGTGCGGCCAAGATTGCCACCCTCGCGCAGAGTTTCGCCGACAATCCTCCAAGTGAAGTCGATGGTTCGGCGGTACTAAAAGTGCAGAACTTTGCTAAGGACGACATGTACGACCAGGAGGGCGATCTCTTGCCCAAGGAGAAGATGCTCTTCGTAGATCTGGAAGACGGTCGCCGCTTTGCGGTAAGGCCATCGGGTACCGAGCCAAAGATTAAGTTCTACCTCTTTGGTAAGTCTCCAGCGGGTGATGATCTGGTTGTTACAAAACAGGCAGTCCTCGCTGGCCTAGAGTCGATGTGGGCGTGGCTTGAGAAAGATGCCGCGGGGCGGGTATAAGGCAAATGGTAACGCAGTGAATGTTTTCCTGTGGATTTGACGTATTGATGCCGTAAGATATTGAATGCCTGCAGTGGTGCAGGTCCATAGACCATGAAGTCTCTGCGTTTCCTTCTCACCTGCGTGCTTTGTGCAAACTTGCACGCCGATGAGAACAGCTATCGTCAAGAGATTGAACCCTTGCTCACCGAATACTGTTTCGACTGCCATGCTGAAGGCATGAAAAAGGGAGATTTCTCCATGGATAGTTTCGGGGACTTAGGAGAGCACATCAAAGATCGTGCGCATTGGTTTCCGGTATGGAGTAATCTTCGCGCACAAATCATGCCGCCCTCAGAAGAGGTGCAGCCATCTACAAAAGAGATACGCAAGATTCTCAACTGGATCGAGACCGAAGTATTCGAGTTGGATCCGAAGAAGCCCGATCCCGGTCGAGTGACGATTCGCCGCCTGAATCGCACTGAGTATCGGTATGCGGTGTATGATCTGCTCGGAGTTGAATACGACACCACCGAGGCCTTTCCGCCGGATGACAGTGGCCATGGCTTCGACAAC
>JBMYMN010000159.1:0-5520 GCA_049597355.1 Luteolibacter sp.
GAGGGCAGCTATGGCCTCAGGGCTGAGTTGGGCGTGGAGACTCATCGGTATTCAAAATTTGGATAGGTAACTCAAACTAACGGTTTGATGCCTCAGTGCGAGATCAATTTTGGAGCGTTTGTATCTAGGGATACCTAAAATGTAATCAATTTTCCTCAAAATTGCGAGCGATAAGGTCGCCGATCGCATCGATAGCGGCATCCGCATCGGCTCCCTCAGAGCTGACTGTAATTACGGATCCGTGGCCTGCAGCCAGCATCATGAGGCCCATGATGCTCTTGCCGTCTACTTCTTCCCCGTCCTTTTCAACGTAGACTTCGGCTTGGAAGCGGTTGGCGGTTTTCACGAACTGGGCAGCCGGTCGGGCGTGGATGCCGAGTTTATTTTGAATGGTGAATTCTTTTTTGACCATGGGCGATTTGGTTCGCAAAAGCTAGGAAGTACTGTCACGCTCTCCAAGGTAAAAATTGGTAGCTTTGTCAGCAAGACCACGTTTTACGGCACATTAGCCATATATCCTCAAATACCAAGCATTGAGACTTGCCTGAGCAAGGTCACTCCCCTTGAATCCCCCATGGCGGATATTTCTCTGGGTTATTCTTTCGATGACGTTCTTTTGGTGCCGGCGCTCAGTAAGGTTTTGCCTGGTGAGGCATCGCTCAAAACCACTCTGACCAAAGACATAGAATTGGATTTCCCCATCGTCTCTGCCGCGATGGACACCGTTTCTGAGCATGAACTTGCGATTGCCCTCGCGCGTGAGGGTGGCATGGGCGTCATCCACCGTGCCTGCCCAATTGAAGAACAGTCAGCGATGGTGGCTAAGGTGAAGCGCTCGGAGAGCGCGGTGATTCTCAAGCCGCACACAGTTAGCAAAGAAGACAAAGTGCAACATGTGCGCGAGGTGATGGAAGTCAATGGCTTTTCGGGATTTCCAGTAGTCGATGCGAACAACATCTTGGTGGGTATGGTTACCGGTCGCGACATTCGCTACCTCGATCGTGAAGACGCATTAGTCAGTGAGGTCATGACCCCAAAAGAGAAGCTCATCACAGCTGCTCCCAACACCAGTCACGCCGAGGCGCGTCAGATTCTTTATCAGAACCGTATCGAGAAACTGCCTCTGGTGAATGACGATGGTAGTCTTGCCGGTCTTATCACAGGCTCTGATATTCTCAAACGGGCAACCTTTACCCACTCCGCGAAGGATTCCAGTGGTCAACTACGATGCGGAGCCGCGGTCGGAGTCGGTCCGGATTGTGTCGAGCGTGCTCAGGCATTGATTGAGGCCGGGGCTGATGCTCTTTTCATTGACGCTGCAACAGGTCATACCAGCCGTGTCATCGATGTGATTGGACAACTATGCGGGCTTTCTATGACTCCGGTTGTCGCAGGTAACGTAGTCACTCGAGAGGGAGCACAAGACTTGGTCAAGGCAGGAGTTAGCGCAATCAAGGTGGGTGTTGGCCCGGGTTCGATATGCACAACCCGTGTGATTTCAGGTGTGGGTATGCCGCAATTTACCGCAATACGAAACGTGGCTGACTATTGCCGTGACAACGGAGTGCGCGTGATCGCGGATGGTGGCATTCGTTACTCTGGAGACATCGTTAAGGCCATCGCTGCCGGGGCTGATATAGTCATGCTTGGTTCATTGTTGGCCGGTACTCGTGAGAGCCCCGGTCAAACGGTCCACTATCAGGGTCGCCGATTCAAAACCTACCGCGGAATGGGCTCAATCGGGGCCATGCAGAAAGGCTCTGGTGATCGTTATGCCCAAAATAGCTCAGGCAAGCTAGTCGCGGAGGGCGTGGAGGGACGCGTCCCTTATAAGGGCCCTCTTTCTGACGTTGTCTTCCAACTTATGGGTGGGCTTCGATCTGGTATGGGTTATGTCGGTGCCACCAGTCTTGCCGATTTGCGTGAGAAGGCCAACTTCGTCCGTGTCACACCGGGAGGGCTGCGCGAAAGTCACGTTCATGATATCGTGATCACCGAAGAGCCCACCAATTATCAACCGCTCGGCTGACGGGACTCCGCCCAGCGAGATGCATGCCGCCCTGGTATGCATCAGCCTCTATTTTTCAATATCTCACTATACTGTTTTATGCACGATTCCAATCACGTTGCAGTCATCGATTTCGGGTCGCAATACACACAGCTCATTGTCCGCCGTGTACGGGAATTGGGTTACTTTGCCAAACTCTACAGTTTGGAAGAGTTCCCTCTAGAAATCGGCAAGCCAGGAGCAGTCATTTTATCCGGTGGCCCCAAAAGCACCAGCGATACGGATGCGCCAGATCTCGATTTTGAGGCTCTGAAGGCATTGGGTGTGCCAGTGCTGGGCGTGTGCTATGGCATGCAGTTGCTCAACATCAAGTTTGGTGGATCAGTCGAGAAGAGCGACAAGCGCGAGTATGGTCCGGCGAATCTCTATCCAGTCCAATGCTGCGGACTCTACGAGGGAATCTCTGAATCCTCTCAGGTCTGGATGAGTCACTCCGATACAGTCCAAAAGCTGCCCGAGGGAACCGAGATTATCGCCGTCAACCAACATAAAACACCAGTATCTCTGAAGTGGAACGATCGCTTTTTTGGTATCCAGTTCCATCCTGAAGTGACCCATAGCCACGAAGGGATACGCATACTTCACAATTTTTTACTTGAGGCAAATGACCTGCTGCCATTCCGAATTGATGACCTCAAGCGTGAGATTGTTGAGGGCATCCGTAAGACGGTGGGAGACAAACAGATTGTCTGCGGAGTTTCGGGTGGTGTGGACAGTACGGTTCTTGCGGTGCTGCTACATGAAGCAGGTGTGAACATGCGTGCAATCTTTGTCGATCATGGTTTGATGCGAAAAGACGAGGGCGAAGAGGTGCGCAACAACTTTCACCGGATGGGTGTGCCTATAGAGACGGTTGATTGTGCCGATCGTTTCCTCAGTGCTTTGGATGGAGTGGATGACCCCGAAAAGAAGCGCATCATCATTGGTGAGCTATTTATTGATGTCTTTTGGGATACGGTGGGTGATGCCGAGATGCTTGCTCAGGGAACACTTTATCCAGATGTCATCGAAAGCGCTTCAAATGATAAATCGAAGGCCTCGAAAATTAAGACTCATCACAATCGTGTTGATCGAATCCTTGAATTGCAGGCTCAGGGCAAAGTGCTTGAACCACTTGCTGAGCTCTTTAAGGACGAGGTGCGTGCCTTGGGCACTTCACTTGGCATTGCTCATGATATCCTTCATCGCCATCCTTTCCCTGGGCCGGGTCTTGCTGTGCGCTGCCCCGGAGTGGTAACACAGAATCGGCTCGATATTATTCGCGAGTGCGATGCCATTTTTATCGGTAAGCTCAAAGAGTATGATTGGTATGAGAAAGTGTGGCAGGCTTACGCTGGCTTGGTTCCAGTAAAGACCGTGGGCGTAAAAGGGGATGAGCGTAGCTATGAATGGGCGATCTCACTTAGGGCAGTCGTATCGGAAGATGCGATGACGGCCGATTGGGTCGAATTACCGTCCATGTTGCTACGTGAAACCAGCCACCGCATTCTCAATGAAGTATCCGGAATCAACCGAGTCCTCTATGATATCTCGACAAAGCCGCCGGCGAGTATTGAGTGGGAATGATTGTATTCGCGATCGATGTATGACTTGCGTTGCGCCAGCTTCAGTAATTAATATTCATGGATGAATAGCGAGAAACAGCAGGTTTGGTCGGGTTTGTCCCGCACCATTCTGGTGCTTGCCTCGCTCATCATTGTGGTTGCGGGGCTGAAGGTGGCACAGAGTTTCTTTATCCCCGTTTTACTTGCCTTCTTTGTTGCCACTATTTCTTACCCGGTAACAAAATCACTCACGGAGCGAAGAGTTCCATCGAAAGTAGCGGTGGCCATTACTGTTCTGGTGGACTTCGCTTTCATTGCTGGAGTTGTGATGTTAGGTGTGGTTCTGGTGGGCGATTTGCAGTCCAAATGGGACGACAAATATGCAGGCCAGGTGTATGACAAGGTAAGCAATGCTTCCGAAAGCCTGGCAGAAACCCTCGAGAGCTGGGGAGTTGCCGATGCCAAGGAGCAAATTCAGATCGTAGTCGATAACAACCTCGCCAATCTGCAGCAAATTCAATTCGACAAGATTCTTAGCTTTGGTTTTTTTGGAATCATCATCATTTTCCTAATTCTGACCGTCTTCATGCTGTCTGAGGCGGACCGCTTTAGTCGGCGCCTTGATGCGATCACCAGAGCGAGCGGACCGGATATCGCTCGTATGATGAAGGCCACCCGAGATATCCAGCGTTATTTGGCCATTAAGACGGTCGTAAGTCTCATGACTGGTTTTCTCGCTGGCTTACTGTGTTGGGCAGCTGGACTCGATTTCTTCATCCTATGGGGTATTGTTGCGTTTGCTCTCAATTATATTCCAGTGTTGGGTTCATTGGTCGCAGGAATTCCACCGGTAATTTTGGCGCTTATCGTTTCTGGAGCACCGACAGCATTGCTGGTGGCTGGAGGATACTTACTGATCAACAACTTCCTCGGCAATTTCATCGAGCCGATTCTTGTGGGCAAACGATTTGGGATTTCAACTCTGATAGTGATCATTTCCGTTATGTTCTGGGGCTGGGTTTGGGGCCCTTTCGGGATGCTCTTGGCCGTTCCACTGACCATGACACTTAAAGTTTTTTTGGATGGTAGTGCGGAATTGCGTTGGCTCGGCGTGGCCATCGCTGGAGGCAATTCGGACACCCCGCCAGCAATTACTCGAAGGCTGGAAAAGGCAATTTCCCAATCAGACGACATGGCATCCAAGGATTCCGACAAAGCGCAAGCTTGAGTGTCGATTGATTGTGCATTTTCGCTGGCATTGTCGGTTTGCGTGATCATGTTGCAGCAATGAATCGATTCCAGAAATTGGCGGCTGCGGCGTTAGTTTCACTGCTATTATTGATTTTTGTTGGTGCAATCGTACGGGTAACTGGAGCTGGCATGGGTTGTCCTGATTGGCCTACTTGTTGGGGCTGCCTAATACCCCCGACATCTGTCGAACAGGTTAATTTTGATCAATTGCCCATTGATGTCTTCAAAAGCAAGGCTGCCCGCATGGGTCGTGATCCATCAGACATCACTCAGCAAAACCTGCGTGCTGAATTTAATCCGCAGCATGTTTGGACGGAGTTCATTAACCGCCTGTGTACTATGCCCGTGGGTATATTGTCTCTGGCCACTTTCATCGCAGCATTTGCACAGAGAAGAGCACGCCCTTGGGTGTTGGTGATGGCATTTGCGGGTTTACTGGTGGTTCTAATAAATGCCTGGATGGGCAGAAATGTGGTTTACAGCGGTCTCAAGCCCGGGGTGCTCACGGCTCATCTTGCCCTTGCCATGGCTCTGACCGGCATCTTGGTCTTCTGTGCTTGGGGTGGATGCGCCAAGCCCTGGCGAATTCAAATGCCTGTGAAACCCCTTGCCCGGTCGCGCCTTTAATATTCTTACCGTTAACCTGGCTCCAGCAAA
>JBMYMN010000160.1:0-5512 GCA_049597355.1 Luteolibacter sp.
GGTTATGATCTTGTCGTCACGATGGGGAAGCGGTCGCTTTGTACGAGCCTCCAATAGCGCAGCCTTGGAAGCTCTCAGGGAGTCTCTAATGTCTTGGACGCTGCAATCAAAAGTTCGGGCAAGATTGGCGTCGGTTTTGATGCGGTGCAGGGTGTTGCGACCAATCAACTCGCCATGCGGATCGCTTTCCGGGCGGGCGTTGCCCTCAATCTCTACACCGTAAGCGGCGTTGAAGATGGAAGCATCCTTGGGTTTGAGTAGTTTTTCAATTTCTTCAACTCGCCAGGTCCAGAATGCGCCCTCGATGGCGTGTTTGGAGTCAGCAGTTTCGAGACTGTCAGCATCCTCGGCGGCATGGAAGGCATCGTCATTGTCGAGCATGGTCTCCACGAGATAATGGAGGATGTCTTCTGCAGTTTGCTTCAGAATGTCATCTCCCGAGATTTCATAGGCTTCGAGATAGCTCATGACCAACTGACCCTGATCGTAGAGCATCTTCTCGTAGTGGGGTATGTGCCAGAAGCGGTCTACAGAGTAGCGGTGGAAGCCGCCTGCAAGTTGGTCGTTCATGCCGCCCATGGCCATGGCGGTCAGAGTCCGTTGAGTCATCCGCCATGCCTTGGTGGATTCCGGATCCTTTGGCGACTGGTGCTTGGCGACAGCCATCAGCGCATCGAGGACTGCGGGGCGTGGGAACTTTGGTGCGTGACCAAAGCCACCGAGTTCGTCATCGAAGTTCTGTCGGCAGTTTTCTAGATAGTCTTCAAGCGCCATCTCAATACTGAATGAATTCTGTGGGATGGGCTCAGGCTTTTTGCGCAAATGGATCATGACCTTCTTGGCATGATCCAGCAGCTTGGCTCGGTCATCGCGCCAAACGCGGGCCAGCTCTTGGCAGACGGTGGTGAATCCGGCCCGGCCCTGACGATTTTCGGAAGGGAAGTAAGTGCCGCCGAAGACCGGTTGCCCCGTGCTGTCCAACCAGACGCTCATCGGCCAGCCCCCTGATCCTGAAGTGAGCTGAAGATACTGCATGTAGAGGGTGTCGATATCCGGACGCTCCTCCCGATCCACTTTCACGTTAATGAAATGATGATTCATAACCTCAGCGACTCTCTCACACTCAAAAGACTCGTGGGCCATCACGTGGCACCAGTGGCAGGTTGAGTAGCCAACAGATAAAAATACGAGCTTGTCCCTCTGACGAGCAAGGCGGAAGGCCTCATCACTCCAAGGCACCCAGTCTACTGGGTTATCTGCGTGTTGTAGTAAATACGGGGATTGCTCACCTGTTAAGGCATTGGGCATAAACTTCCTTCCTACCTGATCGCTGCAACGTCAAGTGAGTATCGGGCTGTTTGACACCCTTCTGTCAAAAAGGTATGGTCGAGGTTAATCGTAATTTAAGACTATGGATATTCAGGGTACGGTAAGAGATTTGCTCCAGGATAAGTGTGGCCAGATATGGACAGCCCAAAGAAATACCACGGTGTATGATGCAGTGGGGCAAATGGGAAAACACGATATCGGGGCGCTGATCATACTTGATGAAGAAGGGAATCTGTATGGAGTGCTCTCCGAGCGCGACTATTCACGCAAGGTTGTTCTTCAGGGACGAACCTCCCGTGATACATTGGTTTCCGAAATCGTTGATGTGCCAGTGACTACAGTGACATCCAAAGACACCATCAACCACTGCATGAAGGTGATGTCTGACAAACACATTCGTCATCTGCCCGTGATGGACGAAAATAAGCTCATTGGTATAATTTCAATGGGCGATATTGTGCGCTGGGTGATGGTAAGTCAGCAGTCGACCATCGAACACTTGCAAGGCTACATATTCGGCCAGTGAGTAGATTTCCTAATTGCAGGATCTATATCCCGACTACACCTCTCGCTGTTAGAATCTGCGACCTGTTCCAGCCATGGGCTACCATACGGAGGTTGAGCCAAGCATAGGATTCGCTAATGCCATCAAAAAAGAGAGTATTTTCGCTTACGATTCTCCAGATCAAACATTGAAGCGGAACTCGATAACGTCGCCATCTTTCACTTCGTAGTCCTTGCCTTCAATTCTGAGCTTGCCGGCTTCTTTGGCGGCGTTCTTGGATCCCAGCGAGCTGAGGTCTTCGTAGTGGACGACCTCGGCAGCTATGAAGCCGCGCTCAAAGTCCGTATGGATTACACCAGCGGCGGCTGGAGCCTTGTCGCCAGCGGTAATGGTCCAAGCGCGGGTTTCCTGTTCACCGGTGGTGAGATAGGTGCGCAGGCCCAGAAGTTCATAAACCCCCTGAATCAGACCCGTGACACCCGAGTCGCTTACACCCATCTCGCAGAGAAATTCCTTGGCTTCTTCAGGTTCCAGTTCACTGAGTTCTTCCTCAATGCGGGCGGAGATGATCACGGTCTGGGCGCCACTGTGCTCTTTGGCGTACTGAGCAACCTTGGCAACCATGGGGTTGCTCTCCGGGTTGGTGACGACGTTGGCAAGCTCGTCTTCGTTGACGTTGCAGGCGTAAATGGTCTTCTTGGAGGAAAGCAGGAAGAAGTCCTTCACGATGACCTTGTCTTCTTCGCTGAAGTCGAGGGTGAGGGCGGGTTTGCCCTGATCGAGGTGGGGGAGAATAATGTCGATGAGTTCGACCTCTTTCTTGGCCTCCTTGTCGCCTCCCTTGGCCTTCTTCTCACGAGAGCTGCGGCGCTTTTCGAGCGAGGACATGTCGGCGATGATCAGCTCGGAGTTGATGATTTCAATGTCGCGGATGGGATCGACCGAGCCGAGTTCGTGAATGATGTCGTCGTTTTCGAAACAACGGACCACTTGGACGATGGCGTCGGTCTCGCGTATGTTGGCGAGGAACTTATTGCCCAAGCCCGCACCTTCAGAAGCGCCTTCGACCAAGCCGGCGATGTCGACGAACTCAATCGCGGTGGGCACGACCTTTTGTGACTTGGATATCTCGGAGAGTTTGTCGAGACGTGGGTCGGGCACGGTGACCATGCCGACGTTGGGGTCGATGGTGCAGAAGGGGTAGTTGGCGGACTCCGCTTTGCGAGTGCGGGTGACTGCATTAAACAGTGTGGATTTTCCGACGTTGGGAAGGCCTACGATTCCGGCTTTGAGCATGGCGGCCGGAGATTGCTGCTGTAGCGCGGGGTGGGCGAGTAAAATCGTGAGAAAACCTCCTCATAAGGCACGTATTCTCAGCACCACAGGGGATTCCGCTTGGATTATCCTACGGCTCGCCCCGATGATGCCCGACATGTGCTTCAAGATGCTTTTCCGTTCCGTAATTGCTGCTTCGCTGCTTTTGCCATTCGCTCATGCCGATCAGGATAATCAATCCGTTTCGCAACAGGTCGAATCAGATGGCTTCATGGTCGAGAAGGGATTCCATATGATGTTCAACGGGAAAGATCTCACCGGTTGGCAGACGACTGGCAACTGGGTGGTCAAAGAGGGCAACATCGTTACGCTCGAGCCGCGAGATGGGGAAAAGGGTTGGACTCGTTACAAGGACTACATCACTACCACCAAGAAGTATGGGAACTTCGAGCTAAAACTGGATTTCAAGTTCAACAAGCGCGGTAACTCTGGCGTCTTCATGCGTGTGGGTGACCTTAAGGATCACGTCAATAGTGGCTTCGAAGTTCAGATTCTCGATACTCATGGCAAAGAGAAGTTCGGACATCACGACTGCGGTGGCGTCATCCGCACCGTTGGGCCCACCAAGATGATGGTAAAGCCAGCGGGCGAGTGGAATAGCTACCACATTACCGTCAAGGATTCTCAGCTGACGGTGGTGCTCAATGGCGAGCAGATTGTGGATATCGACCTCAGTAAGACAGATATGAAGGACCGCCCGATGGAGGGTTACATCAGCTTTCAGGATGAGGGGAAACCCATCTGGTATCGCAATGTTCGCATTAAAACACTGCCATGAGGGTTGCCGTTGTGTTTTTGGCGCTGGCCGGTTTCGCTTCAGGTGAAACCAAGCAGCCCAATGTGATCTTCCTGTTCACGGACGATCAGCGTTACGACACGATTGCCGCTCTTGGTAATGATCGAATCAAGACGCCCAATCTCGATAAGCTGGTTAAGCAAGGTACGAGTTTCCGTCAGGCCCACATCATGGGCGGCACTTGCATGGCCGTGTGCACGCCGTCACGCGCAAGTCTCTTTAGTGGTCGCACGCTGTGGAATCTCGAAAGCCAAGGCGACTGGGATTTTGCGATCCCTGAAAAGTATGTGACTATGGCTGAGGCCTTCCGTAGGGCTGGTTATGTGACCTTTGCTGCCGGCAAGAACGACCCCGGCTTCGGCAAAGGGGGCGACCACTTCATGCGCTCCTTCTCTAAAGGCGACAATCTTTACTACCGAGGTGGTCACCGCGGCAATAACCGTACGCCCATGCATTCCTATCCGGAAGACGGTAAACTAGTGAAGGCCAACATGAAGCCAGTGGATGGCTGCTTCAATGCGGACCACTTTGCGGACGCGGCTGTGAACTTTCTCAAAGCCCGAACCAAGTCAGAGAAGAAGCCCTTCTTCGCTTACATATCCTTCATGACTCCGCACGATCCCTTCAATGCGCCCGAAGAATATCTGGCCATGTATGAAGGCAAAGATATGGCCCTACCGGCAAACTATCTGCCCGAGCATCCCTTTAATGCCGGGGTGCATCACATTCGCGATGAGAAGCTGATGAAGCGCCCGCTGACTAAAGAAGCCATCAAAAGAACGCTAGCGCGCTACTATGCACTCGTGACACATACCGACGCCCAGATTGGCCGCATCCTCAAGGCGCTGGAGGAAAGTGGGGAAGCGGACAACACCATCATTGTCTTCAGTTCGGACAACGGCCTCGCGCTTGGCAGTCATGGGCTCACTGGCAAACAGAACGTGTATCAGCATGGTGTTCAGATTCCATTGATCATGAAAGGGCCGGGTGTGCCGAAGGGAGAGACACGCGACCAGCTCTGCTATCTCTACGACATTTATCCGACGCTCTGTGAGTTGGCCGGACTGAGGGTCCCCGATACCGTGCAGTTCAGGAGTCTGGCTCCGGTCCTGAAGGATGCTGCCGCAGACCACATGGGGCAGCTCTATTTCTCCTTCATGAACTGGCAGCGTGCGATTCGTGATGAACGCTACAAACTCATCGAGTTCTGTGTGGGCGACAAACGCACCACCCGCCTGTTCGATCTTCAACGTGACCCAAATGAGACCAAGGATCTCAGTGAACAGACTGAAATGAAGCCGGTGTTAATGAAGATGCGTGCTTTACTCGAAATCAGCGCTCGGCAAGCCAACGACGGCACATCCACAGCTCCCCATATCAAGGCCATGTCCGAAGAGTTTTGGGCGACCTACCGCAAACATTCAACCTCGACTTCCTGTCACCCGCCTACGCCAGAAGGCCAACCCAAGAAACCATGAAGCGACGTCACCTGCTCGCAGCCCTCATTGCGCCCTTGTTCATTTCCGCCGCGCATGCGGACGAAGGCA
>JBMYMN010000161.1:0-5494 GCA_049597355.1 Luteolibacter sp.
GAAACTGCAGCGCAGTTTCAGAATCCGGGGCTGCTGTTCTCAGCTGGCAAGGATTCAATTGTAATGGCTTGGTTGGCCAAGAAAGCATTCCACCCTGCTCGCGTTCCCTTTCCGCTGGTGCATATTGATACTGGCCACAATTTTCCAGAAACTCTCGATTATCGTGATCAATTTGCAAAAGACATTGGAGCGCGGTTGGTGATCGGCTCGGTCCAAGACTCAATCGACAAGGGTCGAGTGAGCGAGGAAAAGGGACCAGATGCATCACGCAACCGTCTACAGACTACCACCCTCCTCGACACCATTGAGGAACAAGGCTTTGACGCCGTGCTCGGTGGGGGTCGCCGGGACGAGGAAAAAGCTCGCGCCAAAGAGCGTTTCTTTTCCCACCGCGATGATTTTGGTCAGTGGGATCCTAAAAACCAGCGCCCAGAACTATGGAATCTGTTCAATGGCCGCATGCATCAAGGTGAGCACTTCCGCGTGTTCCCTCTCTCTAATTTCACTGAAATGGATATCTGGATGTATATGAAGCGCGAAGGCATCGTCCTTCCAAGCCTCTACTACGCTCACGAACGCGACACCGTTATTCGCAACAATACCATTCTCGCCGTGAGCGAATTCGTCACCCCCCGCGAAGGCGAAGAGGTGGTGAAGCGTAAGATCCGCTTCCGCACCATGGGTGATGCCACCATCACTGGTGCAGTCGAATCCGATGCCGATTCCATGGATAAGATCATCGAGGAAGTTGCTGCCGCCCGCCAGACCGAACGCGGCAACCGCGCTGATGACAAGCGCTCAGAGACTTCCATGGAGGACCGCAAGAAGGAAGGTTACTTCTAAAATTTCAACATTCCACATTATGGATCTACTTCGCTTCACCACTGCCGGTTCAGTTGACGATGGCAAGTCCACACTCATCGGCCGCCTTCTCTACGATTCCAAATCCATTTTTGAGGATCAACTCGAGGCCGTGGAAGAATCCTCCAAGCGTCGCGGTGATGAAAACGTTAACTTGGCGCTTCTCACTGACGGTCTCAAGGCCGAGCGAGAACAGGGAATCACCATCGACGTCGCTTACCGCTACTTCGCAACTCCCAAGCGCAAGTTCATCATCGCCGACACTCCAGGCCACATTCAATACACTCGCAATATGGTGACAGGTGCCTCTACGGCCAACCTCGCTATCATATTGGTAGATGCCCGTAAGGGCGTGATCGAACAAACCAAACGCCATTCCTTCATCGCCAACCTGCTACGCATCCAGCACGTTGTATTGGCTGTCAACAAGATGGACTTGGTCGATTACTCACAAGAAGTCTACGATAAGATCATTGAGGAATACCGCAAATTTGCCTCTCGGCTCGACAACATCGTTGACATTCAGGACATTCCCATTTCCGCCCTAAACGGTGACAATGTTGTCGAGAAATCTCATAATATGCCATGGTATGAGGGCCCTACCTTTCTCTACCACTTGGAGAATGTCTACGTAGGTGGCGAGGAAAACCACGTAGAGGCACGCTTTCCAGTGCAATGGGTTATCCGCCCCATGTCCGATGAATGGCATGACTTTCGCGGCTATGCAGGGCGTGTTGCCGGTGGCGTCTTCCGACCCGGTGACGATATCACTGTATTGCCCTCTGGCTTCAGGAGCAAAATCAACGCAATTCACACTGCCGACGGTGACCTTGAAGAAGCTTTTGCGCCTCAGTCTGTCACCATCACATTGCACGATGAAATCGATATCTCACGCGGTGATACTCTGGTGAAGTCCAACAACCCGCCCCAAGTGAGTCAGGACATAGAGGCAATGATTTGTTGGTTCTCAAGCACCCCCATGGCAAACCGCGCAAAGCTAATCCTGCGTCATACGACTCAGGAGACAAAAGCCATTATCCAAGAGATGAAGTATCAAGTCGACATCAACTCTCTTCATAAAGTGGAGAATGTGGGTAGCTTCAGTATGAACGATATTGGCCGCATTTCCCTGCGTACGGCCACTCCCCTCATCCACGACTCTTATCGCCGCAACCGCAACACCGGCTCATTCGTGCTCATCGACCCGGGCACCAATGAGACCGTTGCCGCCGGGATGATCGTCTGATGTCGGTTGATTGAAATTCCACGCTTGCGGACGATCTCGCGATGTCATTTCAGGTTCTTTCCACCGACCCAGATTGCTCCGCTCGTTGCGGTCTCTTGAAGCTGGCGCACGGCCTTGTAGAAACACCAATGTTCATGCCTGTGGGCACCCAGGGCTCGGTCAAAACCTTGCACCCGGATGAACTGGATGAACTTGGAGCTCAAATCATCCTAGGCAACACCTACCACCTATGGCTGCGACCGGGCCACGAACTCATCCGAGAATTTGGCGGGCTTCACAGGTTTACCACCTGGCGCAAACCCATGCTTACCGACTCAGGAGGATTTCAAGTCTGGTCGCTGGCCAAGATGCGTAAGATTACCGAAGAGGGGGTCAACTTCCAAAACCACCTTGATGGCTCCAAGATGCTCTTGAGCCCCGAGCTCAGCATGGAAATCCAAGCCTCGCTGGGTTCAGACATCGCCATGCTCTTCGACGAATGTCCACCCTATCCCTGCGACAAAAGCTACGCCGCCAACTCTCTGGGTCTAACCACTCGATGGGCTACACGCTGCAAAGATTGGGTGGTGAAGCAAGAACCTCGGTCCGGTAACGGCTATCAGCAGCATTTCGGGATCGTTCAAGGCTCGGTTTATGCCGATCTGCGCGAACAATCGGCACGAGAGCTCGTGGATCTTGATTTCGACGGTTATGCCATCGGTGGCGTCTCTGTGGGAGAACCCGAGGAAGAGATGTTTCGAGCCATCGACAACTCCGTTCCATTTCTCCCAATAGATAAGCCCCGATATGCCATGGGACTGGGCACTCCGCCCCAAATTCTCGAAATGATCGGCCGTGGAGTGGACTTATTTGACTGCGTCATGCCGACGAGAGTCGCGCGTCACGGTGTTGCCTTCACCCTCGACGGGCCCCTGCAGATCAAAAATGCTCAAAACTCGTCAGATCCAGCACCAATCTGCGAGTCTTGCCACCCCCACGTCGCTGGATTTTCACGTGCCTACCTCCGGCACCTCTTTAAAGCTGGTGAAATCCTCGCTTTGCGGTTGCTTTCCTTCCACAATCTGCATTTCTACTTGCGCCTAGTCGCAGAGGCCCGAGAGGCCATTGCGGCAGGAACCTTCATCTCCTACAAGGAGTCCTTCAACCGACGCTACGAATCCTCGAAATCATGACGATCTTTCAGAACCTCCACCTACTGGCTCAACAGCAACCCCAAGGCAGCTTTCTGGGTAGCCCCATGATGATGCTCGTCATTATGGTCGTATTATTCTATTTTCTGTTGATTCGTCCGCAGCAAAAACAGCGCAAGGAGCAGATGGAGCGCATCAACAACATGACAACTGGCGATAAGATCGTCACCACAGCTGGCATCCACGGCATTATTCATAATATTAAGGAGAAAACCGTCATCATCAAGGTCGCCGAGGGCACCATGATCGAGTTCGACAAAATGGCTGTTACCTCAGTCACCAAAAAGGACTGACCCACAAGTTCAATTCTCACTTTAACCCATACAACCCCGATCCATGCTCGTCCTCGCCTCCCTTTTTGAAGACCCAATGGTGGTTTTCCTGATTGGTCTTTCCCTGCTGATTCTATTTTTCTGGTATTTCGCCAGCGAAGTGGAACGCCGCAAGCGCAACATTGGCTCCGTGCTTTTAGTCGGTCTCACTGCTCTATGCCTTGTAGCCATTACCCCGCCCAAGGAGCGACTTAAAGGCGGCATTGATATTGTAGGCGGGGCCTCCTTTAGCCTACAAATTCAGCCCAAGGATGGTGCTGGTGGCCAACCCATGCCAATCACCAAGGAGCAAGTCGATCAGGCAAAAATCGTCATCGAAAAGCGCCTTCGCAGTATTGGCTACCCCGAAGCTCTCATCTATCAACAAGGTGAAGACGGCCTGATGTTGCAGATTCCGGGAGTAGAGCCCGAAGAAGCTGAGGAAATTCGCGAAATTCTCACCAAAGTTGCCAAACTCGAACTTCACAAGGTCAGTGAGCGCACCAATGAACCAGCCACTGGTGGCAAATCGCTTGCCCAAAGTGTTCTTGATGGCGATGAGATCGTTGTCGGACAGCGCTCGTTCAAGCATGTCTTCAACGACGCTGATGGCAACGAGAGAGAAGAGGCCATTTTGCTGTATCGCCGCTCGGCTCTTGGCGGCAAGGACATTGCCAATGCCGTGCCTTCCCCCCAGCAAGCCGATGCTGTAGCCATCACTCTTAATGCTGCGGGCACCGACAAAATGATTGCGCTTACCAGCTCGGACAACATGCGAGCTGGCATCGACCGCATCGCTATTGTGCTAGATGGCGAGGTTGTGAGCGCCCCAGTAGTGAATCAGACACCTCTCGGCAAACGTTTCATCATTGAAGGGCTCGATGAACCTGGCGAGGTGGAAACCCTCGCTAACCAGCTGATGAACCCGCTGGAAAACCCTCTTGAGGTAGGTGAAATGAGACTCATTTCCCCCACTTTGGGTAAAGCTGTGGTCACACAGGGCCTGATGGCGGGCGCCTTCGCTCTTACCCTGACATACCTCTTCATGCTTTTGTATTATCGGGTCTCCGGTTTTATCGCCGCAATTTCTCTGACTGTATGTGGCGTGCTACTTTTCGGCTTCATGGCCATGTTCGGTTTCACTTTCTCTCTGCCCGGTATTGCAGGTATGGTTCTCACTGTCGGCATGGCTGTCGATGCCAATGTACTCATTTATGAGCGAATGCGTGAGGAGTTCGCTTTCGGAAAGGATACCCGCATAGCCATCGGCTCAGCCTATGACAAAGCTTTCAGCGCCATCTTTGACTCCAACATCACTACCCTGATCACCGCCTGCATCCTCTTTATGCTGGGTAGTGGGGCGATCAAGAGCTTTGCCATCACTCTCATCATCGGTCTGTCTGCTTCGATGTTTGCCGCAATTCTTGGGACTCGCGCCGTCTACCGATGGGGTATGGACCTTGGATTTGTAAAAAAGCTCAGCTTCATGAATTTGATCAAGGCGACCAAATTCGACTTCATGGGCAAACGCAAGGCCTATGCAGTGATTGGCCTTGGCCTTATTCTCATCTCCATCGTCGGCATGGCCACTAAGAAAGACACCATGATGGGCATCGACTTTACTGGCGGCACCACCATCACTTACCAGTTAGGGGACGCCGATAACATCCCCGTCGAGGATATTGAAAAAGCACTCAGTGAACTTGAACTCTCAAAAAAGGCCTACCCTCAAGAGGAAAGCAATCCATCATCCGGGCTCCAGCTGACTGTGCGATGCGCCACTGAAGATGCCAGCGCAATTAACGACAAACTACGCCAGAGCTTTGAAAGCCTGGGGGCTAAAGAAGCCGATAACTACTTAGTAGACGCCTCCATCGAACAAGTCT
>JBMYMN010000162.1:0-5488 GCA_049597355.1 Luteolibacter sp.
AGCAAAGCCCAATCGCGGGGACACTCCTCGGATTGGGGTGCACAATCAAGCGTTGAAATTACCAAACAATGCCAAAGAGGTCTTTTATAGCTCGAATCAGGGGTTCTGGGTAGCGAACAGGCTACGGATTGTAGGATCGGATTCCCTTAATCGTCAGGCTTTGCATCTCTTCAGTTTCAAGATCGCGCACCTCAACGGAATCGCCCTCTTTACACTCCATTAGGGCCTTACCAACGTCTGATTGGTAGGAAACGATATGCTTGTCAGGATCGGAGTCCCAAGCCCCGAGCACAGTGATCTCGCGGTCCAGGCCCTTGTCGTCAACCAGAGTGACAATGGTGCCAATATTGACCTTAGAGGCCTCAACGCCCTTGAAGTCCGTGCCACGGGCCGAGTGGATCTCTTTTTCTAATGCCGTGCGGCGATGCCCAAGAAATTTTTCCATGTCTTTGGCCGACTTGTATTCGAAGTTCTCACGAAGGTCGCCGTAGGACTTGGCAATTTTAATATCCTGTCGGTTCTGGGGTATCTTGTTGCGGATGATATCTTCCAATTCAGCCTTTTTCTTCTCTAGGCTCTCCCAGGATACCAGCAGGGTTTCTTCACGCTTGTTATCCTCGCCACTAACAAGGTCACCGGTCTCGGGACGCACCTTAATGATTCGAGCCATCAATGACTTGCGCTCAAGATCGGCGAAAACCGGACATTCTAGCAAGCGGCGCGCAAAGTTCTTGGCCTCGTTCTGATCCATAATCTCCACCATATCGGCGAGCAGGCTCTTGTCGTCGGCGAGCAGGCTCTGGAGGCGCGAGGTCTTGCGCGGGCCATCGGAAAGGTGATCGTTCTCCAGCAAGTTGAGAATGGTCGCTCCGACATCCCCGGCAAACACCTCGGCAGAAGCCGCTTTGCGTTCGCGGCAAACCCATATCAGTGCATCGGCACCCAGGTCGCGGCGGGCAATTGCACTTTTAAGGTGAGTCACAAGCGCTGGCAGTTGCTTATTCTCCTGCAACATGCGGGCGATTTCAGTAACCCCGCGAGCGCCCACGCGGTCGAATACTTGCACCATCTGTGAAACCCAATCATCTCCAAAGGCTGCTGGAAAAGCTTCGAATACAGCCCGCTGGCGGCTGGATGGTAATGCGCTTGCCTCCTCTGCCAACTTCAGGGGCTCGGACTTCATCAGCAGATCAGCCAGACGCACCGCACCTGGGTCGAGCTCAAGCGTCTTGGCGGATGAAATGACTTCATCGCGTGCAGCAACCAACTGCAGAGCTTGCCCAAGTTGTACGCGAGAGGCCTTTTTTGCTCCCTCATCGATTTCCGTGAGCAAACTGGTGAGCGCATCGGCATCATCATCGAAAGCACCGACATCCGACGCAATAGCCTCAAGGGCTTTGATCATGCCCTTGATGTCTTTGGCAGCTTCGAAATCAGCAACCAAAATCTCAGCCGGGCTCTGGTCTCCCGAGCGTAGGACTAGTGGTTCACTTCGTTTGGAAGGAACCACGGCACGGCGGCTTTCACGAAGGGCCTTCTTGGCTGAATCCCACCAGCGCTTGTATTTGTCAGCAGGAATCACCGAACCGGAGAGTTCGGACTCAAGGGTGTCCATACTCATGGTGCCGTCGTGACTCTGGAGGGTTTCAATGAGCATGGCCACTGGGTCAGACTCGGCGAGTTCGCGAAGGTGCTCGATCTGGTCAATTTTCTTGGCACGGAAATCGTCTTCAGGAATCCACTCCGTTTTATTGAAGGCAAACTGTAGTTCCATCGACTGGCCTGTGGATTTTTCAAAGTCAATCGTGACCTTTTTACCAGGCAGATCCCAAGCGACTACCTTGCCAGCACCAAAAGACTTGTGGATGCAAAAATTGCCAGGTGCAAGCTGGGACAAACGCTTTCCTACCGGCTCAGGAATCCGGCCCGCCTCAACAAGTTTTGCCACATCAGGATGCATGAGCGCGAGAGTGGAAAGCCAAGCCCCAAAACGCAAGGCATTCCCTCGGTTCTGGTGAATTTATTGGGTTCTATGAGAGTCACGCTGGAGAACCCATCGCAATCACCTCAGTCTAGAAACTTGATCTTGCCCGGAACAGGCGGCAGGCCCTTGGCCATGGCCTCATGCTGCTCGTCGGTGCAGGCCGAATCAATAGGAGCATCAGGGGCGGTGTTGCTAGCAGTGAGATAACCCTTCTCGATCATCCATTGCTCTACTTCCTCGCCGCTGACATCAGCCAGCATCTGGCCATCGACAACGACACACGGCGAGAGCGGTTGGCCGCTCTTTTGCTCCATCTCCCAGCGGAATGCTGGATTCTTGATGATGTCCTTCTCCTCAAAGGCCAGATCGTATTTACGCATGATAGCACGCACGCCCTCACTCCAGCCACAAAAGGTTTTGAGGTAGGCGGTGATTTCTGGATTTTGCTTGCTCATAATGATGTGTGGTGGACCGAAAATATGCTCAGTTCGTCTAGTCTGCAAGTCATCTGGTTACTGTATTTGCCCTTTTCTCAGACGAAGCCATGGCCTATGGCAAAGCCCGTATGAGTCAGATCGTTTTACTTTTCTCCGGACAAGGCGCCCAAAAAGTGGGGATGGGCAAGGATTTTGCGGAGGTGTCCCCCGCTGCTGCCTCAGTCGCAGGCACTGCCAATGAAATTTTAGGATTTCCTATTTCCGAGATCATGTTTGAGGGGCCTGAGGATGAACTTACCAAGACCTCCCGCTGCCAACCTGCTCTTTACACCCACGGCATGATGGCTCTCAGTATGATCCGGGAACGCCTGCCAAATCTCGAGCCAGTTGCCGCTGCCGGCCTGTCGTTGGGTGAATTCACCGCTCACGCCGCAGCTGGTACTTTCAGTTTCGAAGAAGGTCTCAAAGTTGTCGGCCAGCGTGGCAGCTTTATGGAGGAGGCATGCAATGCGACCGAAGGCTCCATGGCCGCTCTCATCGGAGGTGACGAGGAGCAAGTGAAGGCCCTCGCCAAGGAGTGCAATGTCGATATTGCCAACCTCAATGCCCCTGGTCAGATCGTACTTTCCGGTGATGTCACTGGAATTGAGGCGGTTGTCGAAAAGGCCAAGGACTTTGGAATCCGTCGCGCGATCAAGCTCAACGTCGCCGGCGCCTACCACTCGCGCCTGATGCAGAGTGCTCAGGAAAAACTCGCAGCCGAGCTTGCCCAACTTGAAGTCAGCGACCCATCCATTCCGGTGATCTGTAACTACCAAGCTTCTGCAGTTCACGGTGCCGAGGAGATTAGAAGCACCCTCGAAAAACAGGTTACCGGCTCCGTGCGCTGGACTGAGTCCATTCGCCAACTCATATCAATGGGGCATACTCAATTCCTCGAACTCGGTCCCGGCAAGGTGATTGCTGGCCTGGTGGCCAAGATCGATAAATCCGCCAGCGTGTATTCCATTGAAGACCTTCCCAGCCTCGAGGCCGCTATTGAGGCCCTCAGCTGAGCTAGATTGGATTCACGAGCCAGTTGGGGCATCGAAAAAAGTCCTCCTTGGATAAAAAAGATGTTGCGTGTAAGCGGTCCGGATCCTAGCGTCCGCGCCACCTGAACGGGATGGAGCGGTAGCTCAGTTGGTTAGAGCGCCAGCCTGTCACGTTGGAGGTCGCGGGTTCGAGCCCCGTCCGCTCCGCCATCCCTGTTCGAACAAAGCCCCGCCAGTCGGCGGGGCTTTTTTGACCTTTCTCTGCTCGATCCAATCATCGCTATCACCGGTAGCCTTTCGAGATTCCACCCCTAAATGTCACAGACTCAGACTCCCCGTCACATAAAGTACAATCTCGCAAACTTGTAGGATTCTGGTCTTTTCGCTTAGATCTTCCACCATGCCCACCATCGCCATCGTCGGACGCCCCAATGTGGGAAAATCCGCACTCTTCAACCGCCTCGCCGGCAGAAAGATCGCGATCGTCCACGATCAACCCGGCGTCACCCGCGATCGCATCGTGGCCAAATCCAAGGGACTGGCCGTGCCCTGCCAGCTGATAGATACCGGTGGTATCGGTAGCTACATCGACGACGGCTTTGATGAGCAGGTAAGTATGGAAGCCGACATCGCAATGGAGACCGCGGACCTCATCCTCTTCGTGGTCGACGCCCACGACGGCCTCACCGCCACCGACGAAGCCCTCGCCCAGAAACTGCGCAAGGCCAGCCCACCCATCCTTCTGGTGATGAATAAGGTTGATGCCCGACAGCACGAGGGGGCCTTTTCGGATTTCTCCAGACTTGGCTTCGAAAACAGTGTTTACGTTTCTGCGGAGCACGGCCGCAACTACAAGCAACTCTGCGAACAGATCAACCACGTGGTCGCTCCACTCGCCCAAGAACAGGAGGAGATCATCGAAGAAGCTGAGCAGGTTGGCATCAAACTGGCCATCGTTGGCAAACCCAATGCCGGCAAGTCCTCTCTGGTGAACGCCATTCTCAAGGATGAGCGCACCATCGTGTCGGATATCGCGGGCACCACCCGCGATGCCGTCGACCTACCCTACCGCTTCAAAGACGAGAACTTCACACTCATCGACACTGCTGGACTCCGGCCCCGCGGTAAGCGCGACAACTCCGTGGAAGTCTTCTCTGCCATGCGTAGCGAAAAGGCCATCCGCCGCTCCGACCTTTGCGTATTGGTCATCGACCTTGCCGCCGGCGTCAGCGCGATGGATCGTAAAATTGCCCGGGTCATTCTCAAAGAAAAGAAGCCTTGCCTCATTGTCCTGAACAAGTTCGACCTCTTCCACCCCAACGCCGACCGTAAGACCCGCCTCGAAGAGGCTACAGAAGAAGTCAAACGCGAACTGTTCTTCTTGTCATACGCTCCCTTCGTCGCCTGCTCCGCCAAGACAGGTGGTGCCGTGCAGCATATCCTCAAGGAAACTCTTAAGATTCGTGAAGGTGCCCAAAACATCCCCGGAACCGGGGAACTCAACCGCATTCTGCAGCAGGCCCTCAGTGAGAATCCTCCGCCCATCGATAATCGTGCGAAGCGACGTCTCAAATTGTTCTACGCTACCTGCGCGACCAACGAAAAATACAGCGTGGTTCCCGCACCTACAATCGTGCTATTCGTTAATGATAAGCAGCTGATGTCCTCCAGTTATGAATCCTACCTGTCGAATCGTTATCGTTCAGCTCACCCCGCTCCGGGTATTCCTGTGATCTTTTCAGTCCGTTCCCGAGCTCGCCGTGAATGGCGGCCCAGCAAAAAACCTCAAGGTCACTGAAAGCCGTGCAACTCAGACTGCTGACTCTCCTTCTTTTGTGCCTTCCCTGCTCCATCCACGCCGAGGCACGCATCTGGAAGAACAGCGACGCCACCCGCTCTTTCAGTGGCACGCTGGTCAAGCGCGAGGTCGATAAAGTAACTATCAAGATGACCGCCAACGGCCGAATTGCGGTAATCAAGCCCGAGCAGCTTCATGCCAAAGACATCGAGTGGCTCAGGAGAAACCATCCCTT
>JBMYMN010000163.1:0-5466 GCA_049597355.1 Luteolibacter sp.
CAATGAGACCCCCCCCGAGCGCGAGCTCGACGTGCTTCTGGCCACCGGCGAGCAGCAGTCCATTGCCTTAGTCACCATGGCGCTCAAAGAAATCGGCGTGGATGCAGCATCCATCACCGGCCGCCAGGCGGGCATCCAAACCTGTGGCACCCACACCAGAGGCCGGATCATGCAGATGGATCCCAGTCTCATGCGCAATCTGCTCGATCGTGACAAGACGCTGGTCGTCGCCGGCTTCCAGGGCACCTCAATGGATGGCATGATCCACACCTTGGGCCGCGGTGGATCCGATTTGACGGCGATCGCCGTGGCTGCCGCACTCGATGCCGATGTCTGTCAGATCCTTACAGATGTCGATGGCGTTTACACCTGCGATCCGCGTGTTGTGAAGAACGCGCGTAAGCTACCCGAAATTTCCTACGACGAAATGCTGGAGATGGCCTCTTCCGGCTCCAAAGTCATGCAATCGCGCTCTGTGGAGTTCGCTAAAAAATTTGGCGTGGTCTTCGAAGTGCGTTCCTCACTAAACGATAACCCCGGCACCATTGTGACACAAGAACACTCCAATATGGAAGAAGTCGTAATTCGCGGCATCTCAATCGAACGCTCCCAAGCCCGCATCACGATCACGGGCATTCCCGACGAGCCCGGCATGTCCGGCCTCATCCTTGTCGCGCTGGCTGATGCGGAGATCAACCTCGACATGATTGTATCCAACATCGCACACGATGGCTTTGCCCGACACTCCTTCACGATGCACTCCAACGATCTCGGCAAAGCTCAGGCAGCCCTCAAGCCCATGCTGGCCGAACTCGCACCGAATTCAGCCATCGAAACCGAAGCCGGCATCGCTAAAATCTCAGCGGTGGGCATCGGCATGCGATCCCATTCGGGTGTGGCCTCGACCATGTTCAAAGCATTGGGTGACAACGGCATCAACATCGGCATGATCTCCACTTCCGAGATTAAGATTGCTGTGACTGTGGATGAAACCCAGATCGAAGATGCCGCACGTGCCGTTCATGATGCCTTCGAGTTGGACAAAGCTCCAGTCTAGGGCCAAGCCGCTCATTCGAGTTAGACATTGTAGCACAAAACCACTTATACTGGATGGAAATGGCGATCAAATCCATTTCCACTCATCTCTTCGCGCTCATGCTCGGCATGGCTGTCGTGACTCTGTGGCCCCGTGGCGAGAGAGCCGTATCCAACGAGCGAACGCGTGCCAATCCCTTGATGGATTCACGCAAGTCATCAACGCGGAAGCAACAACGACAGCACCTGATTTCCGGCAAGTTCAGGCAACTGCTACTTGCCCCGCAGATGAATCGGGAGATTACCAGATCGGACCTCGATAGCTGGATCGAGAGCATGAAGGACGACCCTACAACAAAGGGTCAGGCCCTCGCTATCGCGGGAATGATGTTGGATGATCCGGAACTAATCCGCGAGGGCATCGCCTCAGATCCAAACAATCCTCACATCCTATTTATCGGAGCTAATGCCTTAACATTTGACACCAAGGAACGCCTCGAACTCACAAAGCGTTTGATGGAAATCGACTCTGACAACGCGCTGGTCGCATACATGACAGTCAGCCAACTCATGGCCAATGGCAATCAAGAGCAAGCCATGAACATCATGAAGGATGTAGGCGGGCGTAGCCAAATGAAGGATTATGGCAATCTGACTCAGCTCCTAACGGAGGAGGCCTACATTGCCTCAGGTCTCTCTCCCCACGCCGCGAGCATACGTAGTACATATGATTATGCCTTACCCTATCTGATCGAGATGAAATCATTGGCCAAGTGCATGATATCCATGCATGGGTCCATGACATCCGAAGAGTTGGCCGAATCGCGCAAACTGGTCGCCACCATGGGCTACCGATTGTCAAACCAGACCAAATCCAAGACCTTAGTCAATCAACTCTTTGGCATCAGTCTGGAACTCTCCACCCTTGAAGGAATGCCCGATGATGCACCCTCAGTCTATCACGGCCTGACCATCCGTGAAGCGCGGGCTAATATTCTGGCCGAAAAGGAGAGCTTGGTGAAAGCGGCCGAACAATTCGGAGATCATCAAGATCGACTCATGGGCGATCCCGATCTCATGCAGCAATATATTCAGCGCTTTCGTCTAACAGGAGAAATGGAAGCCTTGCAATGGCTGAATCGCAAGCTGCAGGCTGAGTAGTGATCACTCCTTATTGCGACCCCTCCCCCACCACCAAGCCAGCAGACTACCTATGAGGCAGTGATAAACGGCGGAAATGGCGGCTGGCACAGGCGCCAAGGCCAGATGGACGAAATGCTCACGTGCCAACGCGGCACCCAGCCCACTGTTCTGCATACCCACTTCAATGGAAATGGTGCGACTCATGTCCACGGGGCACTTCATTAACTTAGCAAAGCCGTAGCCCAGACCGAAACCGAAGCCGTGCAATAAGAGCACAGACACAAAGAGCGGCACGGCAGCTGCAGCAATGGCCTCCTTACTGAGCGCGACAATGCAGCCGACAATGAGCACGATCAGCACCACGCTCATCACCGGGCCGACTGCATTGATCCAAGTGCGCGGCTTATGCGGCTGCTTCATCTGGCCGAGCCAGGTGTTGATGGCCACCCCACAAATTAGCGGCAGCAGCACGACCATGAGCATGGATTGAAAAAGAGCCCATGCATTTACCGGCATCCATGCTCCAGCCAGCCACTTGGTCAGCCAAGGCGTGGCAAACACCGCCGTCACGGTAGAGGTCATGGTCATCAATACACTCAAGGGCACGTTCGCGCGGGCAAGATAGCAAATCACATTAGATGCCGTACCCCCTGGACAACAGGCCACCAATATCAACCCGATCGCCAAGCCTGCTTCCAAATCGAAGAGCGTGGCAATCCCCCAACCCACCATTGGCATAATGGTGAACTGCGCTGCCACCCCAACCGTGATGTAGCGCGGCATACGCAGGACCAATAGGAAATCACTCACCCTCAGTGTCAGGCCCATACCGAGCATGATAATACCCAGCCCAATAGTAATGTAGTCCTTGAACCAGACCCAATGCGTGGGGGCCAGCCAAGCCCACAAGCAACCGAACACAATCCACAGAGGAAAGGCGTTGGAAATGAGGGTAAGTACACGCTTCATGGATTCGTCAAAAAGACAAATCAGGCACCTTACGGAAAGCCGAAATACGTGGCAAAGAACGCTGACAAAAACAATCGAGGCGCTTTCACCAGTTTCTTGTCGCCATTTTCAAAATTTCGATAAGGACTCAATGGCCTCTGGAGCCTGTACCACATCATACGAGTAAGCTCTATCATACGAGACCTGCACGAATCAGTAGCGGTTCGGGATCGGGATCGCGCCCCATGAACTCGCGGTAGAGTTCTTCAGGTGGTGCCGAGTTACCACGACTGAGCACACTATCTCTGAATGCGCGGCCGGTCTCGGGATTCATCACACCCTCCTTCTGAAAGCGGGTGAAGGCATCCGCATCCAATACTTCGGCCCACTTGTAGGAGTAGTAGCCAGCAGCGTAACCCGTGGGACTGGAGAAGATGTGATTGAAGCGGCGCAGCATGGTCGGCGTCTTGGTTTTGAGTGTTGGGTGGTAGTCAGCGAGGATCTCAGAATCGACTTCATCCAGATCGCGGCCAAGATAAGCACTCGGATTGACGTGTAGCTCCAGATCGATCTTTGAGAAGGCCAGCTGCCGCATATACGCCGAGGCGCTCATGTAGTTGCGTGCGGCGATCATCTTTTCGAAGAGCTCTTGCGGGATGACTTCACCCGTTGCGTGATGGCGAGCGAAGAGATTGAGTGACTCACGATCCCAGCAGTAATTCTCCATGATTTGGGAGGGCAGTTCGACGAAGTCCCATGGGACGCTGGTTCCGGAAAGAGACTTCACTTCCACCTCGCTGAGGAGTGCGTGTAGAAGATGGCCAAACTCGTGAAAGATGGTCTCCACTTCACTATGGGTCAGTAGTGCGGCTTCGCCATCCACAGGCGGGCTCATGTTACCCACCATAAGCGCAAGGTGCGGCTCACCGATTCCTCCCGCCTGCATGGGGTTCATCCACGCACCCCCGCGCTTGGACTCCCGCGGATGCCAGTCGGCGTAGAAGGAGCCGCAATGGCGACCACTCTCGACATCGTAGATTTCGTAGAACTTCACTTCCGGATGCCATACCTCGACTTTCACCGTGGGATCGGAGCCCGGCTCGAGGAACACAGTCTCTTTTTCTTCGATGCGAATGCCAAAAAGCTTGGAACTGATGTCGAACATGCCATTCATGACATTCTCCACTGAGAAGTAAGGGCGCAGTGCCTCGTCATCCAAGTCGTAGCTTTCCTTGCGACGGCGTTCGGCCCAGAAAGCGGTCTCCCAGGGATTGAGGGCATCAACAGTCTCTCCTGTCTTCTCGGCCTTGTAGGCGGCCAGGCCTTTGACGTCCTCGCGGAAGGCGTCCTCAATGCGGTCGTGAAGGTTTTCGACAAATTCGGATGCCTTGGCCCCACTCTTCGCCATACGACGTGCGGTGCTCAAGTCGGCAAAGTGGCTGTGACCAAGAATCTCGGCCTTCTCCTGCCGCAGTTTGAGAATGCCGGCGATGAGCGCAGTATTGTCATGCTCGCCTTTGGATCCCACTTGGCTGGACGCTTCCCACACCCGCTTGCGAATGCCATCGTTCTTTACATGCTGCATCAAGGGATACATGGAGGGGAATTGGAGGGTGAAGCGCCACGCATCTCCCTCAATTCCCTTGGCTTTCGCATTGGCGGCAGCCGAGGCCATGGCAGAGTTAGGAAGACCTTCAAGTTGAGCCTCGTCGGTGATGACCAACTCGAAGGCGTTGGTAGAGTCGAGCACATGCTCGGCGTATTCTTTGGTCAGCTTGGATAGCTCGGCCTGAATTTCGGCCACACGGGCCTTCTTATCGTCGGGCAAATCGGCGCCGGACTCGCGAAAATCCTCCATCGTCTCTTCCACAAAACGCTGATGAATTGGCGGCAAGCTTTTGACCGCTTCGCTCTCCCCAAATGCTTTGAGCACCTGCCATAAATCGGCATTGAGCGGGATCGAAGCAAAGAACTCGCTAACCGCGGGCAGCATCTTGTTGAGCGCCTCTCGTTGCTCAGGGTTGTCGCATACCGAATCAAGATGCTGCAGACGCCCCCAGCCTCGGCCGAGATCTTCAGTGGCCGCTTCAAGGGCAAGAAAAGTCGACTCGTAAGTCAGTGTATCGACATCCTGATCACAGATGGCTTCGATGTTCTTTTTCGAAAGCTCAAGGCCGCGAGTAATGTCCGGCTCCACCGCTTCGGGAACCAGCGTGGACCAGCGGACAAGAAAATCTTCGGAGAGAAAGGGGTGCATGGGCGGAGGGTCATGCATCTGGGTTGCCGAGGCAAGCTTTGGAGCAAGATGGCGCGCAGACTTTAGTCCGCCCCGATTTACAA
>JBMYMN010000164.1:0-5402 GCA_049597355.1 Luteolibacter sp.
CTCACCCTCGACAATGACAGATGCCAGAGCGTTGCGCGCATTCTCCAGGTAGCGATCTATCTGTTCCGGGCCCAGTCGCATCAACTCAGCACTGTTGTTGAACTCGTAGGGTTTGACCGGATCCACAGGTAGGTTTTCGGCTAGATCGAGATCTACACCGAGCAAATCGCGCATGGTGTTTTCATACTCGAAGTTGGTAAGGCGGCGCGCAATGGGGCCATGACTTTTGCCTTTGCCCTTTTTGGCAGCATCCTTGATCGCTTGATCGATCCACGCAGTGATTGCATCGCGCTGTTTCACGTCCAGCTGAGGCTCGCCATCCGGTGGCATGTCGCCATCCTCAATCATGATGAGGATATCCTCCCAGATTGCCATCTCCTCATCACTGCCGCCCACGCCTGTGAGTTGGTGGAGTGTCAGCTTGCCTTTGGCCTTATCCTCACCATGACAACGAAAGCAGTGCTCTTGAAGAAAGGGGCGCACACTTTTATCGAAACCGATCCTGCCCGCGGGGATCTGAGCCACACTCGGCAATGCGACACCCAGCTGCAGCACGCAAGCCACAAGGCTACAGAGAGCAGCAATGGGATGAGGAGCCTTTGGGATCATGGCGATGGGATGGGGAGGTTGTTGCGGTTTTGGGAAATGTGACGAGATGTATACTATTGAAACGTGATGCAACTATGCATGTTTTCAATCCGAAGTCCTCATATTGTTTATTCTATGGATTAAAAAGGGCTTTTGTAAGAGAAACGACCATAGCAAATGCATCCCAAACATGACGATATTAGAACATATTTTGAGTGTCATGTCGGGATTGGATTGCATCCCGGCCCAATTCTGAGAAGAGGCGATACACAAGACTACCCGATCGGCCACTGCGTGGCGCGGCCGAGGTGGAGGCAGTGTCATGCAACTCATTCATCGCATTTCAATTCATGCCATTTTCGGCATACTGTTTGCATTGCAAGGGTGTGGATCTGGGTGTTTTTATTGGGATGTTGAGAAAGGATTCTTCTACAAGACCGAGACTCCCAACCCATGATTGACGCCACAATGGACACGCCACCAGCACCCGCCGACCAAGCTCCGACTTCACATGCTCCGCTTCTCAAATGGGTGCAGAACGCCATCGATCTCTGCCAGCCCGATGCCGTCGAATGGTGTACGGGCTCGCAGGAAGAATGGGATCGCCTGACCACCCTTCTGGTCGACGCCGGCATCTTCACCCGCCTCAACCCACAGAAGCGGCCCAATTCCTTTCTCGCTCGCTCGGCACCCTCCGATGTCGCCCGCGTGGAAGACCGCACCTTCATCTGCACCAAACGCGAGGACATGGCCGGTCCCACCAATAACTGGGCCGAGCCCTCCGAAATGCGCGAGACGCTGCAAGGCAAGTTCAAGGGCTGCATGAAGGGCCGCACCATGTATGTCATCCCCTTCTGCATGGGTCCGCTCGACTCGCCGCTTGCCAAGATCGGCATTGAGGTAACCGACAGCGCTTACGTAGTGGTCAACATGCATATCATGGCCGAAGTCGGCACCAAGGTGCTCAAGCGCCTGGAAGATGAAAAGGCCGCTGTTGCCCCCAAGGTGCGCCATGGTCACGGCTTCTTCATTCCCTGTCTGCATTCAGTCGGCGCACCGCTCGAGCCGGGCCAAGAGGACTCAAGCTGGCCCTGCAACGACGACAAATACATCGTCCACTTTCCCGAAACCCGTGAGATCATGTCCTACGGCTCGGGCTACGGCGGCAACGCACTGCTGGGCAAAAAATGTCTGGCGCTGCGTATCGCTTCTAACATCGCACGCGAACACCAATGGATGGCCGAGCATATGCTCATCATCGGCATCGAAAATCCGCAGAAGCAAAAGAGTTACCTCGCCTGCGCATTTCCCTCGGCTTGCGGCAAGACCAACCTCGCGATGATCGTGCCGCCCAAGAAGTATGCCGACGAAGGCTGGAAAACTTCCATCGTGGGCGACGACATCGCCTGGCTGTGGCCGCATGAAGACGGCAAGCTGCACGCCATCAATCCGGAATGCGGTTACTTCGGCGTCGCCCCCGGCACATCCTACGACACCAATCCTCGGGCCATGGACTCGCTCAAGGAAAACAGCATCTTCACCAATGTCGCGCTCACCGATGACGGCGACGTCTGGTGGGAAGGCATGACCAAGGAGCCTCCTGCCCATGCCATCGACTGGCAGGGTGAGGACTGGACCCCAGACTGCGGTCGCCCGTCCTCCCACCCCAACTCGCGCTTCACCGCACCCGCATCGCAATGCCCATCCATCGATCCAGACTGGCGCAACCCCAACGGAGTGCCGATTGATGGCATCGTCTTTGGCGGTCGTCGCGCCACCACCATGCCGCTGGTGTTCCAAGCCTTCAACTGGAGCCACGGCGTCTACCTCGGTGCCACCATGGGTTCCGAGATGACCGCCGCCGCCTTCGGCAACATCGGCAAGGTTCGCCGCGACCCCATGGCCATGCTACCCTTCTGCGGTTACAACATGGGTGAATACTTCGGTCACTGGCTCGACATGCGCCGACACATCAAGCACCTGCCACGATTCTTTCACGTCAACTGGTTCCGCAAAGACGAGAACGACAAGTTCCTCTGGCCGGGCTTCGGCGAGAATATGCGCGTAATCGAGTGGATGCTCAACCGCTGCCAGGGTCATGCTGTCGGCCACGAATCCCAAATCGGCTGGCTGCCCTACTACGAAGACTTCAACACCGATGGTCTGGAGGGCTTCACCGAAGCGGACTTCGATGCCTGCATGAAGTTCGACCGCGACGAATGGCGCGCCGAGTTGGCAGGACAAGCCGAGTTCTTCATCGACCTCTATGATCCCATGCCCAAGGAACTCCTTCTGCAGCGCGACCTCATCACGGCAAGGCTGTCTTGAGGTGGATGGAGCTGGCATTTCCATAGGCTGCTGGGCACAATGCTTTGGTGCAAAGCCTGCTGACCACGATCTCTGAGCGGATGGAAGAGCATGACCTGCCGGGTCTGATGATCGGCGGTCATGCTGTCACCGCGCTTGGTCACCCACGCGCCACATTCGATTTGGATCTGCTCATTCCCGGCTCAGCGTCTGAACAATGGAAGCGGGTATTATCTGACATGAACTATCGGCTGTTTGCCGAGTCCGCCAACTTCCAGCAATATGAAGCGCCTGAGGAATTTCCGCTGCCGCCTGTCGATCTGATGCTGGTAGATGACCAAGTCTATGAGGTGATGGAAAAGGGCAGGGTCGACACCCAACCGATTTCGACTCCAAATGTCATGGCAATGATTGCTCTCAAACTACACGCCATTACGCAACCCGGCCGCGAGGATACAGCCAAGGATTGGTCGGACGTACTCGCTCTTACCAAGGCCCATGGTCTCAGTCTGGACGATGAAGAATTTTCTGCTATCGTCCTGAGACATGGAGGAGAAAGTGCCATCGGACGAATCCGCGAAGCCATCTCTGGCGGAGATTGATCTGCCCATGGGAGAGGCGCCGGTTGCGCATGCGGTCAAGTTTCTCGACCCAAGGGATGTGGAGACCCACTTTGCAGGGCTCACCAAGCCCGTGAAGTCGGCGGAAGAACGTTGGGCAAACAAGCGCGATGCGCTGCCGTTCCGAGGGTGATGGATGGAGATGCCAGGAATTTGCTTTTTCACTCCAGACGAGAATATTTCCTAAGCCCGCAAAAGGAGGGAGAGAAGGGGTTGTCGCCTTGTTCTGCTAGATGAATTTTCGATCAGTTTGTCAACCACCCGTTGTGTTTTCATGCTCAGTGCATTGGCCGCACGTATTCTGGGCTCTATTGTGCCAAAAAAGAACGATACCGTCCTATCGGCGATTATTCTTGCTGAAGGAACCATTCGTAGAGCTTGTCTTCCCTGTACACTTTTCCAGTGGCACCGTGGTTGCCACCTGGAATCAGTGTAAATTTTGGATTTCCACCTGCAGCTTCGATCTTTTTTACCAACGCTTGGATCTTCTCATGCGGGCAAGTCTTATCAGCATCGCCATGAAACGCCCAAATCGCGACGTTTTTGAGTTTGGATGGTGTTACAGGCAGCTCTCCTTTAGGTGATTCCGCTCCGCCGGCGGCCATCGGTGCAATAGCAGCAATGACTTGAGGGTATTTGTTTGCCAGCATCCAGGTTCCGGCGCCTCCCATACTACTGCCCGTCAAAAAAACCCTCTCCGGATCGATTTCGTGGGTCTCAATCGCATGTTTGATCAGCAGATTGAGATCATCCGGATTCCATCCATTGGATATGCTGGGCGTTGGTTTGTATTGTGGGATGAGTAAAGCAAAAGGGTATTTCTTCTCGGTGATCTTTCTGGCGATGGGCGAATTGGTTAGGCTTCCCACGTCTCTGCGATGCCCGCCTCCACCATGCAAATAGATGATCAAGGGAACTTTGCCTGCTTCGCCCTTGATCTGGGAAAAGAACATGTAGCGATCGCTCAGGGCCTTCGTTTTCTGAGTAAAGGAAGCGGGCAGGGTCATCACTTCGGCCTTGAGAACGTCACTGTTGAAGGGCCTGCCCCCTCGCTTGTTTCCTCCATTGTCCACACGCTCTCTGCGCTTGGGTTTGGGATCAACCTTGGCGTCAGAGCCCAATGACGTTTTGTCGCCATTGGGCCGATTGTTCTGCGCCTTGGCCGTTGCCGATACCGCCAGGCACGCACTCACAGCAAACCATAACATTCGAAATATCATATTACTTTTTCTCGTTGCATCCATGCGGAAGCGTCAACTCGTATTACAGACCAAGTTTTCATCATCATGGATGGATGGCAGGAATTGACCATGATTCCCCCGGTGACAATAACCTCAGAGTCTCTCATTTAGAAGGGGAAAAGGTTGGGATGCCTATCATTTCAGAAGGCTGAGTGCCCAAAGGTTGTATGCGCAACTACTAAACCTCTAGGTGATGCACGTTCATATCATTGTCGATTTTAGTAACATTGATTCAACTGATACAGAGTATCGTGGAGCTCACATCTTATCGGATGACAAATTCCAGATGAGCTACAGCTCCCAACCAGCATCGTATAAATCAGGCAGAAAGAGATGCTCAATTACTGCGGGCTTTTGATTGGGAATAGGAAGGCAATCCGAGTGAGGTTGCATTGGTGAGAATTTGGTGGATCAGCTTCTGCACTATCCACATTCCCCCGCTATCGTGAATCAAGCGGCTATCTGTGCACAGGCCCGACGAATTCCTCATGCCGTTGGATCTTATAAAAAACGCCGGTCCTACATAAGCAGGACCGGCGCAGATTGGATCTTTTCAATCTCAGAACTCAATCACCACCTTCGCTGGCACCAACGCGCCCGAAGAGTTTGCCATCCACCGCGTGGCTGTGGGCGATGGTTGCGGTGA
>JBMYMN010000165.1:0-5387 GCA_049597355.1 Luteolibacter sp.
GAACGACCCATATCGCGGATGGCCTGCAGACGACCGGCGATCTTCACCTGCTTCTCCTCTTCGAAGTTGGCTTTGAGTTCGCCGGGGGTGGTAGTCACGTCATACTGAGAACCGTAGGGGTCCACGCCCAATTCACGAAGCTTAGCGAGCTTCTCGCGGCGCACGGCAATCAACTCAGCTTCAGTGGACTGGGGGGCGGGAAGGGTCGTTCCCTCCGGGGCAGGTGCGGTAGCTTCGTCACTCATTGGGCGAAGGCTTAGGTTCCCAGAGGCTCTGTCGCAAGATTCGAAACGCCTTTTCCCCGATTTTCAGTCCCAAATCGAGCTATTTGCATGACTCAGGCGGTGGAGCGGTGTTATCAACCCGTTCTCATGTTCGAAGTCCGGGAGAAACCAGACATGGTGGAACGCGCCCTCCTGGTGCGATTCTGCTTCGACTCGCGTGAGCTTGAGGAGGCGGAATCGCTACTTGAGGAGTTGGCCGAACTGGTCTCTACCCTGGGCATTACCATCGAACAAAAGGTTCTCGCCCGCTGCCGGGAAATGAAGAAAAAGTTTCTCTGCGGTACCGGCAAGGCTCAGGAAATCGTCGATCTTGCCAAGGCTCACGACTGCGACGTCATCGTTGTCGATAACGGACTTGCTCCCTCCCAACAACGCGAATGGGAGCAACTCGGGGACCTCTGCGTGATCGACCGTGAAGAAGTCATCCTCGACATCTTTGCCAAGCGCGCCGCCACGCGCGAAGCCCGACTGCAGGTGGAACTCGCCCGCATGCAGTATGCCCTGCCTCGCTTGGCGCGGATGTGGGGTCACTTGGATCGAGAGGGCGGTGGCGGCACAGGTGGTGCCGGTGCGTCACGAGGCATGGGTGAAAAGCAGATCGAGGTCGACCGCCGACTGGCCAATACCAATATCGATCGCTGCAAACGCGAACTTGAAGAGGTCCGTAAGCAGCGCGCAACCCAGCGAAAAGTACGCGAGCGTCAAGAGACTCCCCATGCCGCCATCGTCGGCTATACCAACGCCGGCAAGTCCACCCTCCTCAACCGTCTGAGTGACGCCGACGTCATGGCCAAAGACATGCTCTTCGCTACTCTGGACACCACTACTCGCCGCATTGAACTGCCCGACGGCCAACCACTGTTGATCACCGACACTGTCGGCTTCGTCCGCAACCTCCCCCATCGCCTTGTCGAAGCCTTCAAGGCCACCCTGGAAGAAGCCGTGCTCGCCGACTTCCTCATCCACGTGCTCGACGCCACCTCACCGGAGATCCAGCGCTTCCACGACACCACCCTCAGGGTGCTGGGCGAACTGGGTGCGGAGAACAAGCCGGTGATTACCGTCCTCAACAAAATCGATCGGGTCACGGATCCCGATCAGTTGGCGGATCTCAAACACCAATTTCCTGATGCATTGACGATCTCCGCAGCGACAGGGCAAAATCTCGAACAACTCTCCGACGCCTGCTGCGACAAACTTGCCGACCGAGTCCGTCGCCATCAATACCGCATCCCCCAGCAGCGCGGCGACCTCGTCAACCTACTGCACCGCGAAGCCAAAGTTCTCTCCACCGAATACCAAGCTGATGAAGTCTGGATCACTGCCGTAGTACCGACTCAGGTCGCCGGCAAACTCGAAGATTTCGCTTACTCTGCAAACTCAGCCTAGTTCTCAAACCTCCGAGCATGAAACACTTCATCTTCATTCTGTGCTGTCTGAGCCTGCTGGCCCCCATGGCTGTCAGTCGCGACGCACCCCGACTTGAACTTACTCCAGAAGATTCCGTGCGTCTGCAAATCATTCTGGATCAGGAAAACTTTGGTCCCGGGGTCATCGACGGCAAACCCGGTCGATTCACCACCCTCGCAGTGCAGGCATGGAACGAAGCAAATGGATACCCATTCAACGACCTTAGTGGTGTGCTCAAGCAGGCCCGAAAGCAGGTCAAATACCCCTTCGCTACCGCAATTGTGCCATCGGTTGCCAGCGAGTGGGTGGATCCCACCCTGCCCCTCGACCGCCCCGGTCAGGCCGAACGCAAACGCATGAGCTACCGCCGCATGGCCGAATTCTTGGCCGAGCGCTACCACTGCGACGAGAGCTACCTTCGCAGCCTCAACGCCGGCAAAAATCTTGAAAAGCTCAAGGCCGGTGACTCCTTCATGGTCCCCAATGTCCGCCCCTTCTTGATCGAGAAAATCGGCAACAAGAGCTTCCAGAAGGACAATGTGCTGAGTTCCCGCCACGTCGTGGTCGACACCAAGAACAATCAGGTGCGCATTTACAAAAGTGCGGCCGCCTCAACAGCGGTAGTCAAACCCAAGAAGACCCTCTTTGGCGGACGCAAGGGAACGAAGGCCTGCTGGCCTCCTTCCCCATCACCCCCGGTCAGACCAAGTTCATCGAAATCGGCACCTTCAAACTGATGAACATGGTGCCCATGCCGTGGTGGAAGTACGACCAAACCTTCCTCGACACCGGTGAGCGTGGCCCTGAGGAGGAGACCCTCAACATTCCTCCCGGACCCAACAGCCCAGTGGGCATCATCTGGAATGGTACCAGCAAAACTGGCGTCGGTCTTCACGGCACCAACGCTCCGCACACCATCGGCCGTGCCCGCAGTGCCGGCTGCATCCGTCTCTGCAACTGGGATGCCGCCCGCCTGCCGGAGTTCATCCGTCCTGGCGCGACCATTCAAATCAAGTAACCCCACCGGTTGAAATACGGTGACCAACAAACAGCTCAAGAAATTCATCTGGCAGTTCGGCGTCTATGGCGGCGTGCTGATCTACCTGAGTCTGGACCTGTTTGTCTTTGAAGGCCCACTGGCCCAGCGGATCGCCGCCAAGAACCCCTTGAGCGCCGAGGCCATTGCCAAGGCCAAGGCTAACGGCGTGGTGGCTCAGGTCTTCAATCACCCCATCACTCGCAGCCAGGTCGAGCGCGCCGCCCACGAACGCCTGTGGCGCCTGGGTCAGGACTACGCAGATCTAAGCCAAGAGAAACAACAACTGGCGCGCTACGCCGCCCTCGATAATCTGATTGATCACGAACTCCTGCGCGTCAAGGCGATGGCTCATACCGAGAAGCTCATCCTCGACCCCGCCGATCTCGATGCCCGAGTCGAGCGCTTCAAGAAACGCTTCTCGAGCGAAAAGGCGATGACCACCGCCATGCAGTCGCAGGGCATTAGGGATCTACAAGACTTGCGCAATCGCATTGCGGCCCAGATGCAGCAGGAGGCTTACATTGAGCTGCGAATCGGACCTCTGAGTATGGTCACCGAGAAGGAAGCCAAGGAGTGGCATGATGAAAACCAGAGGGCTCTGGCCAACCCCGAGCTTCGGCGCATCCGCCACCTCTTTTTGTCCTCACTCTCAGTAGAAAAAGATTTCGCCCTTCAACAACTCGAAGCCGCCAAGGCATCACTTGCCTCAGGCGAATGTGACTTCGCCACACTTGCAAAGGAGATCAGCCATGACCCCGCCACTAAATATCAGGGTGGCGAACTCGGCTGGGTCTGCCGCGACCGCCTACCCACCGATTTTGCCGAGGCAGTATGGAACCTTCCCACTCATGCGCCTACGCTGATTGAAAGCTCTATCGGCTATCATCTGGTCGAAATAATGAGCCAACAATCTACCCAAGCCCGCAGCTTCCCGGATACGAGGGAAGAAATCATCAACGCTCTGCGCAGTGTGAAGCGACGCGAAGCGATCAAGGAGTATCGTAAGGCTCTGCGACAGTTTGAGGGCCACAGGGTTACGGTTTATCACGACATGATGAAATAAGGCCGACCCCGAGACCGTTGTGGGTGGTGACTCTACCCTTTACGCTTTTCGAACCTTTTGAGGGTGCTTAAATGGTGCCGTGATCGCCCGCTTAAGAGGAAAAATCATTGAAGCCTACCCCAACCGTCTGGTGGTGGACTGCCATGGCGTCGGCTACATGGTGAACATTCCCATCTCCACCTTCGATCACCTGAACCCCACTGAAGGCATGGAGGTCGATCTCCGCACTCATCTACAGGTGCGCGAAACCGCCCAAAATCTCTACGGTTTCGCCACTGAAGAAGAACGTGACCTTTTTCTCATGCTCATCGACCGGGTCAGCGGTATTGGTCCATCCATTGCCATGGCCGTGCTCAGCGGCATGCCAGTGAACCAGTTCAAGAGTTGCGTGATCAACGGCGACGCTGCCATGATCGCCCGAGTGAAGGGGCTGGGAAAAAAAACCGCCGAGCGTATCGTATTGGAGCTTAAGGATAAAGTCGGCGTGACTGACACTTGGCAGGATGCCGCCGCCGGGACTGTCAGTGCTCCTGCCGCCGATGCCGAGTTAGCCCTGATTGCCTTGGGCTACAAACAAGCCGATGCCCGTAAGGCCGTTCGGACGATGCTGGATACCGAGCCTGGCTCCAATGCCGAGGAACTCATTCGCGGAGCTCTACGTAAGCTACAGGGTTGAATCACAACTCGACCACATACCTTGCCATGAAGAACCACTTTTGGTTCACCCGCATTGGTCATCACTGTGAATGTTTTCTCTTAGTCGATCACGACCTCGCTACCCTTTTTCACACGAGCGTAGATCAAAGGCATCACTTTGACAGGGCCACGAATATAGCCGTGCGATACGGGCCGGCGTAATGTAGGCCCAATGTGATGACCGATCCCGTCGTTGTTGAGACGCATCCAGCAAGGCATCGGCGCACCTACGAATTTTCCGCCCTCCGGCACCTCATCTTTACGGATATCAGCATCCCCATTCAGCAACTTGCCCTCGGCATCGTAGATACGACCGTAACGGTTTGATGACTTTTCGCGCTTCTTTTCAGTGATCTTGAAACTCCCCGTCGGTGTCGGGTGAGTCTTACGCCCGGAACAGATTGGGTAGTCGATGATAATCAGTTCACCATACATCAGATAGCCCCGCTGCTTGGCCGTTGAGATCTCGATGTGAGTATCATCGGCGCTAACCGATTCATAGAGCTCTGCATCCTTCCAATAGAGCGAGGTCTTGGGATAATCTTCGCGCTCTGTAAACTGAACATGCGACCTCTGCGGCGTTGTGTTTGGCGCACATGAACTAAAACCAAAACAAGCAATGGCACCGCCATACGCAAACAGTGACCGTAAACACAGATTCACATTGGATTCTTAATGCAGCAGCTCACTCCCAACAAGCAAATCAAGTCCGTTCAGCGCCTACGCAATAAGGGGTGATCATCAGCAAAACGTGCCGCCGGAGGGACTCGAACCCTCACGATCCTTGCGGATCAGCAGATTTTAAGTCTGCGGTGTCTACCAATTCCACCACGGCGGCTGAGAGGAGACCGATTCCATGTGCAGGCTTGAAATATGGCAAGGTCAATCAGGGCAG
>JBMYMN010000166.1:0-5370 GCA_049597355.1 Luteolibacter sp.
TCACAGGATCCTATTGCTGGCGATGGTGGGTGGAATCTGTGCGGCTTTTTTGGCTTGGCGACTGGGGTTTGGGCCTGCTGATCTGAAGGTGGCTTGGAATGTGACGCAAGCTTTCTTGGAACATCATCCATGGCTGTTGTTTGGTGCGATTCTGATCCTACCCGGACTGCCGGTGCCAATTTCACCCATAATGCTTTTGGCCGGAGCTATCTTCCACGAGCACCCCTTTCTTGCCTGCCTAGGTTGTCTGATCGCGCTGGAACTGAACTTGGTTTGGACCTATTGGCTAGGTCGCAAGCCGGGGCGGGGTTTTGTCCGGTGGATGTTGGAAAGAGGCAAGATTGGTGTGCCGACGGTGGCTCCGAAACATGAGATGAAATGGTTGCTTATCGTGCGCCTTACGCCGGGCTTTCCGCTTTTCATGCAAAGCTACCTGCTGGGCTATGTGGGAATTTCCTTTTTCCGTTACTTGTGGGTTTCGTTGCTGTGTGCCGGCACCATTGCCTGCGGGATGGTGCTGACCGGAGCCGGAGTGGGGAACGGGCGCATTGGTTTCATCTTTGGTGGCGTGGGAGGACTGATCGTGGTGGCTGTGGTGTTAAAGATCATCGGGGCACGGATGGGCCGCAATGCATGAGTCCTCGCATCGTCATCAAAAAGCAGGTAGCCAGGGAAATTGTGGTGCTGTCGCAGAAGAACCGCCTTCGGGTAATTGAGCGGATTCGCAATTTGGCGGATGATCTGCGCTCGCAGGATTGCAGGAAGCCGTTCAAACAGGAAACGTATCAATGATGGTAGGAGAGTAATCGAATTCTCTATTAGATTATTCTCCATTAGATTAAAGATAGTGCGCTTCTCGTCATTATGGTCAGAGTGGCCCAACGAAGAAATGTCTCAGGTTCCAGACATGAACATTCCCTGGCTGAAAAACGCCTCGAAGCGTCGCCGTTATCTGGTGGCGGTATCTGGGGGGGCGGATTCGGTGGCGCTGCTGCACCTCTTAGTAGATGCAGGTTTCAAGAATCTGGTGGTCTGTCATCTGGATCATAAATTGCGTGGTCGTGAATCGACGGCGGATGCCAAGTGGGTGACGAAGCTGTCCAGTAAGATGGATCTTCCATGTGAAGCTGCAATGTCCGACGTGAAGCAGTTGATGAAGTCGCAGGGGGAGTCCTTAGAGACGGCAGCACGCCATGCTCGCCACGCATTCTTTGCGCATTGTGCCCGTGAACATCGATGCGATCGAGTATTGCTGGCTCATCATGCCGAAGACCAGGCAGAGACCGTGCTGTGGAATTTGATGCGCGGCTCGCATGGTCTCAAGGGTATGAGTGAGGAGCATGACATCACGGTGGGTCGCAAACGCCTGACGCTGATCCGGCCACTGCTGCTGGCTCGTAAGTCACAACTCGTCCGATGGCTTAAAGATCGCGGTTACGATTGGCGTGAAGATGCCACCAACGCCAAGCCCATTGCTGTTCGCAACCGTTTGCGCAACGAAGTGATGCCTTTGCTTGATGATATTGGTGGCCGCGATTTAACAGCCGCCCTGAATCGTGGTGCGGCGGATGCCGCTGAGTTCGCTGAGTTCGTTGAGGCTGCGGTGGATCAGGCCAAGGTGCTTGATCCTCAAGGCCGCCTGCATCTGCCAAGCTTGTGCAAATTGCATGTGGTGTTACGGCGTCAGGCGATCAAAGTGTATCTGGAATCTCATGACATTTCCGATATCAGTCGTGATCTGCTCGACCGATCCCTGGAGCTGATGGATCCCAAGAGCGACCCGGCGATCAATCTTCCGGGGGGCGGCTATTTGCGGAGGCGGCAGGGAAGATTGTTCTTTAGTTGTGGTGATCGATGACCTCCGACTATGCACGGTAGGGACGAGCGGCTCAGACGCCCCGAACCATAGCTGCTACGCGGCGACTAAGTCGGACAACCCGACCGATTTTCGCTATCCTTTCCACGATGGTCATAGACCGCCGCTAGAATTCCAGCCACAGACTCTTGAGGTAGGGTCTGTCCACATACTCCTCGGGCATGGGTGCATGTTTCGCCTTCATGGGGCTGGATAGTTTGGAGCGCGTGAGTTGCTCAAACTCTTTGGGCGACTGACCGCGAAAGTTGGTGCAACATAGCATCCAGCCACCAGGTGCGAGGCAGTTGGAGGCCAGAGCGGCGAGCTCATCATAGTGCTTCTCCACGCGAAATACCTTACCGTTGTCATCGCGTGAAAATGTGGGTGGATCTAGAATGATGCCATCGAAGGTCCGGCCCTGCTTGGCAAAGCGTTTCAGCCAATGGAAGGTGTCGCCTTTGCAGAAGAAATGTTCGGCAGGGTCAGTGCCATTATGTTTGAGGTTGCGCTTGGCCCAGTCGAGATAGGGTTGAGACAGGTCGAGTGTGGTGGTGGTGGCGCCCGACTTGGCGGCGGCTGTAGAGAAGGCGCCCGTGTAAGCGAAGGTGTTGAGGAGGGTTTGACCCTCATTCATTCGGCGCATGACCTCCGCGCGGTTGTTGCGCTGATCGAGGAAGATACCCTGCGAGTAACCCGAATGGAATGAAATCTCGAAAGCGACCCCGTTCTCTCTGACGAGGAAGGGCTCGTTTTGTTCTGGGCCGCAGAGATGTGTGGGTGATTTCTGTTGATGTTGGTCGAGCTGCTTCCAATAGGTCGACCTGTTCTGGTTTTCGAGCCAAGCACGCACGCCATCGGGTAGTTTGGCAGCGGTGGTGGAGACCAGCCAGCGATCAGCGAAGGTCTCGAGAATGACGCCCGGTAAACGGTCACCGACTCCATCGACCAATCGCAAGGCGTTGGTCTGCTCACTGAGAAGTGCGGAGCGCTTGGCCATGGCGTTGTCCATCGGATGTGACATGTCCGATGAGACTAGCGGCCCGTCTGCCCTGCAGCAAGACTCGGAAGTTCCTCCGCGCCAATCTGATTCAATATCTGCGACTGGGCTTAGTGGCTCTTCGGATGAATTTCTACAAGTGTCGCTCTTGCCATCTCTTCAAGAATTCCTCGTCTCTGATCTTAGCTGATATTTTAGATTGTCCTCGTATCGAACGAGCCGGGCGGGAACTGCTCACACGAAAAAGAGCAGATTTCATAGATACGCCTCTATGGTCGATTATTGGTCTCGATGATCATTCGTCCAGAGTTTCGCGTGTATTTACGGATAGCAACCAAGCCTTAATTGCCGCGAGCAACCTATCGGGTGTCAGGCCAAGATAGGTCCTGCTGGTAGCCAGATTCCAGTAGTGCTGAACTTCCGTGAATTGGTTTCTTTTTGGAGTTTACACGGGGTGTGTGGAGTCATCAGTCTTGAACACCCTTCATCATGGAAGATCGCTACGAAATTCGCGGGAAAATCGGCGCTGGTGGCCTCGGCGTCGTGTATCGTGGTTTCGATGTAAAAATGAGGCGTGAGGTCGCAATCAAAAGGATTCTCACCAACCCGGATGACCCATCCATTCAGGAAGAGGCCACCAAACAACTGGCGGCAGAAGCTGGAGCACTGGCTTCTCTTCAACACCCGCATATCGTAACGGTTTATGATGTGGGTCACGATGAGGATGGGCCCTATGTGGTGATGGAGCTGATCAATGGCTATACCCTCGATGATGTCATTGAGGCCAATCCCATGACATGGGATGACTTTCGTGAGCTTGCGATGCAGACTCAGGAAGCACTGATTGCGGCGCAGGAGCTCAACATGATCCACTCAGATCTCAAGCCACCCAATTTGATGCTGACATGGTTGCCGTCGGGCAAGTTCCAGGTCAAGATCGTGGATTTTGGTCTGGCGATGCTGGCGCAGAACCAGAACGCTGAGGAACTTGCTACCATTGATACGGTTTTCGGCTCTGTCTTTTTCATGCCACCCGAGCAGTTCGAGCGCGAGGTGCTCGATGCGCGCTCTGACCTATATTCGATGGGCTGTGTCTATTACCAATGTCTAACTGGCAAATATCCCTTCATGGGGTGTGATGGCGAGGAGGTCATGAATGCTCACCTCAAGCATACCGTCACCCCAATTCAGGACATCCGAGCCGATGTGCCACTGTGGGTTTGCGACTGGGTGATGTGGCAAATTAACCGCGAGCGAGAAGACCGGCCGCAGTCGTCTCGTGAATCACTTGCGGTGTTCCTTCAAAACAACCATCAGTCCAATCCCGAGTTGAGTAAGGGGCGTCCTCCCTCGAAGGGCCCCAAGCTGATTCTACCGGGTCAGAATGGTGAAGACGCCAACGTGCCCGAGCCAATTCGGGGCGTGAAGATCAAACCGCCAGGTGATAAGGAAAGTGTGCAGGATATGGCCATCTTCGAGGACGTTCCCGAGGATGAGGACCCGCCGATAGTCGAGGAGTCCACCAATCAAGCTATTGAGGTGCAGCCGATATCCCCGTCAGCCGAAACGAGCGACACCCATGACATTGCCAGTAGCCCGCTCTCTTCTTCTGCCCCTCAGTCAAGCTCTCAGGAGAGCCAGAAGCCTGATCAAGCACCAACAGTTATTCCTCTGGCCAAGCCACCCAAGCCGCCGATGTCGGCTGCAGCGAAGGGCATGATCGGCGCCGTGCTCGGTATCGCCATAATCATTGTGGTTTGGATGATCTTGAGTCAAAGCAAACAGAATAAGGCGAATGAGCGTCTTAGCGATCTGTTGAAGAAGGCTGCCAAAGCTGAGGTGACCGAGTTGCCCATGACTCGGAGCGATTTGAATTTGCTCCTCGGCAATATCGCTCACACCGGTGCTATCGAGAATCGCGATGCATATTACACAGCACTCATCAAGGCCAAGGCACCGGATGGCGTGAATTTTGATATTGCCATACTTAATTTTGCGAAAGAACCCAATTTACGGGCAGAAGCCAGAAGCAACCTGATTCGCCATGTCATTGGTTTTCGTGAAAGTCCAGGCGTGCTGCCGCTGCTCTTGAATTACGCCACAGAGACTACGGAGAGGGGGGTAGCAATCGACTGCTATCGTGCGGCGTATGGCATGGGCAACGATGGACACGTGATGCAATACCTTGATGCCATTGCCACCACTGAGGATTTGTCTTTGCAACGCGAGGTAGAACGCAATCTTGGACACATTATCGACAACAGCCTGGCTCGAGAGTCGATTTCTTCCAAGGTTTTGGCGGCATATGAAAAAAGCAAAGACCAGACGGCTAAGTATGCCCTCATTCGCATCCTTGGCAGATGTAGCACCAACGAAGCGCTTTTGCAGATCAGCAGCGCACTTGAGGCGGAAGACATCAATACTCGCCGTGCCGCCACCAAGGCGCTATCGGAATGGAAGGATATTCAAGGCATTGAAACCCTGCTAGCCTTCCTCGATAAAACCACAGATCCCAAAC
>JBMYMN010000167.1:0-5331 GCA_049597355.1 Luteolibacter sp.
CCGCGCCAATTTAGTTGGCACCAAGCAGGTAGGCGAGCAGAGCCTTCAGTTCTTTCTCTCCCATGCGGTTCACCAGACCGGCAGGCATGGGTGAGATGGGCGATGGCTTCACCTGTTTAATGTCACCACGCTCCACTTCGACCGTCTGGCTGAGGTCGTAAGGATTGGTGGCGACCAGCCACTTCTCATCCTTTTCCTCAACAATCTTGCCGGTGAGCGACGAGCCATCCTGTCGGATGATCAGGTCGAAAGCGAACTGGTCGGAGATAATCTCGTTGGGCTGCTGCAAGGCCATGGCCAAATCACGGGGACTGAAGCGGCCGGCGAGGCCGGTGAGGTCCGGACCAGCGGCTCCACCTTCACCGCCAAAACGGTGACAAGCAGCACACAAGCCTGCTTTGAACATATCCTTGCCCATCTTGGGATCTGCTCCCTTGAGGTCCTTAGACAGAGCCACAATTTCATCCACGCTCCAGGTTTTGCCCGGGCCCTTCACTGGAGGAAGGTTGGCAAAAGGATTGGCGGCCACCATGAGCTTCATCGCCTGAACGGTCTTTTTCTCGTCATCAGTCGCATTGGCGAGGGCATCTTCACGGATGCCCTTGAGGAAACCGGCATAGCTGTTGCCACCCCTGTTACTCATCAGCTTGGCAATCCAAAGGAAGTACCGTTTGCGCTCATCCGCCTTCCACGGACCCTTCACCACTCGCAGGCAGTATGCGTAGTGGATTACGAGTTCGGGTGGCAGGTTGGCCATCATGGCCTTCACCGTTCCGCCGTAACGATCGTTGCGCTCGGCGAGGGCCAACCAGTCGGGGGTAGGGGTCGGCCCAGCAGTATCCATCAGACTGAGAGTACGTGAGACCACAGCAGGTGCCTGCAGATAGGAGAGCACACGGCAAAGCTCGCGGTTGAGATTGTCGCTCTTGGCCGGATAGTGGACGTCGATGGTATCGAGCAGCGTTTTGCGGGCCTGAGCACCTTGGTCACCGTGTCGGCTATAGGTGAGACCCACGGCGCGTAGCCAGGCAATTTGCTGAGGTTCATCGAGCTTGGCCCAGTCGAGCCTGCAAAGAGCGAGAAGGGAGGTCTCGGCATCTTCCGCTTTACCGGTGCGAGCGACACCAATGGCGGCTTGGATGGTCGACCATGCGTCTGCGTCCTTATTGTTGAGGATCTTCTTGAGGGCCGCCGCATTCTGAACTTCAAGGGCGACACGACCGCTGAAGCGCTCATATCGATCCTTGCTGGCTAACGCCTTGGTCGCAGTCGCGGGATCCATCAGCTTGAGTTCCTTGTTCTTGAAAGGCACGGCTGAGGTGGAGTCGCTGCCAGTATAGGTCACGCGCCACATCGCGGATTCAGTACGACGACCGCCAGTCATGAAATACATGCGACCGTCCTGACCGATCTGCGCGTCGGTGAGCGGGAAGCGCTTGCCGGCAATGAACTCCTCACGCTCAACCTCGTAACTACTGCCATCAGGGGTGAGGTGCATGGCGTAGATGGTGGCGAAGGTCCAATCGAGGCAGTAGATGGCCTTCTGATACTTGGCGGGGAACTTGGCGCCTTTGCCAGATACCACGCCGGTGGGAGATCCAGGGCCGATATCGTGCAGGCCGGGCAAACTATCCTCGTAGTAAGAGGGCCACTTGCCAGTGCCGTTGCGCCAGCCGAATTCAGAACCAGGAACCACTTGGCAGATGCGAGTCGGGCGATACCAGGGCATGCCAAGATCCCATTCCATGTCGGCGTCGTAGGCAATGAGATCGCCCTCGGCAGTGAAGGCCGCGTCGTATTGGTTACGGTATCCAATGGAGACCAGTTCCCAGTTGGTGCCATCGGGACGAAAGCGCGCAATCCATCCACCAGGAGCCATTCGAGTGCGGGCGTGACCGCGAGCATCGGGACGACGCGGTAGCAGATGATCTTCTTTCCAAACCTGAGGCACCATGGACTTGTCCATCTCGGCCATGTTGACGTGGTTGCCGGCGACAAAGTAAATCCACTTGCCGTCGGGTGAAGGAACGAGCGCATGCGGGCCGTGCTCACCGCGGCCTTGAACAGGTTTGATATGCTCGGCCTTTTCTACCATGCCATCGCCATCAGCGTCAGTAATGCGCCAGACGCCCTGACCTTTGCCTTCGTTGATGCTCACCCAGAGCACACCCTGATGCCACAGCAAACCCTGGGCACCGGTAATGGGCACCTTGGTGTCCTCGACCTTGACGGAATCCTCACCCACGGTGACGAGGTAGATCTTGCCACCTTGGTTGGCGGTGTAAAAGCGACCGTTGTCGTCCATGGTCATCGCCACCCAGGAACCCTGGCTCTTGGGCACGCTGTAAAGCTTCTCGAGTTTGAAGCCCTCGGAAACTGAAAAGTCTTTGGTGACATCGACAAAGCCTTCGGCAACCTGGGCGCCTGCGTTATCGATAACCATGCCCCATGGCCCGTCACCCATCTTACCGATGACGACCGCCGGCTTAAATCCCTTGGGCGCCTTTGCCGCTGTGCTCCATCCCTTGTCCACATCCTGAGGCCTGCCATTCTTGAGAGTGGCACGCACACGCAGGGCCATACCCCCGGCACCGGCGTTATTGCGAACCTCCAAAGCGATTACATTGGCACCCTTTCTGAGGCGAGGCTTGATGTCGTAATTGGCAGGCGCCGCCCAATCGGAGCCCATGCCCACCTTTTCTCCGTTCACATACAACTGATACCAGTCGTCCGAGGTGACGGTCAGGCTGCAGGCCTTGGCGCCTTCTGGCAGGGTGTATTCATTGCGGAAGAATACCTTCTCATCTTTACTGGCATTCTTACGAGACCATATCCATTGGATCTGAGATGAGGCCAATGACGGAAGCACCAGAGCGAAGGAGACGACACACAGCGGGATGACAAAAAAACGCATGGGCCCAATACGGGCCCATGCGCCAGAAACTGTCACGCGGAAAGTCGCTATATCAGACGGAGCAAATGAATCAGGCTTTCTTCACGTCTACCCACTGCCGGGTTTTGGCCGACTCAAGCACGGCGTCACAAACATACTGCGTGCCGAGCGCATTCTTGAAATCAGGGTATCGCTTCTTATCGGCAGGGTTGTCTAGATCCTTAAAGAACTCAGCGAGGGCATGGGTGAAGCTGTGCTCATAACCGAGGCAAAGGCCGGGCACCCACCAATTACCGCAATAGGGTTGATCACCGTCGGAGACATGGATGTTGCTCCAGCCACGACGGTCGCCGGGAACACCATGATCGAAGTAATGCAGGCGGTTGAGATCGTGAAGATCCCAGAAAAGCGATTTATGCTCGCCGTTGATCTCGAAGGTTTTGAGCGCCTTGTGGCCACGGGCGTAACGGGTGGATTCGAAGATGGCGAGAGAGCCGTTTTCGAAGCGGGCGAGGAAGGAGCAGGCGTCATCGATGGTCACGGGCTGTTTCTCACCGGTTTCAGTGTGCACGCGCTCCTTGATGAAAGTCTCGGTCATTGCCGACACAGAGACGATGTCACCGTTAATCCAGCGAGCCGTATCGATACAGTGAGCGAGCAGATCACCGGTCACGCCTGAACCGGCCGCGGCAGCATCCAGACGCCAGAGACCCTCACCGCCTTGGGGAAGATCTTCAGAAATGGTCCAGTCCTGCAGAAAGTTGGCGCGGTAGTGAAATACCCGGCCGAGTTCACCGCCGTCGACAATGTTCTTGGCGTGGGTAACCGCAGGCAGGAACCGATAATTGTACCAAACGAGGTTGGGGAGGCCCGACTTTTCTACCGCTTCGACCATCTTCTCACCCTGCTCTCCATTGAGGGCTAAAGGCTTTTCACAAAGGATCATCTTGCCGTTTTCAATACAGGCCAGAGCAATCTCGGCATGGGAATCGTTGGGGGTGCAGATATCGATGGCGTCGATGTCGTCGCGTTTTACCAGCTCGCGCCAATCGGTTTCATATGAAGCATAACCCCACTTTTCAGCAAATGCTTTGACCTTCTCTTCGCTTCGGCCGCAGACAGCCTGTCGCACCGGCACATGTTCGGTGTCAAAAAAGTGGTCGAGTTGAGAATAGGCGTTTGAGTGCGTGCGGCCCATGAAGCCGTAGCCGATCAATCCGATGCGTACTGGTTTGCTCATAATGGTAAATGTCTCTGGGTAAATCTGCCGATGTGGGCGAGGGGGAGTTATTCTCAGAAGGGACGCGTTGTTGGCAACTCCCAATCGAGCCATCATGTCGAAAATCCTGATTTCATGCCGTCTGCAGGTCAGGTAAATATACTTATGCTTCGTTCTTGATCCGTCTCATCATCTTTGATGTGATACACCTCCTTACTATGCAAAGTTCCCCCCTCCCTGAAATACCTGCCATTGGCTATCTCTCCGAAGTCGCTGGCGAACATCGTGAGTTCCTGACCGGTTACGGCAAGTTTGTACGCACCGCCGACGGTCAAAAACTCATCACCCAAGGCGACAAGCAGGACACCCTGTATCTCGTCCTCTCCGGCAAACTCCATGTAACCTCGAACGTCGAGGGCCGCACCGTATTACTCGCCAAGCTCAGCGAAGGCAACACTCTGGGCGAGATCAACCTGTTCGATCCCGGCACTGCCAGCGCCGACGTGACTTCCATGGGTGATTGCCTGATCTGGAGTCTAAGCCGTAACGAAATAGAGAGTCTTTTTCGCGACGACCCAATCACCGGCGTCGCTGTATTAAAGGGCTTACTCAAGCAGGCTTCCTCACGCATCCGCTCCATGAACGAAAAACTGTTGGTTCACGAGAAAGAGGCCTTTTTTGACTCGTGGTCCTGAGATCACTTTTTCAACAAATCCCAATCTCATCCATTTGAACGCCATTCTTGAACAGGGCCCCGCGGCAGTCTTCTTTGCGTTGATCATCGCACATGCCTTAGCGGACTATCCGCTGCAGAGCGCCTACATGGCGCAGCATAAGGATCGTCATGCTGCCGGTAGCGCGTCCGAATGGCTGATTGCTTTGCTCGCTCACTCCACGATTCATGCGGGCGGCGTGTGGCTGGTCACCGGCAACCTATATTTGGGGCTAGTCGAATTCGTACTCCATATCCTAATTGACACTGGCAAGAGTAAGAAATTGTACAACCTTGTGGTAGATCAGTTGCTTCATATCGCCTGCAACATTGGTTATGTCGTCACCCTGTGCATCACAGGCCCGCTCTGAGCTCTCATCAGAACTAAACGAGAAGACCCATTCTTTGATACCCATTCAACGCCTCCATCTCTCAACCTGCGTGAACACGCATTTTCTTTGATGGATTTCATGCAACAGTTCCCTGAATTTTCAGCTCACCAACTGT
>JBMYMN010000168.1:0-5303 GCA_049597355.1 Luteolibacter sp.
TACGCGCTTACCCATGGTGGTCGGTTGAGCCGCGACATTATGAGTCCGTGCAGTAATGACGAGATCCTTCCACTGCTGACTGCGGGCACTCATGCGGGCGAGTGCAGCGACGGCCTTATCACGAACGACCAGCAGTGAACGATAGACCTGAAGCTGCTCCACATTCTCGGTGAGATCGCGCGAGGTCATGCCCTTATGGATGTGTTCGTGACCGGAGAGACCGTTGAACTCTTCAATACGGGCCTTCACGTCGTGACGGGTGATGCGCTCACGCTCCATGATGGAGGCCACGTCCACACTCTTCTTGTTGGCCTCGTAAGCATCGATCGCCTCTTGGGGAATTTCCAAACCCAGATCCTTCTGTGCCTTCATCACCGCGATCCAGAATTCGCGTTCAAGAATAATGCGGCCTTCGGCAGACCAGATTTGGGAAAGTGCGGCGGAGGCGTAGCGTTCGGCGAGGACGTTGGGAATCACGGTGGAAGTCTGATCCGCGGCAACTCAGGATTCAAGTGGCAGTTTTTGCCATCTGGACGCGTCTAGTGCTTGAAAGCCGCCCGCCCAGCCCCCTGTATCAATGCTATGCGAATTTTCTCCATCATCACCCTCGCTGTCCTCGGCCTCACCGGAATCTCCCAAGCCGAAAAGACCAAGAAGCCCAACATCCTCTTTCTCCTCTCCGATGACCAGTCCTGGGGAGACTACAGCTTCATGGGCCACGAGCACATCGACACCCCGGTGATCGACAAGCTCGCCAAGGAGTCACTCACTTACACCCGCGGCTACACACCCGTCCCCCTCTGCCGTCCATCTCTGGCCACCATCGTGACTGGACTCTACCCTCAGGAGCATGGTGTCACCGGCAACGATCCCAAGTGGGCGGAAGTTGACGGCAAGACGGGCCGTGCGGCTCGCCCCGCCCTAAACGCCGAGTTGGTGAAAACATTCAATAATTCGCCAAACATCATGCATGCACTCAAGGATAACGGCTATTTAACACTTCAGACCGGCAAGTGGTGGGAGGGCAATCCGGTGACGGACAGCGGCTTCACTCACGGCATGACCCACGGTGACCCCAAACGCGGTGGTCGTCACGGCGACGTCGGCCTCAAGATCGGCCGCGATGGGCAACAACCCATCTACGACTTCATCAAGGAAGCCGGCGATAAGCCCTGGTTTGTCTGGTATGGCGTGTTCCTTCCCCACACCCCGCACAACCCACCCAAGGATCTACTGGACAAATATCTGAAGGTGGCCCCCACCCCGGCCGTCGCCCGCTACTGGGCCAACTGCGAATGGCACGACCGCGCCATCGGTGAACTCATCAAGCACCTCGAGGAAATCGACCAACTCAAGGACACCGTCATCATCTACACCACCGACAACGGCTGGATCCAGAATCCTGACAAGCCACAACGCTACGACGACCGCTCCAAGCAGACCATCTACGAAGGCGGCATCCGCACCCCCTTCATGCTCTCTTGGAAGGGTCAGATCGTGCCCCGCATCGATGAGAAACATCTCGCCAGCAACATCGATATCTGGCCGACCATCTCCAAGCTCACCGGCTGCTCCATGCCCAAGAACCTCACCGGCCTCGATCTGCTCGACCGTAAGGCCGTCGAAGCCCGCGACACCATCTACGGCATCGACTTTGCCCACGACATGACCAAGAAGAAGTTCCCCCATGGCACTCTCGACGGCCGTTTTGTGATCGAGGGCGATTGGAAGCTGATGATCCACACCGCCGGCGACGAAAAGGTCTCGCTCTACAACCTCGCTGAGGACCCCTGGGAAAAAACCAACCTCGCCAAGGATGAAGTAGAGCGCGTTAAGAGGCTGACTACCAAACTCGATGACTGGTATAATCCTTGATCCTTACCTCACTCGTTTCATGAAAACCCTTTTCCAATCGCTTCTGGTAGCCTTCGCCACCATCCTGGCGGCTCACGCCGAGAAGAAACCGATGAACGTCGTCGTCATGCTCGCCGACGACTGGCGCTACGACACACTCGGCGCTGCCGGCAACCCCATCGTCAAAACGCCTCATCTGGATAGACTTGCTGCCAATGGGGTGAACTTCACTCATGCCTGCGTCACTACATCCATTTGTGGTGTAAGCCGCGCGTCCATTATGACCGGCCAGTGGATGTCGCGTCATGGCAACAAGGGCTTCAAACGATTCGTCACCCCCTGGGCGGAAACCTACCCCGGCATCCTTCGCGCCAAGGGCTACCACACCGGCCATGTCGGCAAATGGCATTGCGGCAAGTTTAATCCCAAGAATTTCGATTTCGGGCGCAGCTACAGCGGACGCCATTGGATCAAGGACGAGGAAGGCAACAAGATCCACGTCACCGCCAAAAACCTGAAGGACTCCATGGACTTCCTTGACAACCGCCCCAAGGACAAACCCTTCCTGCTCAACCTCTGTTTTTTCGCCGCCCACGCCGAGGATCCCAATCCCAAGCAGTTCCTGCCGCAGCCTCACAGCATGAAACTCTACACCGACGTCACTATTCCCAACCCTGAGATGCGTAGCGAGAAGGCCCACAAAAATCTCCCCCCCTTCCTACAGACCGAGAAAAACGAGGGCGTGAAACGCTACCACTGGCGCTTCACCACCGATGAAAACTTCCAGACCATGATGAAGAACTACTACCGCCTCTGCACCGAAGTGGATGAGGTCTGTGGTGCTGTCATCGAGCGTTTGCGCAAAGAGGGTGAACTGGAGAATACTCTCATCATCTTCCTGGGTGACAATGGCTACTTCCACGGCGACCGCATGCTCGCCGACAAGTGGTATCCCTACGAGGAGAGCATTCGCGTTCCGATGATCGTTTTTGACCCACGCATCCCAAAAGATAAGCGCGGTCAGAAAAATAACGAGTTTGCTCTCAACGTAGATTTAGCCCCGACCATTCTCAAAGCACTCGGCTTCGACATCCCCAAGGGCGTGCAAGGTCAGGATCTTGCACCGCTCTATGTGCACGGCCCGAACCCAAAAGCGAACAAAGCATGGCGCAAAGAGTTCTTCTACCAGCACGGCACCATCACATCACGCGACCGCATCCCCGCCTCCGAGGCCGTAGTCACCAAGACCATGAAATACAGTTGGTGGCCGGAATGGAAATATGAGGAACTTTTTGATCTGACCAAAGACCCGCTGGAGCAAAACAACTTGGTCAAGGATCCAACATACACAGATCAGCTGGCCTCCATGCGCAAAAAGCACGGGAAGTTGGCTAATGCGGCAAAATAACCCTACCCAGATATGGGGGAGGCATAGAATCCAACCTTTCTATGGAGGTAGACGCTTCTTCTTGTCAGGCCGATCTGAGCGAGTATTTTTAGTGTTTCTATTCAGATCTTTCGTGCCCCCTATTTTTTGCAAAATACTCTGCGGTAACTCATGAAGATAGGAGTTCTTCGTCTATTACCTGACAATTAGTCTCACTCAGCCAAAAAAGATGTCGCTGCATGCAAACTCTCCTGAGGCCACCAAGGCTATGCGAAGGTCTCAAAAAATGCAGGCCGCCAGCAGTGCGGCTATCGCTTTCCTCTTTATCACGCTGATCATGCTAATCCTATCGCTGTTTCTACTTCAGCCCAACTTCAAAGAAGTCCCGGTCATCGTGAGCTACGAATACGAGCAGAAAGAACAGAAAGACGAACGCAAGACTCATAAGGAGACCATCAAGAAAAAGCCCTCTGCTCCATCCTCATCAGTTGCCAAGGTAATCGCTTCCACCGCTGTGGCCAACGTCACCATTCCAGTACCTGAAGTTGAAGTTACTGCTATCGATTCTGATTTCGGTATGGATGGAGACTTCGGCAGCGGCTGGGGTAGTGGTTCCGGTTCCGGCTCTGGTTCTGCCTCCTTCTTCAACACCAAGACCAAGGCTGATCGTGTTGCCTACGTCATTGACTACTCGGCCTCCATGAAGGGTCAAAAAGATCAACTCATGCGCACTGAGCTGGCCCGCTCCGTCGGCGAACTCAAGGGTCAGCTCGGTTATCAGCTCATTTTCTTCGCCGGCCCCGCATGGGTGGCCGGTGATCAGGTTAAGCTTAACAAAGGTGGTATCAGCAAGGTCATCAGCAACGGCAAGACCTACGAATGGAAATCCGGTGGCGGAGCCCACAGCTTTAGTGTCAAAGACGAGAACAAGGCCCAAGTTGCCAAATGGCTCAAACCCCAAAGCTCTCAAATCAAGAAGTCGATGAAACTCATCGAGGAAACCAAACTGGTTTGGGGCACTACTTGGAAACCCGCCATCGACATGGCACTGCGCATGAATCCCAAACCCAACGTCATCTTCTTCATGACCGACGGATCCTGTGGCGGCAATATGGTTCAGCTAGGCGAAGAGATCGGCAAGAAAGCCAAGAAGAAAGGCGTGATCATCAACACGGTCGCCATGATGGATCCCAAAACCAAAGAGGCCATGCTCAAGATGGCCGAAGAGTCTGGTGGAAGCTACACCATGATTGGCAAGGACGGTAAGCCCTACGACAAAAACGGCAAGCCAATCAAAATGAAAAAGTGATCTCCGTTGAATGACCTGATCACCAAGCCATTTAAGGCAGTTTTGCATTGATGGGCCGATAGGCTTGCGACAGGTTTTTGTCCGCAACCCGAATCCATCTGATTATGTCCAGACCCGTTACCCTCTTCACCGGCCAGTGGGCCGACCTTCCCCTCGAAAAACTCGCCCCCCTCGCATACGAGATGGGTTATGACGGCCTCGAACTCGCCTGCTGGGGCGATCACTTCGACGTTGATCAGGCCTTCAGCAGCAAGAAATACATCAAGCAAAAGTGGGAACTGCTCTCCGACCACGGTCTAACCTGCTACTCCATCTCTAGCCACCTCGTCGGCCAAGCCATCTGCGACAACATCGACGAGCGGCACAAGGCCATCCTTCCCGAAGACGTCTGGGGCAATGGTGACCCTGAAGGCGTGCGCAAGCGTGCTGCAAAAAAGATGATCAAGACTGCCAAAGCCTGTCGCAAGTTCATGGACGCGCGCCCCAAACGAGAGGTCCTCGATAAGTTCGCACCTGTGGTAAACGGTTTCACCGGCTCATCGATCTGGCACGCCCTCTACGCCTTCCCCCCGACCGACCAAGCCTTCCTCGAAAAAGGTTTTCAAGATTTCGCCAAACGTTTCGGTCCCATTCTTGAGGAATTCGATAAAGTGAAGGTTAACTTCGCCCTCGAAGTGCACCCCACCGAAATCGCCTTCGACATCGCCTCTGCCCACCGCGCGCTTAAGGCTGTCAAAAACCACAAGCGTTTCG
>JBMYMN010000169.1:0-5242 GCA_049597355.1 Luteolibacter sp.
ACATCAAGTTAAAATATGATCTTTCGACTTTAATCCAATGAAATGTGATTATTTGCCCCAGTCCTCTTGGATTCCGCGTTGGAGACGATCCATACTGGTTCAGATTACCACAGGATTGTAACATCTACATTCAAGACCGTGAGCGATCTCTTTACGACCCAACCCCAAGGTGAAGACTCCAATGCTGGAGTTCCAGTTTCCGATGAACCGCTGGCAGCACGGATGCGCCCGATCTCGCTTGAGGATATGGTGGGCCAACAGCACATTCTGGCCAAAGACAAGCTGCTCAGGAGAGCCATTGAAGCAGATCGTTTCACTTCCTTGATCTTTTACGGCCCCCCAGGCACCGGTAAGACCTCGCTCGCACATGTGATTGCCAAGAGCACTGGATCGCGCTTCGAATCGCTCAATGGGGTAGATTCCAACGTGGCGGAAATTCGCGCAAAGATTGATCAAGCCCGCACCTACAGGGATCTACGCAATCAAACGACCATCCTATTCATCGATGAAATTCACCGCTTCAACAAGTCGCAGCAAGATGTTCTGTTGCCGCACATAGAGCGCGGAGTCGTGCGTTTCATTGGGGCCACCACTCACAATCCCTTTTTTTATATCAACTCACCCTTGGTGTCGCGTTCGCAGGTCTTCCAGCTCGAACCCGTGGGCACGAAGGATGTGTTGGCAGTTATGAAGCGCGCCATTACCGACCATGAACGCGGGTTGGGTGACAAGGCAATCAAAGCAGACCCCAAGGCGTTACATCATCTTGCCGAAAAATCTGACGGTGATGTGCGCAAGGCTCTAACTGCTCTGGAGCTTGCTTGCATAACCACAGCTACCAATGACAAGGGTGAGATTGAGATCACCATGGCAGTAGCTGAAGAATCGATTCAGTGCAAAGCGGTAGTCTATGACGCCAAAGGAGACGCCCATTACGACACTGCCTCGGCCTTGATTAAATCCATCCGAGGCTCAGATCCAGATGCTGCTTTATACTGGCTGGCAAAGATGCTGTATGCAGGAGAGGATCCACGCTTCATTGCTCGTCGGCTGGTGATCTCAGCTTCAGAAGATATTGGCTTGGCAGATTCCAATGCGCTGCGGGTGGCCATGGATGCACAACAGGCTTTTGAGTTTATCGGCATGCCCGAGGGGCGGATCCCGTTGGCTCATGCAACGCTATATTTGGCCACTGCGCCGAAATCGAATACGGCTTATGAAGCGATCGGTCACGCGATGTCGGACGTGGAGCAGGGGAAGACTTTGGACGTGCCGCCTCATTTGCGCACCAAGACCCGCAAGAAGCTGGCCGAAGCCTCGGGCGAATCGCTGGAAGCCATGCACTACCTCTACTCACACGATTATGACGGGGCTTATGTGCCGCAAGCGTATTTACCCGAAGGACGGGTGTATTATCGACCGGGGGAACAGGGGTTGGAAAAGCGTATCAAGGAGAGATTGGATTACTGGAAGAGTCAGTTTCAAGGGGAGTAGTCGGGATGGATCTATTCCACTTGATCCTCGCGGAGCGCAGCCTACGCCGCGCCGGGCTGATGGCGGAGAGGGTGGGATTCGAACCCACGGTTGGTTGCCCAACGCCGGTTTTCAAGACCGGTGCATTCGACCACTCTGCCACCTCTCCGTTTGCCTGAGGGCGAGATGGGTATGACCTCAGGTGTCTGTGCGATCAAGCCATAAGTCTCGAGTTCGCTGTAGGATGTGCATCGCCTGCGATGTGTGCCCTCATTACCGGCCCGAAAGTCGTCGATTCACCAACCAAGTTCAATGTAGACTCAGTATGCCACTCGCTACAGTAAAGTAGATTAGCATGCCCGTAACATCCACAATGGAAGACAGCGAGGGCGAAGAGACTACAGCCGGGTCAAGTTTGATGGATCGCGCTGCGATTGGCAGCATCGCCCCCATGACGGTAGAGGTCAGTACCTGAACGGTCAGAGCGACGGCGACGGCCATTGCCAGTGTGGTGAATTCAAAGTCTGCGCCACCAAGAGAATACATGAAGGGAAGCACCAGAGTGATGAACGCGGAGATCGCGATACCCAGCGTAAGTCCGAGCATCAGACCGGTGCGGGCTTCTTTCCAGGCGATGCGCAGTGCATTGCCTGCGCTGATCTCGTCGAGTGCCATCGCACGGATGACCATGGTAGCCGCCTGTCCACCGGAGTTGCCGCCGGCAGCCACAACCATGGGCAGAAAGAGGGAAAGAATGAAGGCCTGTTCCAGCGTTTCGCTAAAGCGAAACATTACGTAACCTGAGGCAATGGAGACGAAGGCGAGGCCCACGAGCCATACCACTCGACGTTGGTAGTGACGGGCAGCTCCGGTATTGATGTAGGAAATCTCGGATTGCTCACCACCGATACCCGCCAGTTTCTCGATGTCTTCGGTCGATTCCTCTTCGACAATTTCCAAGGCATCATCATAGGTGATCACTCCGAGTAGATGATGGAACTCATCGACCACCGGCAATACGACGAGGTCGTACTTGGTTAGGAGCCTTGCAGCCTCTTCTTGGTCAGCGGAAGCGAGGATGTATTCGTCTGCATCCAAGATCAGGTCGCGGACGGGGGTATCCCATGTGTTGAAAGCAAGATCTCGCAGCCGCAATTTGCCGACCAAGCGGCCATCTTTGTCGACCACGAAGATTCGGGCGAGTGTTTCGGTATCCTCAATGTCACGCTGCAGTTCAGTGAGAGCCTCTTTGACCGTCATGTCAGCAGTGACACGACCAATTTGAGTGGTCATCCGGCCACCCGCAGTATCCTCCTCATACTTGAGAAGGTTTTTGGTGAGTTCCTTATCCTCTGCACCCAGTAGGCCGAAATAGCGACCCTGCGTTTCGTCGTCTACATCTTGGAAGACGTCGACGCGGTCATCATCAGAGAGATTGCCAAGCAAGACTTTGAGCTGTGCCGGCTTGAAGTGATTGAGGGCATCTTCAATCAGTGTGTCGGGCAGTTCGGCCACGAGATCGGTTGCCATCTCGGGACCAATGGTCTTTAGCAGTAGATCGCGCTTCTTGTCGCTCAGATCCTCGTAGATATCAGCAAGGTCGGCGTAGTGGATGTTTGTTGCAGCCGCCAAGAGAGCCGAGGCATTGGAATGCTCCAATGCTCGGTTCAGTTCTTCCATCCAATCTTGATCCAACTCTTCCGGCACGGCGTAAAGCTGCCTTTTTCATAGCTCAGCGGCAAGGAAGAAGGCTGCGATGGCAGGCTCGAACCCTCAGTCCATCAAGGCCTTGAGGGCTTCCTCATCGAGGATTTCCACACCCAAGGACTCCGCCTTGTCGCGTTTGGATCCGCCACCTTCTCCGGCCAGGAGATAATCGGTGTTCTTGGATACTGAGCCACTGACCTTGCCACCCTTGGCCTCGATGAGTTGCTTGAAGCTGCTGCGGTCCTCGCTGAGCGTGCCCGTGATGACGAAGGTCTTGCCGATGAGCGGCAGGTCCGAAGTGTCGGCTTCGGCGGGTTTTGGTAGGTGATTGTCGGAGCGGGGATCGATGTGTAGTTCGCTGAATCCTTGCAATACGTGTTCGCCTGCAGCGGAGTCGAAGAATTCGCGGATGGTCTGAGCTACGGCCGGACCAACGTCTCCGGTGATCTCATAGGGGATTAAGAGCTTGTTTTTCTTTTTGGCATCCGCGCGGGTATCGTTGAGCAGTTCGGCAAGTAGCGGGGACTCCACGATTTCTGCGAGTGACTGATGCAGTCTGGAGAGTTCTTTGGCAGCGGACTCGCCAAGATGGCGGATGCCCATGGCATAGAGCCAGCGGTTGAGGGCTTTACCCCGTGCTTCGTTCAGAGAGCTGATAACACGTGCCGCGTTTTTTTCACCGAACCGGCGTGGGGCTTCATCGGTGCCGAGGTTGAGATCGGCGAGCGTCTGCTCCTCCAGTTTGAAGAGATCGAGTGGAGTGGTGCAGAGTTCATGGCGCACAAGAGCCTCGGCTACGGTTTCCCCGAGGCCATCGACATCAAGTGCCTTGCGCGATGCAAAGTGTGTAATGCGCGTCACTGCCTGGGCCGGGCATTGGAAGTTGCAGCAACGCCAGGCTACAAAGCCGTCTTCCTGAGTAATGGGTGCGCCACACGAAGGGCATACCCCACCAACCGCTTCGAAAATGGAGTAGGGTTTCGCACCCTTCACGGCTTCGGTCACTTTGACGATGGCGGGGATGATTTCTCCAGCCTTTTCCACCAGAACCTTGGCACCAATGTGAACTTCTTTGCGGTCGATTTCATCCTGATTGTGCAGGGTGGCGCGCGAAACAGTAGTTCCCGAAATGAGCACCGGATCGAGTTCTGCGACGGGGGTAAGGACACCTGTTCTGCCCACTTGAATGGTAATGTCCAAAAGCTTGGTCTCCTGCTGTTCGGGCAGGAACTTGTAGGCGGCGGCCCAGCGCGGGGCGCGAGAGGTGGAGCCGAGCTGTTCGCGTTCGTCGAGGCTAACGATCTTAATCACTGCACCATCCGTGCCGTAGCCGAGGTCGTGGCGTTCGGTATCGATGCGCTTCACCGCGGCGAGTACCTCCTTGAGGTTGCCGGCTTCAATCAGTGGCTGGTTGAGTGGTAGCCCAAGGATTTCCAGCGACTTGCTGAAGGCGATACCGTCGCTGAACTCCGGGCCGTCATACGCTCCATGGCCATGAGCGAGGAATGACAGGGGGCGCTTGGCCACGACCTTGGGATCGAGTTGTTTCAGGGTGCCAGCCGTGGCGTTGCGCGGATTGGCGAAAGTGGGCAGGCCAGCTTCGTCGCGTTCGGCGTTCATCGCAGCGAAGGACCTGTTGGGCATGAAAATTTCACCACGCACTTCAAGTACGGCCGGAGCGTCGCCTTCAAGTTGTAGAGGTACGCTGCGGATGGTGCGCACGTTGTGTGTGATGTTGTCACCGGTGGTGCCATCACCACGAGTGGCAGCGTATTCGAGTGTTCCATTGCGGTAGAGTAGACTGACGGCTACGCCATCGATCTTGGGTTCGACGGTCACGGCGATGTCCTCACGCCCGAGGTTCTTGGTCAGGCGCTCGTAGAAAGCGATGAGTTCTTCCGCGGGTTCCTCGGTGTCCTTGAGTTCAAAGACGTCATCGATGGAGAGCATGGGCAGGGCGTGTTTGATCTGCTCAAAGCCCTCAATGGGGTCACCCCCGACGCGCTGAGTTGGCGAGTTGCAACTCGCTAGTTCAGGATGCTTGGCCTCGAGATCTTCCAGC
>JBMYMN010000170.1:0-5190 GCA_049597355.1 Luteolibacter sp.
TGACTTCTCTTGATAAATTGCACACGTGATCCTTCATGAACGAGTTTGTGATCAACCCGTTTCAGGATCGACAACCAGCCCAATCTACGGGCGCATTGGCGCTTCCCGCCGATGCTGGATTCATTGATGAAAGTGTGGTTCGCCAGATGATTCTGGATGGAGCTCCCGATGACCTGCCGCGCACCGGCAATCCCGCACTGCCCGCTTCAGACAGTCGAGAGGCCTTTCATCGTCATCCCTTGGCATTTGCAGGGTGACAATGACCGGTTGACGATCGCTCGGGGTCTGTGCAGCCTCCCCCTATGTCTCGCGAGGGTCTTATTCTCAAGCTCAGCTGTCCCGACCAACCCGGCATTGTGGCCAAGGTTGCAGGCCGTATTGCAGAGTTCGGCGGCAATTTGTCGGAATTGAACCAGTTCTCGGATTCGCTCAATGCCAAATTTTTTGCCCGCTTCGAGATCGAGACTCCCGGCATGACTGTGTCGGTGGATGATTTTATAAACAGTTTCGAGGCCTTGGGGAAATCATTGAAGGCCAATTGGCACTTTCGTCGCCTGCCCTACAAGATGCGCACCGCGGTCTTGGTCACCAAGACTGACCATTGCCTCAATGAGATTTTATGGCGCACCGGGCTGGGGGAGTTGCCGGTGGAGATCACCTCCATCATTGGGAATCGAGTGGATTGTCGTGATGTGGCTGAGAAAGCGGGTCTTCCCTTCCACCACATCGACATGGATGGCGAGCGCAAGGCCGAGGGTTTTGCTGAGATCCGTGGACTGCTCGAGGAACAGAAGGTGGAGTTGACTGTGCTCGCCCGCTTCATGCAGATTTTGCCGGATGATTTCTGTGCGGATTACTCAGGGCGTGTGATCAACATTCATCATAGTTTCCTGCCTGCGTTTATTGGGGCGAACCCGTATCGCCAGGCCCACGAACGTGGGGTGAAGTTGATTGGTGCGACGTGTCACTACGTGACCTCAGAACTCGATGCGGGGCCGATCATTGAGCAGGAGGTGGAGCGGGTGGAGCATTTTCATTCGCCTGCGGATCTGGCTCGGCTTGGGCGCAATTGTGAGCGAAGAGCGATTGCTCGTGGGATCCGGCATCACGTGCACGACCGGACCATCATTGATGGGCAGAGGGCGATTGTGTTTAGTGATTAGGTTCAAAGGGTGTTCTTAAGTATCACTGATGTGATGAACATCCCGCAGATCAATAAGATCTGAATGATGAATCCTACACGTTCCCATCATTCAATTCCTGTGCATCGAGAGGTCTCAATCCGAGCAATGTTCAGAGCGATGCAAAAGAAGGAGCTAACTCCTCCTATGAATAATGGTAAACCGGTGTATTTCAGGATGTTCTCATCGAGGAGCAATGCGTCCCCATTCAGAAAAAAATAGAGTAGGGAGATAAGAGTCAAACACAGTGGCGTCCAAGCCAGTAGCTGACTGAATTTAATTGAGGTTTTCATATGCCTCACAGAAAGAATGGCGGAGAGAGTGGGATTCGAACCCACGGTAGGTTTAACCCTACGCACGATTTCGAGTCGTGTGCCTTAAACCGGACTCAGCCATCCCTCCGTGGGGGCGGGAAAATGCGATGGAGGTGAGGTCTTGTAAAGCCTGCAATTGCTCTCACTCATCTTCAGCCACGCCCAGAGTAGAGTCACGTGGATGTTGTATTTGTTCTGCAGATGCGAATGCGCGCTACTCGCTGACCGGCTCTTGGGATACCGCTTGCAGGTCATCTGAAATGTCCGAATGGCCTTCTCCTTTTCTTTGGCCTGCTCGTAGGTGTAACCGATGTAAAGAGAGGCTCTCGGGGCGGCATTGTCCACTACCTTGCACTGCTCATAGAGCGCAATGGCATCTTTGTATTCCTTTAGCTGTCGATGGCAATGAGCCATACTGAAGTGAGTTCCCGGAAAGCCTTCCATTTGGCGATACATCTGGATGGCCTTCCTCCATTCCTTGAGCCCTTCGTAGCATTTGGCAATCGAACCCTTGTAGCTTTCGCCCTTAGCACCATTCAGATCCAATAAGGTGCTGTAGACGGCAATAGCGGCCTCGAGTTTGCCTTGGCTGGTGTAAATTTGGGCGATGGCTTCTTGGCCGGCCACCTGATCCTTGAATTCGTTGTAGAGCTCAATTGCTCTTTCGGTCTGCTTGCGGCTTAGTTGCCACTTGGCCATGCGGCCGAGGATGTCATCATCGCGGCCGAGGCGCTTGGCGATGTCTTCGTAGATGTTGATGACATCACTTGGTCGGCCAAGCATGGAGTGAATATCACAGGCGCGGTAGAGAATGGGTCGTGACTGATCGGGGTTCTGCTTGGCTCGCTCGTGAAGGCTGGCGATGAGTTGGTCGCCCAGCTTGATGGCCTCTGATCGTTTGCCTTTTTGTTTGAGAAGGTGCTGTACGGTCTTCACGGTGAAGTCGAAGACCACCTGGTTGAGTTGCTCGTCCTTGTAGCTAGTAGCCAGACGGCGGCCTTCGGAAAAGGCCTGATTGTTGAAGTGAATCAGTGCCAACTCACGGCTGGCATTGAAGCAGGCCGTCTTTGCCCATTTATGGCGCTTCCAGTCGTAGGTCAGCTGCCCAAGCAGATCCATTACCCGATTTTGGTCTTTGTGGAGTTTGGCGTAGTGAAGGAGATCGTGGGTAGCGCGGAGGGCGAGGTGGGTTTGCGGATAATCCTCGATCACCACATTGAAAGACTCGGTGGCCTTCCTAACCTCGCCCATCTTCTTGTATGCGTTCCCCATGCAGTAGGCGGCGATGTTGGCCTCACGCGAATCCGGCCAGTAGTCAATGACGGATTGGAAGCCCTCGCGCATGGCGGCTACCGGCTTTTTGAGCTTCAACTGGCAATGGCTCCACATCAGCTGGGCGTAGGGTGCACCGGGGCTGTTCTCGTAGAGAGTAATGAACTTCTCGTATTCGATGAGCGCCAGCTTGAAGTCGCCCTTGGTATAGTGTTTCTCGGCGATCTTGATCTGATAGCGCTCGACTTCGCGCATGTTTTCGAAGGTCTTGATGTCAATCTGCTCAAGGTCCGACAAGCCGGACCATGCGCATGGACTCAACAGCAGAAGCAGTGCAGCGAACAGGGTTACTTTGTATTCTCGAGCCATTTGTTGTATTGAGCGTGGGCGTAAAAGATGACGTTGGTGCCGAGCTGGAAGCAGGACTCCCAGACTTCGCGAGGCACGCCGGAGTGGCCGTCGGCCCAAGCATCGCCAATGTCACCCGGATGGTAGTAGGCCACGAGGCGCCCGTCCACCACCCAGCCCAGCGCATCCGGGCGGCCGTGTTTCACCACGTATGGTAATTTCGGAAGATGATATGGAATTCGGTGGATGGGGTGGTCTAGGTAAACCGAGATAGGCTCTATGGTGGGCAAGACGCGCTGCATCACACTAACAAAATCCCGCTCCCAGCCGCTGCTACCCCCATTGTCGGCAAATAGCATGCCATGTTTTTCCGTGAGGTATTCTCGCAGGATCTTGACCTCGCTATCTCCAATGCGGATTTGGCGCTGTCCGGTCATGTAGACCATGGGGGGGCTCTTGCGGGCGGGGAAGGACTTGAGGCGCTTGATTTCCATGGGCTCGGGCCGGTCACTGACTTCATGTCCGGTGCGCACGCCGTATTCGGTGAGTAGATTGAGGTCGGCACCGCGTTCCATGTCCTGCTGCCAGTCACCACCGTCGTATTTGAGCCGAATGAAGCGCACCTTGCCGCGCTTGGTGCCGGCAGAGAACCCGGCTCCCTCGCCCTCTCCTTGGCCAACTTCGTAGAGATGTTTAGTGACTTCCAGCATCTGCAGTTTCACTTGGTCGATAGGAGGTGGTTGAAAGAGGATGCTGCTGAAGGGATTGATGACATAGTTCTTCTGCACGACTTTCTGCACCTTCACCACCTGCTTGAGCCGGGCTTGCTCGCCGCCGCCGGCGGGGGACTCATAAATGGAACAGCCCGTCATATTTGTGATGATCAGAGAGGCAACGAAGAAAGTCAGACTGTAAGCCAGAAGAGTCATTAGCGACTGACGCAGTTTGCGACTGCGCTTGCCGAAATACCATGCTGCGAGATGGAAGGGATTCCAGATGCGGCCCTCCGGGCTTGGTCCCATGCGCCGAGTTTGGAGGTCCACAGCCCAAGTGGCCCATGCAAGACCCGTGAAGAAGAGGCTGACATGACCTAGATAATGGATGGTATCGATCAAGCCATAGGCTGAGAAGAGCAGGGCAATTTGTGCTAAAAGCGTCCATGTAGGCAAAATGGCAACGCTCATCACAGCACGGTGCTTGATGGGAGAGTGACGGGTGTGCTTATGCCACAAATGAACTACAGGTGCCGCCAACACGAAGCCAATCAGGCCCAGCCATTCTGGAACGCGAAAAAAGAGCAGGGAATCGAGCCAGAGCAGCAGCCACACTGCGCCGTAAGCCGAGGTCAGTTTGACTTTGTCCAAGCGGAGGACGATGACTCGGCGTTTCTGCATCGCTTCAGTTGTCCAAGCCGTCGAGGAAGTTATCGTTGCTGCCGTCCAGTGGGTTCACGCTTGGTGGTGCGCTCTTTTCCTCATTCACGCCCAGCGCAGAGACATCGGGTTGAGCAGGATTGGCGGGTGTGGAGTCGGACTGGGCGCGATCTAGCGGCTGTGGATTTACTAGTTGAGGCTCAGTGGTAGCAGGTTGAACCGAAGCGGGTTGGGTGACTTCGGCCTCAGCTGTGGTGTTGGTTGTTTCCTCGTCTCCCATGAAGTAGGGAATGACGGTGAAAACGAGGATGAGAGCAAAGACGAGGATGGATGAGAGTATTAGCGCGCGGAACAGTTGACTGGCTGCAACCATGCCCAGCATTTCTTGCGGACTGTGGCCCTTAAGCTCGGCGAGGAAGGCTTTGAGTTCGGCGGCAGTGGCTTGGGTGTTGGCGCCAAGATTGCGTAGCTCGCGCTTGGTGCTAACGAGGGGGGCGTTGTCGGGTGCAGGAGTCATGATTGATCGGGTTCGATGATATGAAAGAGATCACTACCAGAGGCACCCGCGGCTTCGATCACGGGCTCAAAAATTTTGGCAGAGGCATCTTTGTGTATTTTGAGATACACGTTGCGCGAACCGGCAGGAGTATCTCCAAGGATGGCGTTTAAGCGGCTGGAGATTTGGTCCACGCTGATCTCCTT
>JBMYMN010000171.1:0-5167 GCA_049597355.1 Luteolibacter sp.
GTCTGCGCTATCCACGACGCCCTTCATAAAGCGCATCCAGTCAGGCAACAGACCCTCGGGCTTGGGAGCGATCAGTACTTTGCGGCTATAGAGGGCCACGGCGGGCTCAGCCTTGGTAAAGCCCATCTTCTCGGGGTTCTCGCTGGGAGCGAAGAGCAGCGAGTTGATGACAATGGGAGCGTCCGCGCTGAAGTGGAGACGGTATTTGGGCTCGTCCCAGGCTTTGCAGGCGAATTGGTAGAAAGCCTTGTATTGCTCGTCGTCGACTTCGCTCTTGTTCTTGAGCCACAGGGCCTCGACTTCGTTGATGCGCTTCTCGCCGAGAAGAATCGGGAAGCCGACGAAGTTGCTGTAGGTCTCGATGAGGTGCTTGAGGCGGTCTTCGCTGGCGAAGTCAGCTTCATCTTCTTTAAGGTGAATCACGAGCTTGGTTCCCCGCTCCAGACCTTCTGTGGCTTCGATCTCGTAGCCAGTCTTGCCGTCACTGGTCCAGACATGGCCGGACTCGTCGGGACGCCAGGAGCGTGAGTGAACTTCCACCTTATCTGCGACCATGAACGCCGAGTAAAAGCCCACACCAAACTGACCGATGAGATTCTGTGGCGAGTCCCCACCCTCCTTGAGGGCCTTGAGGAAGGCTTTGGTACCGGAATGCGCGATGGTGCCGAGATTCTCGACCATCTCGTCGTGAGACATGCCGATGCCGTGATCGGTGATAGTGATGGTCTTGGCGTCGCTGTCGACGGAGATGTTGATATCGAGTTCCAGCTTGGCGTCTTGGATGTCCTTCTCGGTACTCTCGACGATACGCATCTTCTCCATCGCGTCGGAGGCGTTGGAAATGAGCTCGCGGAGGAAGATCTCTTTGTCGGTGTAGAGCGAGTGAACGACGAGATCGAGCAGCTGCTGGATCTCGGCTTGGAAGGAATGTTTTTCGAGGGTGTCTTGACTCATGAGCAAAATTTAGGGGCGGGAATTTACGATTTAGACGCTGAGTGTCAATGGGTTCCGTGAAGGTATTTAGGGACGATTGCCCATGAATCATCCCAAACTGGTGTGTGGGTCTTCAGCACAGCTAGACCTTGAGTCCAAAGAGTCGTTTGGCATTGATGAAGCAAATATCCTCAATTAGCTGCGACAAGGCATCGAAGTCGTCGGGCAGTTCGCCACGATCGGCTTCGGAGCCGATCAAATTGCAGAGGATCCGGCGGAAGTACTCGTGGCGCGGATAGGACAGGAATGAGCGAGAATCGGTCAGCATGCCGACGAAGCGCGAGATAAGACCAGTTTGCGAAAGCGCGTTCATTTGCAGCTCCATGCCCTCCTTCTGATCGAGGAACCACCAGCCGGAACCGAACTGGATTTTACCTGCCACGCTGCCGTCTTGGAAAGCACCAGTCATAGCGGCGAAGAGGTAGTTATCGCGCGGGTTGAGGTTGTAGAGGATGATGTTGGGCAACGCGTCTTCAGCCACGAGAGTGCCGAGGTATTTGAGTGCCGCGGGCCCCTGTTGGGTGTCATTGATGGTGTCGAAGCCAGAGTCCGGGCCTACCTTCGGCAACATCTTGGGGTTCACGTTGCGCACGACGCCAAGGTGGAGCTGCTTGGTCCAGCCCTTTTCGGCATCGAGATGGCCGAAGTAGACCATTAGGTAGAACGCAAACTGTTCCTGCTCGTTGGTGGTCACAGCGGCTCCGTTGATAGCCTTCTCAAAGATGATGGATGCTTCCGCTTCTGTGCACTCGAGCTTGGGCAAGCGATCAAAACCGTGATCGGAGAGGCGCGCTCCAGCCTCGTGGAAATCGTCGTGGCGCTTCTTGAGGGCGTCCATGAGCTCGGGCAAGCTGGTAATAGACATGCCACTAGTCTCCCCCAGCTTCTGAATCCACGGATGCCAGATGTCGGGTTGATCGACTAAGAAGGCCTTGTCGGGACGGAAGGTCGGGGCAACCAGGGTGCTGATGCCCAGTTCCTTGCAAGCGTAGTGATGATCGAGTGAGTCCGCTGGGTCATCGGTGGTGCCGACCATGCGAACATCGAACTTTTTGAGGATGCCGTGGGCGCAGAAGTCGTCCTCCTTAAGTTTGGCGTTGGCCTTATCCCAAATCTCGTCGGAGGTCTTGGGGCTGAGTAGCAGATCAATATCGAAGTAACGCTGAAGCTCGAGGTGCGACCAGTGATGGATGGGATTGCGCAGTGTGTAGGGCACGGTTTCGGCCCATGCCTCAAACTTGTCGCGAGGGCTTGCACCTCCGGTGATGCGCTCCTCAGCGATACCATTGGCGCGCATCAAGCGCCATTTGTAGTGGTCCCCACTCAGCCAGATCTCACTGAGATCGTCCCAGCGCTTGTTGGTGGCCACCTCCTTCGGATCAAGGTGGCAATGGTAGTCGATGATGGGCTGTTCCGCAGCCACCTCGTGGAAGAGACGTTTGGCAGTCGGTGAATGTAGCAGGAAGTCCGTGTCTGGATAGGCCATGGCGGCGAAACTTGAGGCAACCCCTGCCATCATCCAAGGGGAAAAATGACGGCAACACAGTCTTCATGGGGCATGATACTGCTCGTGGAAATTGCGGATAAAAGAAATACCATGTGTAGCTCGCAAACACACAGGTTCACCAGCCAAATCAAGCCTTAGCTCTGCGTTTTGTGCTGCAGCAGCTACAGGGGCAGAGATTGCCTATGTGGGTGGCAATTAGCAGCAGTCCGCCCAACGATGTCAGGACGCTGGCAGCTGTAACGTGAAAACTGGCTGTTCCATCAGCCCCGATGGTTACGGATGGGCAACAGGACTCATTGGTGCAGGCAGCACCTCCGTGGGATGCAGCGGTGGTCTCACCTGATTTGGCCGCCATGGCTTTTTGAACGTGAGGAGCAGCGGCGCCTGAGAGAATCAATAGAATTCCAGCGCTGGCAGTGATGAGCACCCATTTTCGACCATGGCGCTTGAATCCACGTTTGACCATCACGATGGCAATGGGGATGACAAAGGCGGCGGCTATCCAGTGAGTCGCCGGATGAGCCCAGGTGCTGCCAAACGCAGGCAACAAGAGGAAAACGAACGGAGTTGCCATGCAATGAACGGCGCAGAAGGCCGATAGCATCACACCCAAACGATCGACTTTCTTCTCGGAGGAACTCTCCGGAAGCCTAATAATTGGAGAAGGATTTGGAATGGCATCGAAACTCATCTCTGAGGAGTAATTGAGCTTTACACCCAGCTATTGCAAGTGAATTGCAACTGAAAGTTATTTCCGACAAAGAGATGACATTGACCATTCAGACTCAGAGATTCATTGGATGATCCATGCAGTTGGCTGCAAAAAGACTAGCCACGGCGGATTTCGCAGCCGTTGAAGAAAATCATAATTCGATAAATCTTCTTTTTGCGGTTCAGGATTACACCTGTTTGGAGGTCCACTCTCTCGGGCACGTCCTGTTGATTGATGTCCACCACGGCGCGAAATCCCCGCTCTGAAAATATATCGATCAGCATGGTAATGGCAATGGGATCATTAAAAAGCTCATCTTCGGTATTGAAGATGGCGCGCCCTGTTACCGCATAGCGATCGACCACCGGCATCACTTTGTTTTGGATGAAGTTCACCACCCAGATCAGGAGGTCCGGGTATTCCACTTGATAGCTATCAAGGCGATTGATGAGCTTCTGGCGACCGCCCTGCACAACCTCATCGGCCAATGGCAGATGACGAAGAGTATCGTAAGTGCGGGGATCGAGTTCCAGCGAGCTTTGATAATCTAGTTCGCGAATGATGTTCTGCTGCACCACCTCCACGGGTGCCTGTGCGTTGATAAAGTGGTAATGAAAAATCTGACGCAGCGAGACCAGCGCGTGATAGGTTTTCTCCTTAAAAGTTCGATAGCGACCTCTCGCCAGTTCCTCGTCAAAATCAGTTTTTCGTTCCTCCCATAGTTCACCCACTCCGGATTCACGCACTTCTGAGTTATGGGTGAGAGTTTGCTGTCCGCGATACAGCTGACGGGAAATACTCTCGGCCTCATCGATGAAGAGTACCATAATATGAAAAGTGGGCTGCTTGAAATGATGGGCCTGCGCAGTATTGGAGAATTCCGTGCGCAGCTGCATCATTTTATCATAAAGCATCTTTAGGCACTCCACCTGCACCTTGGTGCGTGGAAATCCGTCGAGCACAACGCTGTCGCGATACTCTTCCTTGAGCAGTTCTTCCAATAGCAGACGAAGCACTTCTTCGTCACCCACCATACCACCAGCCGCCTTGATTTGTTCGGCCTCTGGAGAGTTAAGCAGGCCGCTGATAACCACTGGCTTGGCTGTGATCCCGCGAACCTTGCGAATGAAGTCAGTATTGGTACCCTTACCCGCGCCTGGCGCACCACCAAGCAGAATCAACTCCTTAGGAAAATGAAGTTCCTCGTGTCCATATTTCTCTTCAAGAGCTTTCCATACGCGATTGAAAATAATCTGGGCGTCCTTGACCTCCAACTCTTCGGAGGGAATGGTGCTTTGGGAATGTGAGCTCATGTGAGTGAACTTAGCATGAATTACGCCCACATTCGATCAACCACCAAAAAACTCGAAAATTCGCAAGGCGGATCAGCAGTCGCCGGGCCTGTTGATCTCCTCAAATTGTCCAGCCTCGCAGGCACGAACGAAGGCCTCAGCTTCGCTTTTGAGGCAATCCCAGCAGATGCGAATCTCATCAGCTTCGCTCTTGCAGATACTATGATCCTCAACAGCACGAGAGATGCCCTGAAGAAGAGTGGAAAACTGCCCAATAATCTGTTGGGTACGCTGGAAAACGTGGGCCACTTCACGCGGATTGAGATCGGGGTCGCGGACAAAACTGCCGCCTTGGTTGCGGCAAAGCCACTCGATAATTCCAGCATCCTGGCTGAGTTCGATGATTTGAAGCAATCGATCCAGTGGGTTGCGGCTGCCTGAACCACTCTCCGTCGGCTTTTCGGCCCACTTATACACAAGGGAGAGAGAAACCCCCAGATCCGCTGCAACTGCCTTTGGTGAGGTCTTCTTAAAAGCTCTCTTTAGCACTTCATGGCTTTCCATGTGGTATAATGTAGCGATTCCAGCTGTAAGTGGGAAGCCGACAAATGCTCGAAATTACAAATGAAAGAAGGACACAAAAAACCCGGATGCCTCGAGAGC
>JBMYMN010000172.1:0-5145 GCA_049597355.1 Luteolibacter sp.
GGAAGCGCGGAACGGTCCAGCGTACTAGGATGAAGAAGAGAATGAAGGCAAGCAACTTGCCGCCGAAAATCAGCATGTGAATCAAGCCACCGAGACCGAAGCCAAAGAGTTCGAAATTTGCGATGTGGGCATCAAGGCCAAAGCCCAGCGACCAGCCGCCGAGGAATAGGGTCACGATCAACGCCGATCCGATGACCATGGCGGCGTATTCGCCCATGAAAAAGAGGGCGAATTTCATTGAAGAGTATTCAGTGTGGTAGCCGCCCACTAGCTCGGTCTCACATTCTGGCAGATCAAAGGGCATGCGATTGGTCTCGGCGAAGATGGAGACTGTGAAAATGATGAAGGCGATCATCGCTGGAATCCAAAAGAACCAAGCGGTGAAGTCACCGCCGTTGTTCCAGGGAGCAGACTCACCCCAAATGGGTAGCAGTAGCCAGCCGTTCTCAGCTTGGAAGTTGACGATGGAGCCGAGGTTGAGTTCACCGTAATACATCAGCACCGGGATGATGGAAAGGCCGAGGGCGATCTCGTAGGAAATCATTTGTGCAGTTGAACGGACACCGCCGACCAAGGGGTATTTGGAATTGGAGGACCAGCCGGCCAGGGTGATGCCGTAGACAGTCAGCGAGGCGACGGCGAAGACGAACAGCGGGCCGACGTTGATGTCTGCGATCACCAGGGTTTCTGTATGGCCGAAAATAGAGACCTCAGAGCCAAAAGGCACAACGCAGCAGGTAATGAGTGCAGGCACCACAGTGAGCGCGGGAGCTAGCCAGTAGTAAACCGTCTTTACGTGACTGGGTGTGAAGTCCTCTTTGAGTAGGAGTTTGATACCATCCGCCATCGGTTGCACGAGGCCGAAAAAATGAAAGTCCTTCTTGAAACCAAAGAGTGAGAGTGGAATTCCAACACGGTTGGGGCCAACCCGGTCTTGTATGACAGCCGAGAATCGGCGCTCGAAGTAGACCGACACCGGCACCAAGGGTAGCAACACCATGAAGGTCAGCAATACGACCTTAATTAGGATGATGATGAATGGGAGCAGGAATTCGAGCATGGCGTTCAGCCTACGATGGTACCCGCCGCTTTCGCGGCTCGTTCGTTTTCGAGCAGTAGAATTTTGTGATCGGTATCGGCGATGGGGAGGCCCTGATGGCCGATCTTGGAGAGGCTAAGGCCCTCAAACTCGGAGACAGCCTCAGCCATGGCTTTGAAGACGTCCTCGATATGGTGACTGTCAGCGGCGATCGCACCGAGTTCGCGCAGCACTTCCCAATCGTCGCGGGCTTGACCGCAGGGTTCCAATGCACGGTTTAGACGTTGTATGCGGCCACTGAGATTGACCATCGAGCCGCGTTTTTCCGCGAAGGTGGCAGTGGGGAGTACGATGTTTGCTGCCCTTGCGGTGGGGTTGGTGCTGTGGTGAGCCTGCACTAAGAAGTCGAGGTTTTCAAAGTCGGTGACCTCGAAGCCTGCGTCGGTGATGAGATCCTCACCAAATACGAAGAGCGCCCTGATGGTGCCATCCTTGACCTTGGCGTGCAGGTCGCCGAGTCCAGCATAGGGATCATCGCCGAGGATGAGCTTGGCACCGGTGGTGTTGGGGTTGCGGTCTGCGGCAACCAGCAACCGATCGGCTTCGCCTTCACGGGCGACCAATGATGGCAAATCACTACCGAATTTTTTGGCGAGTTCGCGAGTAAGGAAGAGTTCCTCATTCGTCATGCGACCGGAGGCCACAATACCAATCTGACTGCCATCGAGACCATCGACTTGCTTTTGAATGGCTTTCAGCGACTCTTGCCAGCTTGCCGCACGATGTTGTCCACTTTCCTTGAGTAGAGGCTGGGTAAGGCGAGTTTCGGCGTCGATGTAGTGGAAGTTGAGCCGATGGGAGTCGGGCATCCAGTTAGAATTCACCTCATCGTTCTGACGCGGAGTGATGCGATGAATCTGATTCTCGCGCGTCCAGATGGTGATGTTGGTGCCAGTGCCGCAGTTGACGTCAATACTTGCGGTCTCTTTGAGGAACCAGACGCGCATCTGGAAACGGAAATCATTACTGGTGAGCGCACCCACCGGACAGATGTCGGCGGTATTGAGCGAGTAGTTAGAGTCTAAAAGGCGGCCGGGGTGGACGGTGAGGGTGGTGTGAGTGCCGCGCTGAGTAAAACCGAGGACGGGATCGTCGGCAACCTCGTCCATGAAGCGGATGCAGCGGCTGCACATGATGCAGCGTTCGTCGTCGAGGCGAATGCGCGGACCGATGTCGACGTTTTTAGGTTTCTTAACCTTCGTGTCGACGAAGCGCGATTCACCGCGGCCGTGTTCCACTGAATGCTCCTGCAGGCGACACTCGCCAGCTTGATCACAGATGGGACAGTCCAACGGGTGGTTGATGAGTAGGAACTCCATCACGCCCTCACGGCATTTCTCCACCAACTCGCCACTGGTGCGGATACCCATGTTTTCGGAGACTGTATTTGCGCAGGCAATCACCGGGCGTGGCATCCAGCCGATGGGTTGGAAACCCATCTCATCGAGATCGGGCTCGACTCCCGGAGTGGGGCGCGGAGGCATGCCCATCTGAACCAGACACATGCGGCAGTTGCCCGGAGAACTGAGCTTGGGGTGGTAACAATAGTGCGGCACTTCTTTGCCGATCTGTTTGCAGGCCTCGATCATTCGGGTGCCCTTGGGGAATTGATACCAATCGCCGTCGATTTGAACATTCACAAGACCCTGTTCCACCGCCAAATCACGGGGCAACTTCTCGGTCGCGGAAGGGCTATCGCTCATGAGTGAATATTTACGGAGGGAGTTCGGAGACGGCGGTCAAGGGGGGCTGCCGAACTGGCAGGACTATGTGAGCGCGGGGGGTGACCCGCAAGTGCTCATTCACCAAAAATGGGGGTTTTTTAGGGCCGCGGGACTCCGAGTTTTCGCAGGATTCGATTGCCATCGAGAAATGAGACTTTAAGGTGCGCGCCCGGCCCGAGAAGCGGGCTCTCATTGCAATGAATCAACCAACAGTGGCCATCGTTGGCGCGACCGGTGCCGTGGGCGTCGAAATGCTCCAATGTCTTGAGCAGCGCAACTTTCAATTGGGCGAGCTTAAACTGCTTGCCTCCGCCCGTTCGGCTGGAAAGCCGACGAGTTATCGTGGCGAGACCTTGATCGTCGAGGAACTGACCCATGACTCTTTCGACGACGTTGATATCGCACTTTTTAGTGCCGGTGGCAGTATTTCCAAAGAGTATGGGCCTTCGGCAGCAGAGGCAGGTGCCGTAGTTATCGACAATTCCTCGGCCTTCCGCATGGACAATGAGGTGCCACTGGTTGTGCCTGAGATCAATCCTAGTGCCGTCGAGAAACGACCGCGCAATATTATAGCGAACCCCAACTGTACCACCATTATTTCGTTGATGGCCTTGGCACCGTTGCACGAAACCTTCGGACTGAAGTCCATCATCGCCTCTACATATCAGGCAGTGTCGGGTTCGGGGGCTCAGGGTATCGCCGAACTCGAAGAGCAGATGCACTGCTTGGCTAACGACCAAACTTTCACTCCCAAGGTCTATCCGCGACAGATTGCCTTCAATGTTATTCCACAAGTCGATGTCTTTGAAGGCAACGGATACACCAAGGAGGAGATGAAGATGCTCAACGAAGGGCGCAAGATCATGGAATTGCCCGATTTGAAGGTATCCTGCACTTGTGTACGGGTGCCGGTGATGCGTTCACACTCGGTGTCCATTACTGCCGAGTTCGATAAGCCAGTCGATGTGGCTGCTGCACGTGTGTCTTATGCTGATAAGCCGGGCGTGGCCGTTCATGACAATCCCGATGAAATGGAATTCCCGGTGCCTTTGGACACGACTGGTAAAGACGACTGCTTGGTTGGGCGCATACGAGTGAACACCGTCTTTGACAATGCTCTCGATCTCTGGGTAGTCGGCGACCAGGTTCGTAAAGGAGCGGCGTTGAACGCCGTGCAGATTGCAGAAATCCTCTAATCGCAGCGGCTTCAGTCACGTTTTGCCATGGATCTTAAAACCTACCTCAAGCAACAGGTCGCTGATGTCGACAAGGCTATAGGCTCCTACCTGCCCAAGGCCAATGCTCGTCCGTCCACCATCCACCAAGCCATGCGCTATGTGGTCTTTGCGGGTGGCAAACGACTGCGTCCCATCCTCTGTCTGGCGGCCTCTGAAGCGTGTGGGGGTGAGCCAACCAATGCGATGCCTGCGGCCTGTGCTCTGGAACTGATGCACACCTACTCGCTGGTGCACGATGACCTTCCCGCCATGGACGATGACGACCTTCGTCGCGGCCGACCGACCTGTCATAAGGTATATGGCGAGGGAATGGCCATACTGTGTGGCGACGCGCTGCTGACCGAATCATTCCTGCTGATCTCCAAAATGCCTCAGACCAAGCGATACTCTGTGGCGGATTACCTCGAAGAACTTTCTCTAACAGGGGGAAGTCGCAAGCTGATTGGTGGTCAGGTTCTGGATTTGGAAGGCGAGGGACCATCGCGAAACCCAAACAAGAGACAACTCATTCGTATTCATGAAGCCAAGACCGCGGCACTGTTGGTCTGTTCACTGCGACTGGGGGCGATGAGTGCGAATGCAACACCGCGCCAGCTGGAGGCCTTGACTCAATTTGGCCACAAGCTTGGACTCGCCTTCCAGGTGATCGATGACATTCTCGATGTCACCCAAAGTACCGAGAAGCTTGGTAAAACGGCCGGCAAGGATGAGGTGGTCGACAAATTGACTTACCCTGCCGTGATCGGGCTGGAGGGCTCTCGCAAGGAGGCGGCTAAGCTGACTCAAGCGGCGATGGTGTCATTGAAGCCTCTTGGTAAAAAAGCAGGCTCCAGGCTCCGCGAAATCGCTGATTACATGCTCAATCGCGACTATTGAGAGTGAAATTAGCCGATTTTGCAGCGAACCAGAACAGCAAGGAAGCCGGATTCGTGTGACATGTACACCGAGGATGGAAACTCACCAAAACGAGTACACCACATCTTCCATACTGACCCAAAATTTTAAAATAAGGCTTAAAATTTTAAAAAATTGACCAGTTTAGCGTTCAATTGACCTGAAAACGGCTTGGATCAATGTGGAAAAT
>JBMYMN010000173.1:0-5114 GCA_049597355.1 Luteolibacter sp.
TGCACCCGTAGGGTTAAGGCAGGGTCATCTCACCGAGATGACCGGAAGCTGACAGGCCTATGGGGCTCCGGACGCCTCGGTGAGGCGTCCCTGCCTTCACTCAAAACGAAGCACGAGGCACAAAGCACGCGGCACGCCCCGACTTGTCGGGGCTACGCCATCACACCCTTCACCGGTTTGGTGCCGGCGACGGTGATATTGGTCAGGCGCTGCGGCACGCCGTTGGCCGGGTAGGTGAACTTCTCGTGATCAAAGCCCATGAGGTGCAGCATGGTGGCTTGGAGGTCGTGAACCGAGACTTTGTCCTGCACCGCCTCGTAACCGATGGGATCCGTTGCTCCGTAGGTGCCGGGCTTCACTCCCCCACCGGCCATCCACACGGTGAAGGCACCGGGGTTGTGGTCGCGGCCGACGAAGCGGTTGTCGTTGCCGCCACGGTTTTCGAGCATGGGGGTGCGACCGAACTCACCACCCCAGACGACCAGGGTGTCTTCGAGCAGACCGCGTTGCTTGAGATCCTTGAGCAGGGCCGTCATCGGTTGATCGACCTGCTTGCAGCGCTCGACGAAACCCTTGTTGAGTGCCTCGCGCTCGCTGGCGCCGTGGGAGTCCCAGCCCCAGTGGAAGAGTTGGATGTAGCGCACCCCGCGCTCAGCCAGACGACGCGCGAGCAGGCAGTTGTTGGCGAAGCTCTCCTTGCCGGGTTCGGTGCCATACATCTCGTGGGTCTTGGCGTTCTCCTGCTGAATATCGAAGGCATCGGTGGCGCTGGCCTGCATGCGGTAGGCCATCTCGTATTGCGCGATGCGGGTGACGGTTTCGGGATCCCCCGCTTCCTCGGCGATCTTCTGATTGATGCGATCCAGGGCATCGAGTGAGCGGCGTCTCATGTTCCGCGGAATGCCGTCGGGATCGCTGAGGTAGAGCACCGGGTCGCCTTCGGAGCGGCATTGCACCCCTTGGTAAACCGAGGGCAGATAACCCGCACCCCATACCGACTTGCCAGCCGAGGGATTCTTGCCACCGGAGGTCAGCACGATGTAGCCGGGCAGGTTCTGGTTCTCGGTGCCGAGACCGTAAGTCGCCCAAGAACCAATCGATGGAGCACCCAAATTCTGACTACCGGTGTGCAACATCAACTGGGCGGGGCCATGATTGAACTGGTCGGTATGCATCGACTTGATGAAGCAGACGTCGTCCACCACCTCGGAAAAGTGCGGCAGTCGGTCGGAGACCCAGGCACCGGACTGACCATGTTGTTTGAATTCGTATTGCGGCCCGAGCATCTTGGGCACGCCTTGGATGAAGGCGAACTGCTTGCCTTCGAGGAACTCCTTTGGGCATTCCTGACCGTCGAGCTTCTTGAGCTCAGGTTTGTAGTCGAAGAGTTCGTGCTGCGAGGGAGCACCCGCCATGTGCAGGTAAATTACACGCTTTGCCTTGGGCGCAAAGTGCGGGATATCGGGAGCCATAGGAGCGGACGGGTCCTTCTTGATCACACCGCTCGCACCCCAAGCACGACCGCTGGCACCCGCCAACCACATCGCACCCAGACCAGTGCTACACTTCGAGAGGAAGTGACGGCGGGTCACGTTCTCTAGTTGGGTGTATTGGAGTCGCTTCTGAAATTCGGGGCTCATATCGGTTGAGGAAACAGGTCAGCGGGTCAGGGCGGAATCAAGATTGAGGATGGTGTTGGCGACCAGCACCATCGCCGCCCCTTCGGGCGTGTCGGAGAGATGTTTCGCTTCGTCGGGTTTGGACATGTAGTCGGCAGTGGCGTCGCGGTAGAGACTTTCGAGCTCTTGAATCACCGCGGGCTCGGCATCGGCCTGCGTGGCCAACAGCATTCCATGGCTCAGCTGATCCGCAAGCGAATCTGAATAAGCCTGCATACGGTTGGCGAGTCCTTGAGCCGCTTCGATGTGGGCGGGATCGTTCATGGTCACCAGCGCCTGCAGGGGCGTATTGCTGTTGATGCGGCGTGCCGAGCAAATGTCGCGGGTCGGCGCGTCGAACATCAGGAAGGCGGGATAGCCGGCCGTGCGCTTGTGATAGGTATACACCGCGCGACGCACCCGATCCTCTCCCTTGGACTCCTTCCATTGGGCACCATTGTAGACGGATTTCCACACACCATCGGGCTGCGGCGGATACACAGAGGGGCCATACATTTTCTCGGAGAGGATGCCTCCTACAAACAGAGCCTGGTCGCGCACCATTTCAGCCGTGAGACGCACGCGCGGTCCGCGAGCCAAGAGTTGATTGCGAGGATCACGACTGACCAATTCCCGGGGCGCATTTTGCGACTGACGGAAGGTCGAAGACAGCACCATCTCTCGCAGCATCGCCTTGGTCGACCACTTGTGTTCGAACTGATAGCGCAGCGCCAAATGATCGAGCAGAGCGAGATTGGTAGGCATGACACCCGAGGTGCCGAAGTCTTCGACGGTTTCCACTATACCAATGCCAAAGAGTTGCTCCCACAGCCGGTTGACCATCACGCGCGCAGTGAGCGGGTTGTCATCACTCACCAGCCACTTGGCCATATCAAGGCGATTCATGTTTTCGCCTGTCGCTCCACCGAAGAGTTTGGGCAGGCCGGGCGTCACGGCCTGCTCCTTGGAAAGGCGGTTGCCGCGGGCAAACACGCGAGTCTCACGTGTCGGACCCTCCATCATAATGGGAACCATCGGGCCGTTGATCGCATCGTAGGCCTTCTTGGCTTCGGCATGTTTGGTCCAGATACCGAGACGTTGGCCGTCGTTCACCAGCTTGGTCCAGTCCTCGGACTGGGAGAAACCGATGGTGAAGCGGCGAACGGGAGTCGCCTGTGAACCCGTCGTGGAATAACGGTGCTGCAACTTGAATTCGATACGGTCGCCTTCGGCCACCTCAACCGGCTTGTCGGGTACCACTACGAACCATCGTGGGCGGTGCAACTTGGGATAGCCCCCGAAATTGCCATCAGTGGTCATCGCACGAATACCGGTAATCTCATCAGCAAAGGACTCCTTGATCTTGATCGGTGTGCGCTTGCCGTCCTTGCCGATCATCACGACATCCAGCTTCTGCACCATGGAACCGCGCTCGGGCCACTTCTTGGGGTCATCGCTTTCCGGGAGAATACCAAGGCGCACGGCCTGAAAATCTTGGGCGGGCCCACTGACCACATGAAAGGAGCGCACAGGCAGGGTGCCGCTGGCACGCACGCTGCCATCACTGGTGAGTTGCAGTTTGCCATGGCTCGGCGCGAAATGATCGGGCTTGAAGGCCATCCACTGGGCATCATCGAGAGCGAGCTTGCGGCCGGGTTGGTTGAGTTGGTCGCGCAACTCTGCAAGTTGCAGTTCCAGCTTGGAGGATTGCTCAGCCTGCTCGGGATCCGTTGGCACCTTCATCCGAGGATAGTCGTTGTCCATGTCGTGATCTTCGGTGCTATTGAAGAAGGCGGTAAACTTGTAGTACTCCTCGTGCTCGATGGGGTCGTAGGGATGGTCGTGGCACTGAACGCAACCGAAAGTCGTGGCTTGGAAAGCCGTCCATGTAGTGGCCACACGGTCGAGCACGGCGGCCACGCGAAACTCTTCGTCATTGGTACCGCCCTCGGTGTTGTTCTGGGTGTTGCGGTGGAAAGCCGTGGCTAAGCGTTGGTTGGCTGTCGGATCGGGCAGGAGGTCGCCGGCGAGTTGCTCGATGGCAAATTGATCGTAGGGCTTATCCTCGTTAAAGGCACGGATCACCCAATCACGCCAAGGCCAAATGGTGCGAGCGGGATCCTTTTCAAAACCATACGTATCGGAGTAACGCGCGAGATCCATCCATACGGTTGCCCAACGCTCGCCGTAGCGAGGGGAGGCCAGCAGCCGATCCACGACGGCTTCGCGTGCGGCCATAGGATCCTTCTGGTAAGCCGCTTCAAACTCGCGGAGCTTCTCCAAACTTGGTGGCATGCCTGTGAGCGCAAAGGAGGTGCGGCGCAGCCATTGCGAGGGAGAGGCTTCGGGTGAAGGCTTGAGCTTCTCTTGGTCGAGGCGCTCCAATACATGGCGGTCGAAAGGGACAGTCGGCCAGTTGTCATCGGAGACTTTCTTCACCGCCATATCCTTTGGCGGCACGAAGGACCAATGCTCCTCCCACTTAGCTCCTTCCTTGATCCATTGCTCAATGAGCTTGATCTGCGATTCTGGAAGCGGCGGCCCGTGCTTGGGCTTGGGCATAACTTCGTCGGGATCCGTGTGGCGCATGCGGCGCACCATTTCCGATTCTTCCGGTTTACCAGGCACGATCGCACGCTTGCCGGAGTCGCCCTCGGCCAGAGCCATATCGCGGAAGACAAAAGAAATGCCTCCGGCCGCCTTCACACCACCGTGACAAGCGGTGCAGTCCTTGGTCAAAATCGGACGGATATCGCGGTTAAACTCAACCTTGTTGCCAGTCGACGGCTCCTCTCCTCTCGAAGCCATTAAAAAAACGGCTCCAAAACAGGATATCATGGGAACTGAGCGGATCATTGCCATGAAATCTCACATACGAAACGGCATCTCGCAACCTATCAGGGGTATATTACCTCGATAACACGACCGAGACACCTGTCCAAAATCACCACACGTAAAACCCAGAGATGGACATCATCGTGATGAATCAAGCGGCAGCCCGAATGGTGTATAGGTTCAGACAGTTAACGATCTTCAAAGATCTTTTTAAGAGCCGGTGAATACTTTGCGTCATTCTCTCGCACCTGATCCCAATCGATCGGCTTTGAACTCATTGCTTCGATTCTGCGCTTCAGCCCGATCTGCCCTTCCCCAATAATCACCATCCTGGTCATAATGGCCATCATCATGCGCTTAATAGACAACAAACCATTGATGATTTTCTCTGTCTTAATTTCTTTCGCTGGGATGCCTGACTTTTTGAGCCGATCCACGGGGAATACAAAGCGCTCATCTTGTATGGGCTGATTGATGGATATTTCATCCAACACCATGAAGGGGTTCTTGCTGTTGGCCTGATACAATTCCAATCGGGAGAACGCTCCTTGCTTGCGATCAGGGTCGACCACAGCAACAACTTGATTTCCAGCGTCGGTCTGACCTGACAACATATAGCGA
>JBMYMN010000174.1:0-5096 GCA_049597355.1 Luteolibacter sp.
ACGGGGGATCACAGGCAGCCAAAAACAGTGTCCCAACAGCCAGAGTTGAGAGTGCTGAAAGTCGAAGAATCATAGGTAATAAAAACTTCGCTATCTACGCTATAACCGCAATGCATATTTCAGGATACGGCATATCCGTCTTAGACTATTCGACAAGGGATACGGCCAACCGAATCTACTTTTGACGCAGGCCTTCTTGCGGATATCCTAAATTCCGGATGTCTTTCGCCGAACAACTGCCCCGACTGCTTGAACAACCCACGCCCCTGATGCGTCGGATGCAGGCACTACTCAACGATGATTCCGGGGCATCACTGGAGAGCATGGCTCGCCGAAGCCAGCAAATCACTCGCTGCCATTTCGGCCGCACCATGCGGCTTTTCGCACCGCTCTATGTCTCCAACGAATGCGTGAACAACTGTATGTATTGTGGATTTTCACGCGATGCCAATATCCTGCGGACCACCCTCACGGTTGATCAGGTGGTGATGGAGGCCCGTCACCTTCACGCTCAGGGATTTCGCAACCTGCTTTTGGTCGCCGGTGAACACCCTAAGTTTGTCAGCGACGGTTACCTCCAAGAATGCCTCGATGCTCTCAAGCACTTCATCCCCACTCTCGGCATTGAAGTGGGTCCGATGGAAGACCACCAATATCGCGAAATCGTCAAGCACGGCGCAGAGGGTCTGGTCGTCTATCAGGAAACCTACGACCGCGATGTTTATCAAACCCTGCACACAGCCGGTCCCAAAAAGAACTTCGACTGGCGACTCGAGTGTCCCGAGCGGGCCTACGCGGGTGGCTTTCGCCGCATCGGCATCGGTGCCCTGTTTGGTCTGGCCCACTGGAAATTGGAAGCGATGTCGCTCTGCGCTCATCTCGAATACCTCCACCGCCACTGTTGGAAAGCCCAACTCACCATCGCCTTCCCACGTATGCGCCCCTATGCCGGCAACTATCAATACACACCGGATCCTCAGCGTTATCTAACAGATAAAGAGCTGCTCAGATTGATTTGTGCATTCCGCATCCTCTTTCCCCAGGTTGGCATCGTGCTCTCGACTCGCGAGCCCGCACCCTTGCGGGATTCACTCGCACCTTTGGGTGTCACTCATATGTCCGCCGGTGCGCGGACTGAGCCGGGAGGTTATACCGGGGCCGGTAACGACGACCTTCACCATACAATCAAAGGCAAACGCGTGGAACGACAGAATCCCTCAACATGCGATAAAGCCACAGAACAATTCCGCATCAGTGATACCAGGAGTGCGGCCGAAATCGCCAAAGCTCTTTGTGAGAATCATCTGGATCCGGTATGGAAGGATTGGGAGGAAGTTCTTCTGTCGAATCATTGAGTTCAAAAATATACCCAACCATTCAATGATGTGGTATGTTTTAGTGAAATTTTTAAAATTACCTTAGATTTATAGACTTTCCAGCTTGCCTGCCTCAACTGATCCAGAGAAATTTTTTGAATATTGATGCTGCGCATCTGATGTCTACCCGCATCACTCCCACCCTCACCCGTCCCTTCAAAGTGAGCCGCGAGCCAAACCAAAACCAAGAACTTCTCCTAACTGCCAAGTTAGAGCAGAATCCCACTGACTGGGATACCCGCCAACAGTTAGCTCATTTGTTATATGATCAGGGCAACTATGGCATGGCTGCCGTCATCATCTGGGAAGCTGATCAGATCCCCAGTACCGATATGGATATCGCCTTCGCCGCGCGCATCCTAGCCAAGGATCAACCACGCAAAGCGATCCGACTCCTAAACACTGTCTTGCAACACAACAAGGGCAAGGCCGTTCAGAACATGGGCATGGCCAATGCACTGCTTCACCACGGGATGGTGTTACAAGCCGCCCGCTTTTACGGCGCTGCATTGGAAGCTGACCCCGATCTGGTGAATCCCGACCTCGAACACTTCATTCTCTGGACCGACGAGGAGCAGAGCCTATGGGGAGACTTCAAGAATCGCCGCCCCAAACTCGGTGAATTGCCGTGGATGGCCCGCGACCCAATGGAGGCACTCAAGCTCACCAGTCGTGTCGCTTTACACACCACACCCATCGCGGTCCCCAAGCTCAAGCCTGTGCTTGCCGAAGACCTCAACAACAGTCTCTACCAGCAACCCGCCGAGAAAGGCGCCAAAATTACTCCGCCGCCGGCTGTCACCATTCCCGCCGACCGCATCGACCCCAAACACCGGCGTTTTGACTCCTCCATGGGTGCTGATGTCGATTCCACTCCGGAAAAATCCAGCGCGCCAGCCAATGAAACGGCCGCAAAAAGTGCTAATGAGTCCCAGAAACCGAGTGTAGCACCCACCCCTGCCCTACCCGTAAAACCCGCAACAGAAACATCTGCGAAGATCGCAGTTGCCCAACCCGCACCCACCGTGCGGATCACCAAGGGGGTGCAGGCACCCAAGCCTACCTTGAGTGCAGACGGAAAGATACGCCGCCCTTCCTCCAATGCTCCCGCTGACACCATCGGTGTCACCCCACCAGCTGATGCCATTGGCAGTCCGCTGATCCGCACTCCTGGAGGTGATCGCAACGCTCCGGTGGATATGGACGCCATCGAAGCTGCTGCTAAAGCCGAAATCACTCAAAAGGTGAAGATCAGCCAACTGGCCAAGGCAGCCACCGATGAAATTCGTATTCCCCCACGCCCGACCACACCGGGTGTTTCACCAATCAAAATTCACCAGGCCCCTCAAACCAGTAAGGAGCCTCTTCCTGCCCTTGACACCAGGGCACAGACCCATCCGGACGATAAACCCCAGATGGCCCCTGAACAGCAGGCAGCAGCTCTCGAGGAGATGAAAAAAACTCGGGCAGTGGCGCGTGCCGCCGCAAAGGAGAAACGTTTGGCTGCAGCTACTGCCGGTGTTCCGCTTCCCGCAACTGAGGGCCGCAAGGGAGAGTGGTATTATATCCACGAGGATCAGGCCGTTGGTCCGGTTCTTGCCCAAGAACTCAAAGAAAAGCTCAACGACCCGAGTATGAGGCCACCGCTCAAAATGATTTGGAGCATCGGCATGGAGCGCTGGATGCCGGTTTACGAATGTCCTGAGCTGTGGCAGGAGCTCAATGAGGCTGGCGTCTGAGCTCCAAAGGGTTACTCTCTTACTGTAGAATGCAACATATGCATTTTATATATGAATTGTGATTGTATCATATGTGCAATGAGTCATTTTTCGGCTCATGTCACCACTTGAAGCGCAGGTCGCCCTCAATATGGTGCCGGGAATCGGCCCTATTCGTTGCCGCCGTCTGATCGACCATTTAGGTTCCGCTCAAGAGGTTCTCTCGGCCCCAAAAGACGTCCTGCTCTCCATTCACGGTTTCGGCCCTGAACTGGTCTCGACTCTAATGGACTGGGAGAATCGATGCGACCCAGTTGCGGAAATCGTCGCCTGCAAGTCACGCGATATCAAGCTCGTCACACCGGAGGATGACTCTTACCCGCCGCTGCTTCATGAAATGTATGACTCGCCGCTACTGCTTTATGTCTGGGGAGATTTAAGCGCACAAGATCAGCAAACGATCGCGATGGTTGGGTCAAGGCGATGCAGCCATTACGGCCTGCAGACCACACGCAAGCTTGCGTATCAACTCGCAGCGAGTGGCCGAACCATCGTTTCGGGTCTTGCCCGCGGTATTGATACTGCTGCTCACGAAGCAGCAATCGCAGCCGATGGGCGAACCATCGCCATCATTGGCTCGGGCTTGGATCAACTCTATCCAATAGAAAACCTAGGACTTGCCAAAACCATTGCCTCTGGACATGGGGCTGTAATCTCAGAATACCCACTACATACACGCCCAGACAAAGGTACCTTCCCCATGCGCAACCGCCTGATTGCCGGCTGGTCACCGGGTCTAATCACCATTGAATGTCCGGAAAAGTCCGGTGCCCTGATCACCGCCAATCTGGCTGCCGATTACGGTCGGTCTGTCTTTGTCGTACCAGGACCCATCGATTGCAACAGCTTCTGTGGTAGCCATCGGTTGATTCGTGATGGCGCCACACTGATCACGGACGGCAGTGAGGTTCTCAATGATCTAGAGGGTAGCTTAGCTACTCGCAAATGCCTCACCGAGGCACCAAAACATCAGTTTCATTTGAGCGCTGAGCAAATGAGTGTGCTCGATCAATTAAGCAGTCTTGAAGTCACCACCGATGAACTCGTGGAGCGATGTGGTCTATCGGCCGCAGCCATCAATCGCTGTTTGGCCATGCTGGAGATCCATGGCTTAGTCAAAAGCTCTGCAGGGGCTCGCTATGTGAGAGCATGACCACGATCTGTGTACCACGCAATCGCATCGCCATCTCCTGGCATTCCAATTGTCGCATACTCATGGTGCCTGAACCAAAAAACCCGCTGGCCCTGAAGGGGCAGCGGGTTTGATTGTGTGATGGTAATTTATTTGTTTTTCGCCTCTTCGCGCTCTTTTGCCTTAGCGATCACGTCGTCAGAGACGTTTTTAGGACAAGCGGAATAGTGGCTGAACTCCATCGAGAACTGACCACGGCCGGAGGTCATGGTGCGGAGGTCGCCGATATAGCCAAACATTTCGCTAAGGGGAGCCTCAGCCTTGATGCGAACACCACCGGGGGTGGGGTCCTGGCCTTGAATCATGCCGCGGCGGCGGTTGAGGTCACCAATGACATCACCGACCTTTTCTTCAGGAGTGAAGATGTCGATCTTCATGATGGGCTCGAGGATCTGCGGACCGGCCTTGGGCATGGTTTGACGATAGGCGGCCTTGGAGGCGATTTCGAAAGCAATGGCGGAGGAGTCCACAGCGTGGAAGCCACCATCGGTGAGGGTCACCTTGAAGTCCAGGCAAGGGTAGCCGGCAAGCGGGCCCTTCTCGAGGCTACGCTCAAAGCCTTTCTCCACGGCCGGGATGAATTCCTTAGGCACGTTGCCACCGACCACGGTGGACTCGAAGATGAAGCCCTCGCCGGCTTCGGCGGGTTCGATCGTGTAGTCGATTTTAGCGAACTGACCGGAACCACCCGACTGCTTCTTGTGGGTGTAGCTGTCGCTGATGGGCTTGGTGATGGTTTCGCGGTAAGCC
>JBMYMN010000175.1:0-4978 GCA_049597355.1 Luteolibacter sp.
CCGTGGGCGACGCTATCCCAAGCAAGGATTACCGTGCCACTGTCCCAGCTTTCGCCCTGCAGCGCACGGCCACCCTCGGTGACCACACCGAGGTGATCTCTGGTAGGCATGGGCGAGACGAAGGCGGTGGGATAAAGATAGACGTTTTTTAACTTGGGATAGGGTTCGCCATCGCGATGCAACACCAGCATGCAGGCCTGGGCTGCCACAGTGAGGATCATCTCTTCGGTAAGCTCAAGCTGGTTGCAGCCCTCGAAGCGGGTGGAGGCCACAAAGCTGGCAATTCGAAGGTGCAGCTTCTGACGCAGCTCTTCGGGCAAGCGGCTGTAGAGTGGCACATTCTCAGCCAACATGGCCTTCCACTCCGGCTTAAAAACGCATTCGACCTGCTTGGAGCTGGTCGCCATGCCGAGGAGTTCTTTAAGGGTATTCCAGATGGCAGTCATTTGGACTTCATCACAATGGCACCATTCTCATCCCTGTCCATGCCGTCCAGCGCGGCCTTGATCTTGCATTCGTCTCCGAAGGCATACAGTTCTGTGGCAGTGGTGCGACCAACGACCACAACGGGACCCAACTCAATCGCGCCATGGGGCTTGGCTGCGTGGTAGACGCTATCGGAAAAGACGATGTCACAGCCAAATGGCTTGGTCAGTCCTTCCAGGCGGGAGGCAAGGTTGACTGCATCTCCAATCACTCCAAATTCGATCCGCTGAGGACTGCCCAATTCCGCGGCCACCACCTCGCCCAAGTGAATGCCGATACCAATCTGAAAGGGTTTTCTCCCTTCCCTCTCCCAGCGTTGATTGAGTAGCGCAAGTTCGGTCTGCATATCACGGGCAGCAGCCAAGGCAGTGCGGCAATGATCGCTGTCCTGATGGCCGCTCTCGTTTTCATCGAGCGAGCCCCAATGAACCATCACCGCGTCGCCGATGAATTTGTCGAGAGTACCGCCGTGCTTGAACACCACGGCAACCATCTCAGCGAGGTATTCATTGAGCTGAGTCACCAGTTCAGAGGGCTCGGTCTGCTCGGCACGAGAGCTGAAGCCACGCACGTCCGAAAACAGCACCACCACTCGGCGCTTGCGGCCTTCGGCAATGGCCTGCCATTGCTCGGGCTTGTCCACCAGACGATCTGCAACATCGCGCGAGACAAAGCGGCGGAAAGTGCCGCGCAGGCGATCCTTCTCCATGCGCTCGACAATGAGTTGGTAAACCATGGCCGACACCCAGCCCACCAAGGCTGCGATCACACCACCCGTTAGGGGTATCATTACGCTCTGAGTTTTTCCGAGCACCCAGACCAAGATCACAAAGCCACTCACCAGCAGCAAGATAGCCAAGGCCGACCAACGCGGCTTTTCAATGCCTCCCACCATGGCCACTGCAATGAGACCCATGAGCGAGATCAGCAACGCCGGATGGCCCACATGATACACATAAGCACCGGCAATCCCTCCCGCTGCCGCCTGCATGTGTATCTGCGGTCCGGTAATGGTGCCCACGGGGGTTTCGTGGATGTCTTGGAAGCGCTCGGCCACCGGTCCAATCACGACCACCTTGTCCCTGAAAAATTCACCATCGGCGTAGTTGGTCTGCCAGAAGGCATCGACAAAAATCTCATAGAGGGAACGCGGCTTGTAGATTTCTATTCCGAGGGTGTCGGGCTTGCAGGTGTAGCGCAGCTCTTGGTCGGTCTGTGGCACCGAGATGCCGTAGGCGTCCATAATCTGTCCGGCAAGCGAGAGGAACTCCATCTCACCTCTCAACTCGCGCTGATTTTCACGGCCAAGCGAAGAGCGATAGCGGAAGGTGCGGGTGGTGCCGTCGCGCTGGTTGGGCCATAGGTTTACAAAGCCAATGCGCGGTTCAGGATCGCTCTCGAGAAACTCAACGTAGGGTTCGGTGAGCGTGAAAACCATGTGCCCGTCCTGCTGCTGACCAAGTGGTGAAAACGCAGAGCTCAGTATCACCTTCTCGGGATATCGCGCAATGGCGGCGGCGAGCGCAGCGTCTTGCTCGGATGTGCTTGGCTCGGCAAAGATGAGATCGAGCACCACCAGTCTGGCACCGGCCTCGCAGAGTTTGTCAATGGCCTCGGCCCACACTCGGCGGTCCCAGGGAAAGCGTGCACCCATCATCTTGAGGGTCTTGCTGGCTTCAATTTCCTCGCTGCTGAGATTTGAGAGCGAGAGGCTGGCCTCATCGATACCCAGCAACACGAAGTCCTCGCGCTCGGATGCCCCGCCTCCGGAGCGAATGATGCGATCGAAAACCCTGCGGTCGGAGTCTTCAACGAAAAGGCGGCCCTGGGGGATGAAGCCGAAGATCACGAAAACCAAACAGACCGATGCCAATGCGATCAGAAATCTTTTCCATGATGTGAACAGGCGGCTCCTCATGACCACTCCAATCCAACTGGGAATTCTTCCAAGGTTAAAGAAGCAATTGCTCACTTATGGCAGAACCAGCATTTCATCGACAGTCTACATCAAATGTGTTACAAATATTCCGTATCTATGAAGTCCATCCCTCACTCTCTCGCACTGACCCTTTTGTTGAGTGCCATGACTGCACACGGCGAAACTTTTGCCGAAGACCTTCTTTCCGACGACTTTCGTAACGCCGACTACGCCCCTCTCTCTCCGGGCGACTCAGATCTGGGGGTGCAAGCGCTAATGGATGGGGACAACCAATCCTCAGGCACGCCGATCGATCTCACCATTGGCTTGGATCTTCAATACACCGACAACGCACCCTCCAAACCGGGCAATTCTCAGGAGGGCTCAGCCCTACTCTCCAGCTACGCTAGCCTCAGCTGGCAGCCCTACCTCGGTGCGGGTTGGTTCGTCGACCTCGGCCTGACCCACGAAATCTACGAATATGAGGACAGCAGTGCGCTAGACTTTCAGAATACCACACCTCAGATCGGCCTAATCCGCAACCTGCCCGGCTTCGAAGGCGGCATCTTTTACATCCGCTATGAACTGCAGCGCCTCACAGCGGGCTCCATCTCCGACAGCGACTACAGCGCCCAACGCATCCGTGCCGGCTACAGCACCGCGCTCATTTCCAACGATGCCCACGAGTTGAACGGAGGGATTAGCGCTAGCTGCGACATCGATGCCAATCCCGATGACCTTGAACGCAACGAATATTCGCTCGAATTAATATACAACTACCGCATCAATCACCGCTGGTCGGCGAGCCTGATCGGCCAGACATCCATCTGGGATTTTGATCAGGACGGCCGCGAGGACAATGTTCACATCCTCGGTGCCTCGCTCAACTACGACATCAACCACAGCGCAGTCATCTCTGCCGGAATTTACTGGAGCAACAACGATACCAACTTGCCCTTTGCCGGAGTCGCCTCGGACTCTTGGCAGGGTGGTCTCTCCCTTAGCTTGAGCCACAGTTTCTAGACGGCCGATTTTCAGCAAGCCCCAAACTCAGCAACACATCATGAAAACCTCATCCATACTTAGCATGGCCCCCACTCTGCTGTGCGCCGCTGCCGTCGGTACTGCCTCCGCTGAAAAACTGAATTCTGCCAAGATCACCCAAGCGATTAAGGATGTGAAGGTCTACAAAGACAAGGCTGTCGGTCGCTCCGCCACCATCGGCGAAACCATCACCGGCTCGACCTCCGTCACCACCGGGCGCCGCTCCCGTGCCGAGCTGACTTTCCAAGACGAAACCATCACCCGTATCGGCCAAAACTCCATCTTTAGCTTCCGTCAGGGCAGCCGCGAAGTGGAACTCAAGAAGGGCACGCTGATGCTGCAGGTACCCAAGGATGGCGGTGGCGCCACCATCCGCACGGCCACCGTCACGGCAGCCATCACCGGCACTACCTCACTGATGGAATACAACCCCGATCACTGGGTGAAACTGATCACCTTGGAAGGCACCCAAAAAATCTATCTAAACGGCAGCAAGAAGCCAGTATCGGTGCCTGCCGGCAAGATGATTATCATGCAGCCCAACGCCACCAGGGTGCCCATGCCAGTGAGCGTTGATGTCAGTCGCTTGATGGCTACCTCAGCTCTTGCCGACAAGCGCAATTTCCGAGCCCTGCCGCCTGAGGCGAACGAAGCAATTGCCGAGACGGTGAATCGTCAGACAATGATTGGCGACAAGACCGCAGCCAGCCCAGCTCCGCGCCCAGCAAACAAGTCCTCGTCCGCCAGTGAGCGCGGCAGAAGGGCCATCAATCGTCGCGTAAAGAGTTCGATGAACACATCAGCGGTGTCGCGCACTCTGGGTATCAACATGCGCCGCAATAAGCCGCCAACCAAGCCCGGCTACGATTACTAATTCGGCATTCTCTATTCAGCATAGTGATGGCAGCGACCTATCACGGAAACACTCATGCCCCACGGTGTTCTCGCTGTGTTCGGTTTGCGCCAACAGTTCAATGATCGGCTCCGGAAATCTTTATAGAAGTTGACAATATTTGGGTTCATCGCTCCGTTAACGTAGCGATGCTGAAATCCCTTTTTCCTATTGTAGCGGTCCTCACTATAGCCGCCATCTCCGCCCCTGCCTTGGAAGATCCGGATACCGGCGGACTCGATACTGAGCCCGGGCTGCGCCTGCGCATCTACTCCATTGGCCAAACCTTCGATCCAGGCCTACCCCTCCAGCCTGGGCAATCCGCCAACGTCGACATGACGGTTCGTGAGGTAGCCGTAGATGCCAATGCCATCTTCCAGGACAAGCAGGAGCTGACTGCTGAAAACGATGAAACAATCAACAACCACTACATCGCCGAATGGTCCGGCTGGGTGAAGGCTGCCAAAAAGGGCAACTACACCATTCACATCGACACCAACGCTCAAACCACCCTCACCGTTGCCGATCTCACAAAGACCACTCAGGCCAATCAAAACAGTGGCAACATGACCACTACCGTGGAACTGATGCTGGAAGCCGCATGGCATCCCATACGCTTGGTGCAGAAAGTGGCCGAA
>JBMYMN010000176.1:0-4969 GCA_049597355.1 Luteolibacter sp.
ATGGTGAAGAATCGACGGACATGATCTAAGAGTATGTGTATGCTGGTCAGCCCGTCTTGGCTAGTGCGAATGAAAAACCTTGGACTTGTAAAAAATCAGGTTGCATGGTGCAGTTTCCCGACTCAATGAAAGGTGTATCCATCTATCCATCGGACACGCCACCCGCTTGAAGGACACGCTACTCACCCACCATACTCATGGCCGACCGCGAAGACAAAAACGAAGAAACCATCGACGGCAAGTTCTACGTCGACAGTCAGTGCATTGACTGCGATCTCTGCCGCGAAACCGCTCCCAACAATTTCAAGCGCTCGGACGACGAGGGTTACTCCTTCGTTTACAAGCAGCCAGAAAACGAGGAGGAAGAGGCTCAGTGCATGGAAGCCCTCGAAGGCTGCCCCGTCGAAGCCATCGGCGATGACGGCGACGAGTAAGGCTGGAGCTCAACTCCGCCATCACATGAAACGCAAGGCACGCTCCGGAAACATCCGTGAGCAGATTCTGAGGGAATGGCGCGGTTACGATGAGGCGAAGAGCCTGAGTGAAGGAATTCACAAACCCAGTGAGTTCCTCGCATCCATCCTCAAGTCTGCCGGCATGGCTGACGGACTGCACGAGGATGAAGTGCGCAAAACTTGGCACGAGCTCGCAGGTGATTTCATCGCTGAACATACCGACCCCCTATCTGTGGCCAATGGCCGCCTCACCCTCAAAGTCACTCAGCCTGCGATGCGCTTTCATCTCGAGCAGATGAAGCCCATGCTGTTGGAGCGAGTCCAAGCCAAACTCGGCAAAGACCAGATCCGAGCAATTCAATTTACGCTGGGATAAGCCGACATGTTCAAAAACCTCATTTTTGATTGGTCTGGCACCCTGGTAGACGATCTTGGTCCGGTCATTGAAGCCACCAATGCGGTGCTTGTTCATTACGGCCTACAACCCTTAAATCGCGAGAGCTTTCGCCGTCGTTTCCGCCTGCCGTACAGCGAGTTCTATCAGGAACTGTTGCCAAATACCCCACTTGAAGAACTCGAAGCCCTCTTCCGCCCCGCTTTCGATGCTGCGGATAGCTCAGTTATTCCCCTGCCACACTCTCATGACAAACTCGAGTGGTGTCATCAACAGGGCATTCGCTGCTTCGTGCTAACCTCCATGGATTCAGGTGCCTTCGAGCAGCAACTCGATGAATTCGGCATGCGCCACTTTTTCGAAGCCACGTATTCCGGTGTAGCCGACAAGCGCAAACTCATCGGCAACCTACTTGAGACCCATCGACTAGGCGTAGACGAAACCGCATTCGTTGGTGATATGACCCACGACGTTGAAACCGCCCGCCATGGTGGTGTGACCTCCATCGCCGTGCTGAGCGGTTACGATCATCCCGAAATCTTGGCCAAGGCTCGGCCAGACATCACCGTCAACGATCTGGATGGTCTACGCTCCATGATGGAGCGGCTCGTAAAGCAGGAACGGCCCGTCTCCACTGTCGGCGCGCTTATTCACGATGGCGACGGCAGGGTATTGATGATCCGCACCCACAAATGGAGTGATAAGTGGGGCATACCCGGTGGAAAGATCGAGCACGGTGAGGCATCGGAAGACGCATTGCGTCGCGAGGTGATGGAGGAAACCTCTTTAGAACTGGAGGATATTCGCTTCGCTCTGGTTCAGGATAGCATCCACTCCGAAGAATTCGAGCGCCGTGCCCACTTCATCCTTCTCAACTACGTCGCGCGAGCCACAGATCTACATGTGGTTCTCAACGAGGAGGCCGAGGAATTCCAGTGGCTCAGTCCACAGCAAGCCATTGAATTGGATCTCAACCAGCCTACCCGCCATCTTCTGCAGCAGGCTCTTGAACAGAAACTTATCTGATATGGATACTATCGAAATCAGTCGCCTTAAAGTCATCACTCATATTGGTGTGCCAGATGAGGAACGCGCCCAAACTCAACCGCTTTGGATCACCGCCCGCCTGATACCCAGCCAGAACTTTGATCACCTTGCCGACGCCATCGAACAAACCATCAACTATCAAGTGGTAGCCGATCAGCTAACGGCCCTTGCGATGGTCAGACCACGCAAACTCATTGAGACACTCGCCATCGAAGCTGCCGACCTGCTGCTGCAGAAACATATGCTCTCGGAGGTGTGGCTGCGCATTGAGAAGCAAATCCTGCCCAACACCGATTGCGTGGCAGTCGAACTCTGTCGAAAAAAGCAATGATTTTTCAATCCTGTTGCAGTTGCAGAATGCTCCAGCATAGGTAGCATGCACTTATGATTTTTGAAACCATAGCCATGGCCCTGCCCATCGGCGGTATCGACCCCATCTTCATTATCATCTTCGTGGTGACCCTTCTGGTCAGCATTGGTGTGAGCAGCACACTCAAGGCCCGCTTTCGCCAGCACTCGCAAGTGCCCATCCGCTACACTGGCGCCCAGATCGCTGAACGCATGCTGCATGAATCCGGGATCAAGGACGTCAAGGTGGTCCACGTGCCTGGCCACCTGACCGATCATTACGATCCGGTTAATAAAACGGTCAACCTGAGCGAGATGGTCTACCACCACAATTCCGTGGCTGCTGCTGCCGTGGCTGCTCATGAATGCGGCCATGCCGTCCAGCACGCCAAAGCCTACCGCTGGCTCACACTGCGCTCAAAAATGGTTCCCGCCGTGCAATTCTCCAGCCAGATGCTCAATTTCATCCTCATTGCCAGCCTGCTTGGGGCTGGAATGCTTGGAAACCCGATGATTCTGTGGATCTATGTTGGCCTATTCGCCATCACCACCCTGTTCTCCTTCGTTACCCTACCGGTTGAGTTTGATGCCAGCAAGCGAGCCCTCGCTTGGTTGGAAAGCAGTGGCAGCACCGTCAGCATGGAACATGAAAAGGCCAAAAACGCGCTCTTCTGGGCAGCCATGACCTACGTTGCCGGCGCGCTAGGCTCTCTCGCCATGCTAACCTACTACCTCTTCATGCTTCTCGGCAGAAGAGACTGATGGTCAGCAAGTTGCAGATCAATCGTCACTCAGATAAAGCATAGATGAGTCTGCCATCAGGAGGACTTGACTCTTGACACTTACCGCCAAGCTTGCTTGCCTGCGGCGCCGCAGATGGATGTCCACTGATTGTCGGACCATCGCCCAATCGCTCAGCCTCCATTCACTCAAGCACAAAGCCCAAGTTCGCTAAGCTCATTACCTTACGACTTCCATGGATTGGTCATCTCCCATCTGGTACATTTCATACATACTCGTGCTCTGCTGTTTTGCCGGCTTCGGTATTCATCGCCTGACCATTCTCTGTCTCTACCTCAAGCACAGTCGCAAGCAACCCAAGCCCCAGAAAAATTTTGCTGAGTTACCGATGGTAACCGTCCAACTGCCGGTTTTCAACGAAATGCATGTGGTTGATCGTCTGCTCGAATCCGTTGCGAAGCTGGATTACCCGCAGGACAAGATGCACATCCAACTGCTCGATGACTCCACCGACGAGACCGTGGGGATCTGCCGCGATGGCATCGAAAGACTGGTTAAACGCGGCTTTATCGCAGAGCACATCCACCGCACCGACCGCACAGGTTACAAGGCTGGCGCCCTCGAAAACGGCACCAAGACCGCCAAGGGTGAGTATCTACTCATTCTCGATGCCGATTTCGTGCCCAAGCCGGATCTGTTGCAAAAAACCATCCATTTCTTCACCGATGACAATATCGGCATGATTCAAACACGCTGGGGTCACCTGAACCGAAATTTCAACATCCTCACCCGCCTACAAGCGATGTTTCTCGACGGTCACCTCGAGCTTGAACAAACCGCACGCAACCGCTCTGGCCGCTTCTTCACCTTCAACGGCACCGGTGGCATTTGGCGCAAGTCCTGCATCACTGATGCAGGTGGTTGGGAGCACGACACGCTCACTGAGGATATGGACTTGAGCTATAGAGCCCAACTGAAGGGCTGGCGCTTCTATTTCCTCAACAATGTGGAGACTCCCGCCGAACTGCCCGTAGACATGAATGGCTTCAAGAGCCAGCAACATCGCTGGACCAAGGGCTCCATTCAGGTTTGCAAAAAGGTATTGCCAAAAATCTGGAAAGCCAAGATTCCCCTATACATCAAATTGGAGGCCACTGCTCACCTCACCTCCAACTTTGCCTATCTGGGCCTAATCTGCCTCTGCTTTTTGATCTACCCCAACCAGCAATGGCAACCCGACTTCGGCCCAATGACATACTACATCATCAACGTGCCGATCTTCTTTTTTGCCTCCGTCTCGGTGGCAGTCTTCTACCTCTTCGCTCAAAAGGCGCTTCAACCCAAGAAATGGTGGAAGGAAACCCCCTACCTCCCCCTTCTGCTTGCTCTTGGCATTGGAATGTCCATCAGTAATGCCAAGGCGGTGATTGAGGCACTCTTTAACCACGAGACCGCCTTCATCCGCACGCCCAAATACGGCATCGATCAGGGCAAGAGGACCCAAAAAAGCCATGACTGGAAAAAAAGCAGCTACAAGGCCATCAAGAGCCTGACGCCTGTGGTCGAACTACTCTTCGCCTCATTCTTCCTATTCATCGTGATTGAAGCCGCCTTCCGTGGCAACTGGGCCTCTGCCATTCTGCTACTTCCCTTCCCTGTTGGTTTCTTCTACACATCGTTATCCTCAATCACCCAGATGATCCAGGGCATGAAGCCGAACTCTCTGAGAGTCGAGACCTCTGACAAAACGTAAGACCTGGATGACCTTATCTTTTCGCTCTGGGATAGCGCTGGCCGTCGCCGCAATATGTCTGGCGGCTATTGGTTGCGCCCCCAGTAACTCCATTCCCAAGGGAACGGACTATAAGAACAAGATGGTGGTCAGCGTCAAGGATCAGAGAATGCTCTTGGTAAGCAACGGTATTCCAGTGAAGTCCTACAAGGTATCAACCTCCAAATACGGCCTTGGCGACCAACCCGGCAG
>JBMYMN010000177.1:0-4824 GCA_049597355.1 Luteolibacter sp.
GCCATCGGTGATGCGGGGAATGCCATTGCCGACCACTTGCACTTCCTTTACGCGCGTCTCGTTGAATGTCTTATCGGCAGTATGAGAGTCGATGTAGGTGACTGTGATGCTATCGCCGCCTCTTAGCTCCAAGACTCCGTTGCCAGACTCGCTGGTGCCGAGCTGAGTGACCACACTGCCCAGAGCCATAGCCGCGGCTCGACCAACGGGTTCGCAAATGACGGTTTCCTCGTCACCGCTCTTGGCTTTGCAGCGAACCTTCACCTTCTGCTTGGGATCAAGGACGGCGAAATCTTTGTCATCAATGCGAATGTAAAGCCGCTTGCCGGCCTCCACCTTTTCGATCTTGGAATCGTTGGCGGTGAGCACGGTGCCGACCTTTTCGAGAGCTTCGATGGCACGAGAGTAGTGGCCGCGTTTGAAATGGCCGAGACCGATGTAATAATAAGCCTCATTGACTTCGGGTGCAGCGGGGAACTGCTTGATGACGTCGCGCATGACCTTGAAGCATTGGCCGAATCGCCCAGCCTCATAGTAGCAGACGCCTGTGTGTAATACGGCGTGGGCGCGTTGTTCGAGGTTGTCGTTGGTTTCGGTTGAGGCGGCGACATAATGGGCGCGGGCCTTGTCGAATTCGCCCTTTTCATTCAGTAGGTGATCAGCAAGACGTAGGTGGGCTTCAAAGCGGATCGGATTGCGTGGATAGCGCTCGATTACCGATGCCCAGATCTCAAGAGCCTTTTCATTTTCACCAAGCTCCAGCCGGGCGTCACCGGCCTGCAGTAGTTTGCGGGCAGCGCGATCTTCGATCAGGGAGCCGCCCTGTTTCGTCGATCCTTGAGAGAGGGCCGTTAGAGGAAGCAGCAGCGTTAGCAGAAAACAAAGTAAAGAGCGCAGCATGAATGATGAGCCTTATAGGATTTCGCTAATGGCTTGGCCTCCCTTGCGGACGATCTTCATTGGACGTCGGTCGTGGGTGAAGAGTTCCTTGCTGATGTCAATGCCGAGGGCTTCGCATATGGTAGCATGAATGTCGTAAACCTTTACCGGGCGCTCGGCCGGATCCATGCCGTCGGCATCCGAAGCGCCAACAATACTGCCGCCCTTGATGCCGCCACCGGCCATAAAAGCACTGAAGACGCGAGCCCAGTGGTCGCGACCGCCGTTGTTGTTGATGCGCGGTGTGCGCCCGAATTCCGAGAGCACAACCACCAAGGTCTTATCCAGTTTTCCATTGGCCTTGAGATCAGAAATGAGTGAGGCGAGGGCGGGGTCCATGGTGGCGCCGTGATTGCGCATCGCCTCAAAGATGTTGCCGTGGTTGTCGAAGCCACCGCGGTTGACCTGCACGAAGCGCACTCCCTTTTCGACCAATCGACGGGCGAGCAGCGCGCCACGTCCAAATTCCGTGTCGCCATAGCGCTCAATGGTTTGCTTGGACTCCTCTTTTAGCTCAAAAGCTTTGAGTGCGGGACTTTCCATGAGATTGACGGCATCCTTAAGAGCTACCTCGGCTGCCTTCATTTCCTCGCAGCCGGTGCGACCTGAGGCACGGGCGTTCATCTCGGCAAGAATCTCCAGACGTTTCTGGCCACGCTCTTTGTGGATGGCCTCGGGGAAGGCGAGGTAGGGGTCTTTTTCGCCGGGGCGTCCGACATAGTAGGCTTCACATTGCTGGCCGAGGTAGCCGGCGCGCGGTGCCTGACCGCTGATGCTGATGAAGGAGGGCAGATCGCCAAGCGGTTCGCGCTCATGCACCACCAGCGAGCCGAGACCGGGGTGGATGACGTTGGGGGCAACGTTGAATCCCGTCTGCAACTCGTATTGGGCACGACCATGGTCGCCATTGGTGCCCTGAATAGAGCGAATGAGAGCTGCGTGATGCATCTGCTTGGCCAATTCCGGGAAGATCTCAGAGATCTCCATGCCGGAAACGCTGGTTTTAATGGGATTGAACTCGCCCTGAGTTTTGCGACCGGGTTTGGGGTCCCAGGTGTCGAGGTGGCTCATGCCGCCGCTGTTCCAGAAAAGGATGACGTGTTCGGCCTTGGCTTTCTTGGGGTTGGCTTGAGCCATCATGCGACTGATGGGCATGCCCAACACCGAGGCGCTGAACAGTCTGAGCATGTTTCGTCGGGTATAGAAATAGTCGTTGCAGCCGGACATGGTAAAACGGGGTGTAGCGATTAAGGTAAATAACGGAACTCGTGGCTATTGAGCAGAGCCCAGCGCAGATCGGCCAAGCCGTTAGCTGGTGTGGGGGCGGAGGAGAGGATGGTGCGGGCCCGATCCACCTCGAGGGCATCGGGCTTGCGGGTAAGGATTTCGAGGTAAGCCCATTTTATGGCCATGTCTTGGTCCTTTTGGAGGATTTGATAGATGGGTTCCTTGGGGCCGACTCGAGCGGCTTCGTTGGTCAAGCGGCCGTTGAGCATCATGAGTTGTTGTCTGAGAGATGAGTAGTCTTCTCGAAACTCACCAAGACCTTCACGGGTCGGTTGACCGAAGACACGTAGGAAGTGTGCCGGTGGAGCCGGAGTGGCCATGCGCATGGCGCTACTGAAGCGAGGGTTGTCATCAATTTTTTCAGTTTTGATCTCTGTGCGATAGATCATGCGGGTGCGATTCTTTTCGCGCGCCATCGCCGCCATCTTTTCGGCCTGAAGCTGTTCGTCCGACTTAGTTTTCATAGAAGCGAGGTCAGACTTTTCTTTACGACTTAGCAGTGAGTCGAAGTCGACTTCCAGTGAGCTTTCCAGATCGTAGCCGTCGCGGCGAATCGGAGCCTTGGTTTCCTGCATGGTGGGAGCAGCGGTGGGTGGGAGGGGGTCTCCATCTGTCATGCGCATCTCACCGGTGGGAACACGGATCTGACGTTCGATGGTCTTGATGTTGGCGCCGGCAGGCCACTTGTAGTTGGAAAGGTGACCGGCGACCACCACGCTGTCGTAGAGAACTTCGCCGAGCATGCGGCGCATGGGAGCGGCAGTGAAGTTCTTCTCGGCGCGCTCGCGTTCGGTGATGGCGAGATCGCCCTCAACGTGAGCGAGTTGATAGGCATCCGAGAGTATGATGATGCGGATCAGGCTACGCAGGTCGTAGCCGCTGGCGATGAATTCTTGAGCAAGATAGTCCAGGGTGGTGGCGTGACGCAGTTCGGTGTAATCTGAGAAATTGTCGAGTGGTTCTACAAAGCCGTGACCCATGAGTTCTGCCCAAACCCGGTTGACAAAGGCACGGGCAAAGAAGCCATTGCGCGGGCTGGTTACGAGACCCGCGAGTTGGTCACGCAGTTCACTGGCTCGGTACAAGTCGTTGTGAACGTTGAGGTTTTTGCTATCGCGTTTGGCTTCATCGAGAACCGAGTTCTTAGCTTTGCTGGGTGATGTATCAATACCATCAAGCAGAGCATCGATGGCGGCGTTCTTATCTGCACTTGGTCTGGCTTCTGCCTGCTGCTTGCGCAGTTTTTCAAAGCGAATGAGGTAGTGTGGTTGCTTATCGTATGTAGTGAGGGTGAAGGGGAAGGTTGGCACAACCGGGCGGCGGGGCTTGTCCTTCGCCTGATCTTCGGGTGGCCACATTACCATCATTTCATGGCCCTCAGTGGCGTATACCATGCCGCTGTTGCGGCTCTGTACGCGCTTGGTTTTGCCGAAAAAGGCGGCGAGGTCGTAAAAATCCTTCTGTTGCCAATCGTCGAAGGGGTGGTCGTGACACATGGCGCAGCCTAGACGCACGCCCAGGAAGATTTGAGAAGTGGCGGCGGCAAGTTCCATTGGCTCTGCCTCGTCACCGAGAATGTAGCCCACAGCGGGGTTCGAATTGGGGCGGCCGCTGGCGCTGATCAATTCGTGTACCATTTTATCGTAGGGCTTGGACTGATCAATGGACTGATTGACGTAGGCCAAGAGCGAGTTGCCACCAGGCAGGTTGGAGCGAATGCGTAGCATGTCCGCGAAGAAGATGGTCCAGCGGTCGGAGAATCGGTCGTGGGCCAGCAGTTTCTCAATCAGTTTGGCGCGGCGGTCTTTGCCATCCTTTTCGAAGTGATCGACCTCTTCCATGGTCGGAATGCGTCCGATGAGATCGACGGTCGCCCGGCGAAGGAAGGCCATGTCATCGATATCGTTGGCCCTAAAGATGCCTTTCTGGTCGGCGTTCTCGCGCTTGAGGATATCATCGAGATAGGCGGCGGCCTGATGGGGATTGGTGGGTGGGCGTTTTGGCATGGCCACCCGCTTTACCGGTTCGGGTTTTTTCTCGGTGAGGGTAACCCCCTTAGGCCATGCGGCACCAGTCTTCACCCAAGCAGTCAGTAGTTCGAGTTCATCCGCGGTGAGCATCTGTCCTTCATCGGGCATAAAGCCTTCATCGATGGGTCGCAGATGGGTGCGCACGATAAGTTCGCTCTGTTCGGGATCTCCGGGAACGACAGCCTCGGCCTCCGCTCCGCCCTTCATCATTTCCTCGTAGGTGTCTAGACGTAGGCTACCTTTGTCTTTGTTGGCATGATGGCAGCGCACGCAGTTGCGTTCCAAAATAGGCTGGATCTGGGTGACGAAATCTGGGCGGCCCACAGCGTGTGCCGGATCGGCCTGAGCCCAAATCAACTGCATCGAGGAGATGAGCAGAGTGATTCGGCAGAGACATGAAATTTTCACGATCTCATAAACTATGAAAATGAGCAGATTTAATCAAGTGGGGAAGGCTCTTAAATCATGCGTATTTGATGCCTTTTCGCATCATATCAGAGGCATTTTGGGGTCAGAACGTAGTATTCGGTGTCGTGCAACACAATTTAGCGACCACAGAACTGAAGAA
>JBMYMN010000178.1:0-4815 GCA_049597355.1 Luteolibacter sp.
CTTCATTCTCTCCGGTCAGTCCAATATGGTCGGCCTCAACCCCAAGGTTTCCTTCACTCCCACCGTAGAAAAAGCACTCGGTGCCAACATGGTGATTGTTATCAAAAGCGCCAAGAGCGGACAACCCATCCGCCGATGGTGCAAGGAATGGAAGCCTGCCAAAGGGCGTGCCGTGTCCGGCAGTTACAAGCCGGGGGATTTATACGACAAGATGATGGGTTTGGTGAAGCCTGCCATTAAGGATCAGAAAATCGCGTCCGTGACCCTCGTATGGATGCAGGGTGAGCGTGATGCCAGAGAGCAGCATGGCGAAGTCTACGCTGAGAGTTTTTCCGGCATCATCGGGCAACTCGAAAAAGATCTAGATCGTGACGACGTGAACTTTGTCATTGGCCGCCTGAGCGACATGGATATGGAGAATAAACGATACCCACACTGGACCATGGTGCGTGAGCAACAGGTCAAAATTGCAGAAGCTGCCGCGAGGGGTGGTTGGGTGGATACCGACGACCTACCGATGAAGGGCGACAATCTTCATTATCATGCCGAAGGCTTCAAAACCTTGGGCCGGCGCTTCGCCGATAAGGCGGTTGAATTGATCAGAGCCTACTGATAAAGATTATTGGATAGGATATATTCTGAGACGTCAGGATGCAACCAAGTGTGTTCTTTAGCGCCATTTGCAATCTTCATGCGGATTTCTGTCGCGTTGGCTGGATGGATGGCTGGCATGGGCCATAGCCTGTAGCCCTCACGAGTTTTGGGCTCCTCTTCGCGGTGGAAGACGATGAACTCAACGATTTCAGCGAGACGCTGCGGTTGGTTCCAGCGCTCCAGTGCCATCCATTGATCACTGCCCATGATCCAAAAGAGGCGACAGTCGTCCATGGCCTCACGCATGGCCTCAGCAGTCATCCACGAATAGGACGGTCCTTCCCGCCGGGTTTCGATATCATTCACAACCGCCCAGTCCTGGTCATGGGTGGCCAATTTGAGCATTTCTAGGCGGTATTTGGCTGGAGTAGGGTCTCGTTCAACTTTGTGCGGTGATAGGTTACAGGGTATGTAGTGTATTAAATCCAGCCTGCAGGCCTCCTTTGCTACTTCAGCCATAGCAATATGGCCAAGATGGATCGGATCGAAAGTGCCGCCAAAGATCGCGATGCGTGATGCGCCTGCCATGAGCCATGGATGCGGCTTGGATTCCAAGTGGTCAAGGGAGATGATGGCGAAAGGCCATGTTCCTGAAAATTTGACGGAATCCGAGAGGCGTGTAGCGTAATACTTATCTTAAGCTACTCACAGTAAGAGATTTGTGAATTATTTATAATCCGTTAAAGACAGTAGCCACGCAATCCGTTAAACATAAGCGTAATGTCGGCTGATAAAAAACAACCAGACAAGGAGCAGATGGATCCCGAAAGCGAACGGGAACAGAACTTGAAGCATGCGTATGCCAAGACTCGAAAGAGTTTGATTGCGAGACTTGAGAACTGGGAGGATCAGCGGACCTGGGATGAATTTTACCAGACCTATTGGCGTTTGATTTATGCAGTGGCCATTAAGGCGGGTCTGCGTCAGGAAGAGGCATTTGACTGTGTGCAGGAAACAATCCTTTCCATTGCCAAGCAGAGTAAGAAGAACCTCTACGATCCCAAACAGGGATCATTCAAGACTTGGTTGATGAACATGACGCGTTGGCGGATTAATGATCAATTTCGAAAGCGCAAGAAGGATACCGCCATGCTTGGTGGTGATTGGGATAATGATCGGAAGACGGCAGTCATTGATCGTGTGGAAGACCCTGATGGCGATATCCTATCGAGACTCTGGAATGTTGAGTGGAAGAAAAATATTGCCGATGCTGCATTAGCCCGGGTCAAGGCTCAGGTTTCACCAAAGCAGTACCAGATTTTTGATTGCTACGTCGTGAAGCAATTGGATGCGAAGGAAGTGCAGAAAAAACTTAACGTGAGCATGGCACAGGTTTATTTGGCCAAGCACCGTGTTGGTGCGGTTCTAAAGAAAGAGTTGGCAAAACTCGAGCGGGATAATGACGAGCCCCAATCCTAGGCCCAGTCCGGCAATTCCTGATCACGAGGTCCTGCGTAAAATTGGCGGAGGAGCCTATGGGGAGGTTTGGCTTGCAAGAGGGGTGACCGGTGCCATGAGAGCCGTGAAGGTGGTCTGGCGCCAGGACTTTGAAGACGACAGGACCTTTGAGCGCGAGTTCGATGGTATTCTCAAGTTTGAACCCATGTCCCGTGATCATCCTGGGTTGGTTAATATCTTACACGTGGGTCGTAGTCGCGGTGAGCAGGCTTTTTACTACTATGTGATGGAGTTGGGTGATGACGTCCACAGCGGGAGCGACATTAACCCTGTTGAGTATGAGGCTCTGACCCTTCGTGGCGATCACCATGAGGGCCTTGCTGATCAATGGCCAATCAGCGACTGCATTGAGATCGGCTTGAGTCTGGCCGAGGCGTTGCAGCACTTGCATGAGAATGGCCTAGCGCATCGCGATGTGAAACCATCCAACGTTATTTTTGTGGGAGGTAAAGCCAAGTTGGCGGATATTGGATTGGTTGCGGCCAGAGGTCAGCGCACCTTTGTCGGCACAGAGGGCTTTGTTCCACCCGAGGGTCCAGGTTCTGCCAAAGCCGACATCTACAGCCTCGGTAAGGTGCTCTACGAAATCACCACAGGTATGGATCGGATGAACTTTCCGGAATTGCCGGAGAAGATGCCAGGGGGTCGAGATCGCAAGCTCTGGTTGGAATTGAATCGTATCATTTGTGAGGTTTGTGAGCCACGAATTACCAAGCGCAAGATTTCCAGTGCCGCTGAGCTTGCCAATTCATTGCGCCGGCTGAAACATGGTAAGCGTCGACGTCCGCGTGGAATATCACTCGCCGTCACGTCATTGTTTCTGGTAAGCGTAATAGGATGGGGAATGTGGCAGGCAACCAAAGACATGGGATGGGGGAATTACTTTCAACCATCTTCCAACGATGAGTCCAAACCTGTGGAAGGGCTATACCGTATATTCAGCACGCCAGAAGGTGCAGATGTGATCGATGAGTCTGGAGTAACCATCGGTACGACACCGACTCAAGCGATGCGTGGCAAGGTGGGAGACCAGATCAAGGTAATACTTCGCAAAGATGGTTTTCGGCCTTTGCCTCTGGGTGGTACGATCAAGTTGTCTTCGGTGGAGGAGCCTATGATTCTGTTCGGCGAAATGCAGATCTTCTCTCCCCCTGAATTGGGTATGCCTTGGGAAGATCAATTCGGGCAGTCCTATCAACCTGATGGAGATGCCCATATCAGCCATTCTTATGTGAACCGAGAATTATGGGAGCAGGCGGTGAAGGTGATTCGCGCCAATGCAAGAGATTTTGACTATCTTAAGACCACTAATGACGGTCAACCAGTTGAGATTGTCCTGACGACTCAGGATTTGATGGAGAGATTTGGTAGCTGGATGCGCGATCAGGGCCTAGAGGCCGGATTCCTCACGCAAGACCTCGAGGTTGTTAGTGTCTTTGAGGAGTCATTCGTAGATTTTTCAATGAGCGAAAAGGCCAAGCAACAAAAGCTTAGGCCTTTCCGTCTAAGAGTGAATCGAATCGATTACGGCAGTCTTTACATCACGAGTACACCCTCAGGTGCTGAGCTTTCTGTGAATGGTGAAACCAAGGGTCTGACTCATGGAGAGATGCTTGTGCAACGCATTAAGCCCGGAAAGATTGAAATTCAACTCGTGCTTGAAGGTTACAAGCGAATCACCAAGAAGTATGACCTCAATAATGGCCAGAGGCTGGAACTGCACATTGAAATGGAGAAGAACCGGGGTGTAGTCTTTGGAGCTCCTTGGAAGAATGAATTGGGCATGAAGTTTGTCCCTGTTGGCGAGGATTTGATGGCTTCGGTCTGGGAAACTCGGGTTAAGGATTTCGATCTATTTTCGAAGGAAAAAAAGTTGGAACCCCCAATGGATCCTACATTTGAACAAGGTGATTCACATCCAGTGGTCAATGTGACTCGAGACGATGCCAAGGCTTTTTGTGAGTGGTTGACCCAACGTGAACGCAAAAGGGAGCGAATTGCCGCAAACCATACCTATCGTCTTCCAACCGATATCGAGTGGAGTCGATTGGTGGGGCTTGTGGGCGAAGACCCTGATGCAAGTCCGGGCGCGCGAGATGCCCGAAAGAAGCGGCGTTTTCCCTGGGGGTTGGAGTTTGCAGAGAAAGACACGCCAGGTAATTTCGCGGATATGACAGCCGCACTCATGCCTGATATTGAATCGGATCAAACCATCCTCGGATACGATGATGGATATGCATACACCTCTCCAGTCGGTACGTATGGTGCGAATTCGATTGGGATATGTGATCTCAGTGGTAACGTACAAGAATGGGTATCAGATCCATACTCCAAACAAGCTCCGGGAGGACTCGGCGTGATGCGGGGTGGTGGTTGGAATACCCACCAAGAGGAAAACCTCTTCAGCGGTTCCAGAAACGCAGTCAAGCCTAGTACTGCAGGTGAAATGTACGGTTTTAGGGTGCTGCTCGAAAGAAAACCCCTGCAAATCCCTATCGAGAATGAGGGTGAGGACACCGAATGATCGCACCCGTGCCAATTGTTCTGAGTGCTTCAGGTTGTGGTGTGTTTGGCTTGATTGGTTACCCCTTCACCATTGACAAAAAACGATGGGTGTAAGATGCACGCGTGTTCTTGAGACCCCAATTTTATGAGTGACGTCCGTATCCTTATCACCACCACTTCATACCAGGATATTCCGGG
>JBMYMN010000179.1:0-4691 GCA_049597355.1 Luteolibacter sp.
CGGCCACGTTGACCACGGCAAAACCACCCTCACTGCTGCGATCACCAACACCCTTGCTGACAAGGGGTTCGCAGAGAAAAAGGATTACGGTGAAATCGACGCCGCTCCCGAGGAGCGCGAGCGCGGTATCACCATCAACACGGCACACGTTGAATACGAGACCGACAAGCGTCACTACGCACACGTTGATTGTCCCGGTCACGCAGATTACGTGAAAAACATGATCACCGGTGCCGCCCAGATGGACGGCGCTATCCTCGTTTGTTCCGCTGCAGACGGCCCAATGCCCCAGACTCGCGAGCACATCCTGCTTGCTCGTCAGGTGGGTGTTCCTGCTCTCTGTGTCTTTCTCAACAAGGTCGATCTTGTCGACGACGAAGAACTTCTTGAGCTGGTTGAGATGGAAGTCCGCGAACTCCTCTCCTCTTACGAATTCCCAGGTGATGACATCCCCGTCATCTCCGGTTCCGCTGTCAAAGCTCTGGAGGGCGATGCCGATCAAAAAGCGAACATCATGAAATTGATGGACGCGGTTGATGAATACATTCCCGAGCCCGAGCGCCCTATCGACAAGGACTTCCTGATGCCCGTCGAGGATGTGTTCTCGATTGAAGGTCGTGGTACTGTCTGCACTGGTCGTGTGGAGCGTGGCATCATCAAAAAGATGGAAGAGGTCGAAATCGTGGGTATCCGTGAAACTCAGAAGACCACCGTCACCGACATTGAAATGTTCCGTAAGCTGCTCGACGAGGGTCGTGCAGGTGATAACGTTGGTCTCCTTATCCGTGGACTCAAGAAAGACGAAGTCGAGCGTGGCCAAGTAATTGCCAAACCCGGATCAGTGACTCCTCACAAGCAGTTCAAGGCTGAGATCTACGTTCTCTCGAAAGAAGAAGGTGGTCGTCATACACCGTTTTTCTCCAATTATCGCCCGCAGTTCTACTTCCGTACTACCGACGTGACCGGCAGCATTAAGCTTCCCGACGGCGTTGAGATGGTGATGCCAGGTGACAACGTAAACCTCGAAGTTGAGCTCATTACTCCTGTCGCCATGGAGCAGACCATGCGATTCGCTATCCGCGAAGGTGGCCGCACTGTTGGTGCCGGTCGCGTTGGCGAGATCCTCGATTAATTGGTAACCTTTCGCGCTCTGACCTCCACGACAACGGGGTTGGGCGCGTGTGACTCACGGGGCACCCTGCAGAACGGGGTGCCCCATAGTTGCCTCAATACGGGAGTAGCTCAATTGGTAGAGTAGCGGTCTCCAAAACCGTTGGTTGTGAGTTCGAGTCTCACCTCCCGTGCCACTCCATCCATCAAACTCCTCGATCCCCTAGCTTTAAGTCCCAAACATCGTATCACTATGATCTCCAAAATCACAGGCTTCCTCGGCGAAGTGAAAGGCGAATTGCGTAAAGCAAGCTGGCCTTGGGAATCTGATCCAAATGTTAAGGGGCTTAAGAAGTTCAAGACTTTGGTGGATTCCACCATTGTGGTGCTCATCGCCATGATACTCCTCGCCGGTTTTGTCCAGTTGTGGGACTTCATTCACGTTACCATCGTCGGTTTTTTCACCAACATCGGCCACTGACACACTCACAGGCCAACCCGTTTTTCATCCACCATGTCTGAAACCAAATCATTCCCCGACCAGTGGTATGTCATCCACGTGTTATCTGGCCAGGAACAGAAGGTCCGCGAGCGTATTTTGCGCAATGCTGAGTCCGAGGGTATGACCGAGTATATTCGTGAGGTGCTCGTTCCTACCGAGATGGTTTCCGAAATCCGTCGTGGCAAGAAGACCGAAACCAAGCGCAAGTTTTTCCCAGGCTACATCATCGCCAATATTTATCTCAATACCGAGGACAACGAGCTCGTTGAGCAAACATGGTTCTTTATCAAGGAGATGGATGGGGTCATCGGTTTTGCGGGCACTAAAGATCGTCCCGCCCCCATGCGCCAGCGTGAAGTCGATGCCATGCTCTCACAGATTAAGGAGCGCGAAGAAAGTATTCGTCCTGCGATCAGTTTTGAGGTTGGTGACACCGTCAAGGTGGCTGATGGCCCGTTCCAAAACCAGAACGGTGTGGTCGAAGAAATCGACCCGGAACGCGGAAAGCTCCGCGTTTCCGTGACCATTTTCGGCCGCAGTACTCCAGTTGAACTCGAATATTGGCAGGTGGAAAGAGAATGATCCTCCCACAAATGCATGAGCATACATGCATGCCCAATCAATATACGCCCTCTTCATAATTTTTACCCCCAATCAACCATCTCATTACCATGGCTAAGGAAGTCGATACCGTCATCAAGCTCCAGATCCCAGCTGGAGGCGCAAACCCCTCCCCGCCAGTCGGCCCCGCACTTGGTCAGGCTGGTGTGAACATCATGGGCTTCTGCAAGGAGTTCAATGCTGCCACCCAGGCTCAGGCAGGAGACGTTCTTCCATGCGTGATTCAGGTCTACAAAGACAAGTCCTTCACCTTTGTCACTAAGCAGCCTCCCGCAAGTAACCTGCTTAAGAAGGCTGCTGGTCTTGCCTCTGGCTCCAGCGAACCGAACAAGACCAAGGTCGGCAAAATTACCAAGGCCCAACTCATGGATGTCGTGAAGCGCAAGATGCCCGACTTTAACACCAATGACCCTGAAGCTGCCGCCCGCATCCTCGCTGGAACTGCTCGCCAAATGGGCCTTGAAATCGATGGTATGTAATCACTCTCGCTCCGAGCTCTCGGGTTCGTAGCAATTGCAGGAGGGTCTGCCCAAAGTGCGATCCGATCGAACTGCTAACCCCCAAAGAAAATGGCTAAAACCAGAAGTAAACGATACGAAAAAGCTGCTGCCCTCCTTGAGGAGGGTAAGACTTACTCACTCACGGATGCTGTCAGCACCGTCAAGAAATTCCCCGCACCCAAATTCAATCCTACCGTGACCCTCTCCTTCCGTCTCGGTGTGGATCCCCGCAAAAGCGACCAGATGGTTCGTGGTTCCGTTGCCCTGCCTCACGGTACTGGCAAGGAAGTACGAGTGATCGTCTTTGCTCAAGGTGCCGCTGCCGAAGCCGCCAAGAAAGCCGGTGCTCAAGAGGTTGGCTATGAGGATCTCATTGAAAAGGTCAAAGGTGGCTTTACTGATTTCGATGCAGCCATTGCCACTCCGGACGCGATGGCCGAAGTCCGCAAGATCGCTCGTGTGCTGGGCCCCCGCGGCCTCATGCCCAACCCCAAGACCGGAACTGTCACCGAGGACACCGCCAAAGCCGTTCAGGACGTCATGGCGGGCCGAGTCGACTATAAACTCGACAAGAATGGCAACATTGCTGCTGCCATTGGCAAAGCTGACTTCGATGCAGCCAAGCTAGAAGAAAATGCCCAGGCAATGCTCGATAGCGTCGCCCGCTCCAAGCCGGCTTCCGCCAAGGGCAACTTCATCCAGTCCGCCACCCTGACCGCCTCCATGCTGCCCGGTGTGCCGCTGGATGCCACATCGTACTCCACCACCGCTTAATCTCGCAACCCACTGATACCATGAATCCAGTCAAAGAAGTCATCATCAAGGGTCTGCTGGACCGCATAAACACCTCTCCCTTCGTGCTGGTTGTGGAATACACCGGCATGACTGTCCCTGAGTTCTCAGAACTGCGTACTCGCCTCGCCGACAATGGTGCTGAGTGCCACGTGGCCAAGAATACCTACATGAAGAAGGCCTTCGCAGAAGCTGGTCTGCCCGATACTGGCGATCAGTTGGTTGGCCAGACCGCGTTTGTAACAGGTGAGTCCGACGTGGCGGCAGCTGCCAAAGTGCTCAAAAACTTCGAGAAGGAATTCAAGAAGCCCGAAATCAAGCTGGGTGTACTAGATGGCGATCTGCTCGATGGAGCTCAAGTCAAGGCGATCGCCGAACTTCCTGCCCGCGAAGTGCTGCTCGCACAATTGCTTTCCACTATTAACGCACCTGCAAGCAAGCTGGTTCGCACGCTTAACGAGCCTGCAGCCGCGCTGGCTCGCGTCATCCAAGCTAAATACCCAAGCGAATAACAATCTGAAAGGATGGTGTCGGCCTCTCCGGGCTGATACCCAAAACAAATGGTTCCTCATCGGAGCGGTAGCTGCCGCACTGAAATCCGGGAAGGCTTTCCGGGCGATGATACCGAACAAGGAGAAACAACAATGGCTAATATCGATAACCTCGTAGAAGAACTCGGCAAGCTCACCGTTCTGGAAGCTGCCGACCTCGTGAAACAACTGGAAGAAGCCTGGGGCGTGTCCGCTGCTGCACCCGCAGCTGCTGTGGCCGTCGCTGCACCTGCTGATGGTGGTGGCGCAGCTGCCGAAGAGAAGAGCGAATTTGACGTCGTTCTGACCGAAGGCGGTGGCAATAAAATTGCCGTCATCAAGGCCGTCCGTGGCGTGTCTCCTGGTCTCGGCCTTGCCGACGCCAAGAAACTCGTTGAAGGTGCCCCTGCAACCATCCTCGAAGGCGCTGCCAAGGACGCCGCTGAAGAAGCCAAGAAGGCTCTCGAAGAGGCTGGTGCCAAGGTAGAACTCAAGTAATCGCGACCGGATTTTTTCCCGGGGTGGCTGCTCATGGCTGATCACCCCGGGGATTTGTCCACTCTGAGATTAGTCGGATTCATCACTTACCGGTCTCCGAAACCGACTCGAGCATCCTTCTTCGAATGGTGCTCGAGT
>JBMYMN010000180.1:0-4637 GCA_049597355.1 Luteolibacter sp.
GACACGCCCGGGAGCATGTCGCAAGGATGCGCTTAAGCCAAGCTTCGCTGGATAGCTTTGCGCTGTGCTGCCACTTGGTTGAATGAAAAATGCCCTGTGGGTAATTCTGGGAATCAAACTGGCCATTCTGAAGCCGGGCAGAGCGCGATCCAAGATGACTTTCAGTCGACCTTTGCTACCCAATTCATCAGATTGACCGCCAGGACGGCGTTGTCATAGCGGGTAATGTCCGATCCGGCGCCACCTTTGTTGAAAAAGGTGTTACGATCGAAGTGCCAGATGAAGCGGCCCTTATCGATAGTGCCCGCGGCGAGTACGGCGTCTTGTTTTGTCGCCATCGTTTTGCTCCCTGCTTTGTCGGGCATGTCATTACGGCGGACCATACCCTTTGGGTGTGCCAAAATCTCAACCGATACCCCTTTGGCCAGTTTTTTGGATACGGTCACTGGTGTAACCCCCTCGCCGTCAAAGGCGTTCACACCCTTCAGAATGGGATGATCGGGTCTCACAAAATCCCCTTTGTCACGATACAACACATAGGTTCCCATATCTTGATTGGCAACGAGACCGAGGCGATCAAGAAATGGCTGATCCGAATTGGAAGCATCGGCCCAGTGTCCCCCGAAGTTGGCATCGGAGATGAAGATTGCACCGCCTCCGCCACGCAGATAGGACTCGACCGCATCGACCGCAGGCTTGCCGTAAGCCGCATTGTTGGACCCAAAGACGATCACATCAACCTTTGTGAGATCCAGTGTTTCGAGAGCCACTGGAGCACCTGCAGTTTGCCCGGCCTGAGGTGCTCCGGCTTCCAGTGATTCGGTAATTTGAGTCACTTTGAAGCCTGCCTTTCTCAGAGTGGCAGCGAAGGTCGCCCAGCCGTGGTTGCGCTGGTTGGAGGCCTTGTCGTTGATATCACCCAGCTGACTGGTGCGTTTCGAGTCGTCTTTGGCTTCCATGAAGCCACCGCTGCGGTCGGCGCCACGGATGAAAAGAATTTCTCCTTTGGCGAAGGCTGCAAGGGGTGTGAGTAAAACGGCGCTGAATGCCAGAGAGGCAATGGATGGTTTCATGCCTCGCCATCTCGAATAAGATCGGTTCATAGGGCAAGCTCTGATTGGGCGCGCACAAGGTATCATCTCTGACGAATAAGCCCCCTTCAGAGATGCGTTTCGTAGGTGGGTGTCATGCAAGCGATGGAGGCTTACCTCCATGATCCCTCCATCACCTCACTGGCTGCGCTCTGGGTACAGCTCTGGGCGGAGGAGCCGGCTTCGCTCTCGGTGGCGGCACTGCCCTTGGTGCGCCACTCGTGACAATATTGGCCTTGGGGGCAAGAGGCTGGCCAGTTTTGGGATCGATGGCGATGGCGCGAGCCGGATGCAGTGGACACAAGTCATGGGGCTGCGGCGCGGTATCGGCAGGCAGCCAGACTTCCTGAGCATGGCCCTCTGCAGCGCAGCCAGACGTCGCATATTTACCCGAGAGACGACAGATGTTGACCTTGATCTTATTGCGGTTGTGCAGAGTGCCTGCCTTGTAGCCCATTTCATCCGCACGCTTCATGATATTGGCCCATACCGGCAGGGCGAGCACCGAGCCATAACCTGAACTGATCGTACGCTTGGGTTGGTCGAAGCCGACCCACACCGCGCAGCTGAGCTGTGAGGTGTAGCCGGCAAACCATGCATCCTTGAATTCATCGGTAGTGCCGGTTTTGCCAGCACAAGGCTTGTTGAAGCCGAGGCGTTTGATGGAGGCCGCAGTGCCGCTCTGGGTGACTTGCTGAAGGATGGAGGACACTCCAAGCGAGGAGCTGCGGGTGGCTGCCTGATATGAAAGTGGACGAGTGGTGTAGAGTATGTTGCCGTCACGATCCCGAATTTCGGAAACCAAATAGGGGCGGTAGCGAGTGCCTTCGTTGGGAAAGATGGAGTAAGCGGTAGCCACCTCCCACGGAGAAGCTTCGAAACTACCAAGGTATGATGCGGGCGTGGGTGGCACCTCCTTATTGAAGCCCGCAAGCTTGCCAACGAATTGCACCATCTTCATGCCGGCGTAGTTGCCCACCCGTACTGACATGGTGTTGCGTGAACGGATTAGACCGTAAGAGGCGGGGTGCATGCCACCAAACTGACCGTCGGAATTTTTTGGATTCCAGGTTTCTGCGCCGTAAATTTCGCCTCGCTGCAGGGCGGCGTCACTCACGGGCGTGTTGGGCCGCATACCTTTGTCGAAGGCGGCAAGGTAGACGAAGGGTTTGAAGATGGAGCCGATTTGACGCATAGCACCCTGACTGCGGTTGAAGCGCGACTCTTGAACATTGCGTCCGCCGACCACGGCGAGTACGCCACCTGTGCGGTTTTCGATCACCACCGCTGCGCCCTGCATGTATTTCGGCTCTTTGCGACCATCGGGGTCGTCGGAATTCCAGTCGGCGCGGGTTTGATGGCGGTAGCCGCTCATTTTTTCGACTTGGCTGAGGCGGTCATCGAGTGCTTTCTCCGCCACCTGTTGCACACGTAGGTCGATGGTGGTGGTTATGATCAGGCCGCCGAGTTGGATGTCCTCCTGCTCCAAGATAATATCCAGATCGCGTCGGATGGCATTCATCGCATAAGACTCGCGTGACTGACGGCGTGCCATGGGCCGCACTACAATTTCCTTTTCTTTGGCTTGGTCAGCTTCCTGCTGGCTAATTTTGTCGGCAGAGACCATGCGCGTGAGAGTGCTGTTGCGTTCGCGCTCAGCCTTCTCCATCGAGCGAAATGGGTTGTAGGCGTCAGGCCCACGTACAATGCCCGCCAGCATGGCCGACTCGGAGAGATCGAGTTCGGCAGGATGTTTTTCAAAATAGACTCGCGAGGCTTCACCGATGCCTTTGATCTGACGGCCCCAGTTGATCTGATTGATATAGGCCTCCAAAAGTTCGTCCTTGGAGTAGGCCATTTCCAAGCGCACCGCGATCGCGATCTCCAGAAACTTACGATCAATCTGGCGTATAAATTGGCCACGCTTTTCCTTGGCCTTGAGTTGGAAGATGTCGCTGGCGAGCTGCTGGGTGATGGTCGAGGCGCCCTCGCGCTTGCCCCTCAGGTTCATCACAAAGGCACGCACCATGCCGATGGGGTCAAAGCCAGGGTGGTAATAAAAGCGCTCGTCCTCGCGCGCTAATATGGCCATGCGAAAGGGCTTGGCGACTGTCTCCAAGGGCACGATGGAGCGCTTCTCGCCGTGCATGCGTCCCAGTTCGCGCCCGTGGCGGTCGACAATGACTGTGCGCTCTCGCATGGCGTGGATTTGGTTGAGGTCGTGGCGCGATGAGCGGGCCCCATAGATCACGATCACGATGATAAGAACGAGCAGGCCAACAATGGCCGGGTGCCCACCCAGTCGCAGTGGCCACTTCCACCACCACTTCATGTTCGCAGTCAGGCGGTTGAGCACAAGAAAGGGCCATAGCGTGGCCCACATGCCCGTCTTGGTCACCATCTTGCCGCGCGTTGTGCCATGTTTGCCGGTCTTTTTTTTATCCGAGCTACGCCGACGGTTCGTCGCCTTCTTGGCCGCCTTTTTCTTCGGGCGGCCTCGCTGATTGGCTGACTGGCGAGCAGGCACGGCCAGAACATAGGGCATCTCTTACCCGGAATCCAACTCAGATCCTTAAGATTTCCAAAGCAATGGGATGGTGGATTTCATGAGAACTCCCACGATGCCTCGCCACGTTTGGGTATCGCCCATATGACAGATTGACTGCCAGTGATGCCCAATGAGGGAGTTGTCGTATGAAAAACTCCAGCACGCATGGGGCTTCAACTCGGAGCCTATTCACCAGTTCCAAGACAGCTTGCAACCGCGCTCTTATTTCTCAGCAGGTACCAGTTTTTTGTCGCCATTGGGTTCGGGAATAGATGGCTCACCATCCAACAAGCCCAGCTCTACCAAGAACTGGTCGGCTGAAATTAAGGTCAGATCCGCCCACGGCTGGTAATTGAAGAAGGCATGAGCCTGCCCCGGGGCGATCTTGGTGACCACTTTGGCCCCCTCGAAGCCCTTCCATTTTGCGTAAGCCGGATTCCAGCCTTTGATCCACTTGTCCTTGTCTCCAAAGAAGGCGATGGCGGGTGGGGATTTTGGGTTGAGCCATTGGATCACGTTGATATCAGGATCTTTGGCGTCGCTGTCTTGGAGTGCGGGATTGAATAGAACCAGAGCGACGACGGAGGTATCGATGCTTTTATCGTCACTGGGATCATTCAGGCCCGGGTTGTGCGTGGACACGAGGCTGATATGTCCACCCGCGGAACCACCACCGGCGATGATGCGTTTGGGGTCGACCCCGAGATCAGGGGCATTGGCTTTGAACCATCGGATCGCGCTCTTCGCGTCAGGCACGCAGAGCCGTTTTCTTGACTGCCCTTTTTCCAGATCCTTGAGGGCGCCACCCTTGGCCAAGCGATAGGTCACCGTTGCCGCAACTAGGCCACGTTTGGAAAAATAGTCACACTGATATTTGAAATAGTCGCGGTTGCCGCCACCCCAGCCGCCCCCATGAAAGAAAATGATACCGGGCACTCTGGCCTCGGATGGATTGTGATTTTTCGGGAAGTAGACCTCGAGTTCGCGCTTTGCGCCGC
>JBMYMN010000181.1:0-4556 GCA_049597355.1 Luteolibacter sp.
GACTGATTTCACTGATGTTTACACCTCTGCCGGGCAAGGTGATGCGTGCGGTTGAGAAGTTGAGGGCTGAGCCAGAGATTATGGAGGTTGAAGTAGAGGTTCCTGCCGACGAAGAGGCCATTCGTCGACAATTGGAGTCGAGGCTCCGATCTGAAATTGAAAGAGAGCGGGACCGTGAAATTGAGCGCATCCGCAAACAGGCTGATGAGAAGATTGCAGCCATCCAGAAGGCTAAAAATGACGAGCCGGTGTTGCCCAATATCCGCCTGGGTTCAGTCAAGGATGTGCGTAAGATGCGCTCTGGTATACCCTTTGTCTCTGAAACCAAGAAAGAACAGGGTGGATTGGCCTCTGAGGAACGCGCATTAGAGAATAGTTACCGAGTGAATTACCAACTCACCATGCGCGTCCCCAAAGCGGCCCAAACCATGGAGGAACTGCAAAACACCAATCCTGATTTGCCAGATATTCTTCCGGGCCTGAATGTCTACCTAGACAAGGCTAAAGTCTCCGGCTGGTTTTACCAACTCTACGAAAACAAGGCGGCACGGATTCAGGAGCAGGCACACACATTCAATGAGTTGCTAACCAAGCATAACCTTTACGACTGTGAGACCATTCTGGAGTTCGAGGGTAAGAATGGCCGCAAAGTGTTTCTCATGCAGGCCGAGATGGATGTGGTTTCGGATGGTTCGGATGGAGATCGGCTGGCAATCATGCCCGACAAGATTGTCAATTCCACTCATTACCAGCCTTTCACCAGTTATGGCTGGCCGAAGCAAACCAAGACACCCAATCCAATGATTGCAGGTTGGAAAAAACGTATTGGCAACGGTACTGCCGAGCTTAACGATCCTAAGACTACGCCAGCTCGCAAGGCATGGCTCAAGGACCGTATCGCCTACTTGAAACGCGGTATTGAGGACATGAAGTATCGAAGTTTCCTTATCGCTGAATACGACCCCTTCATGGTGATTCCAGTGAATTTGCTGACTTCCTCCAAAACTTACGCGCCAAAGGTTGGAGATTACGCTGTGATCATATATGACAAGAAGCTCTACCCCGTTATTGTAGGGGACGGTGGCCCAACCTTCAAAGTTGGTGAAGCATCGCTACGCATGGCGAAGGAGTTGAACCCCAAATCCACATCTTACAGTCGCCCAGTTTCCGACCTTACAGTTACATACCTGGTGTTTCCCCGAAGCCGTGACGAGAAAAAGGGTCCACCAGATTACGCCCAGTGGAAGCGGCGCTGCGCTGAATTACTTGAGGATGTGGGTGGGCTTGGCGAAGGTTACGCCCTCCACGACTGGAAAGACCTGCTCAAGCCCAAACCTAAGCCTGTTCCTCAGTCCCCAAATCCTTCTCAGCAAGAAGGCGGCGTGTCTTCTCCCGCTGCAGCGCCCACATCACCCTGAGCATTAGAACTGCACAGATGAATGTGCATGCCAGCTCGATAAGTGGTGCATAACCGCGGCTCATGTCTCCTGCCATCCAACGGGCAAAGCCTGGTAGATTGGCCAGGCCTCTTGCGGCTCCCAGCAGGCCCAATACGCCAGCACCGGCAATACCGTGCCATGGCATCTTGATGGTGAAGATGCCACAGATGATGAAGCCGCCACCCAGCAAGAGACTACCCTGCAACATGCCTAGAGCATCGTTGCCGCTCAGATGGGTGATGGCGAGACCACCAAGGCTTAGCGTGATCAAGCCGCTGGCGAAGATCTGAATGCGCATGCTGAGAAGCTGAAGTCTGGATGCAGGATTTACAAGGCTACGCCGTTCGAGCATATTTAGAATTCATGGCGACCCTGTGGTGCAACGGTGAATGGCAGGACTCCACGAAATCGACGGTGTCGATGTCGGATCGTGGTTTGCTGCACGGTCTCGGTCTGTTTGAGACTTTGTTGGCGGTGGATGGTCAACCCAAGCATGTGGATCGCCATTTGGCGCGCCTGACCAAGGGCTTGAATCGATTGCTTTGGAAGTTGCCGGACTTTGATTTCGAAACTGCAATGAGAGAGCTATTGGTGCGCAACAGGCTGACGCAGGGCCGCGCACGGATTCGCTTGACGATCACTGGTGGTAGCGGCCTCCTGCATGACCTGACTCTAGGTGAGGATCGTATGATCTGGATGAGCGCATCAGCCATAGCGGATGACCTTACCGATCATAGAATTTCACTGTCACTGGGTTTGAGTCTCTGGCGGCGCAATGCGGATTCACCTTTGGTGGGACTCAAATGTGCGAGTTATGCCGAAAATCTTTTGGCCTTGGACTGGGCGCGCAGCGCGGGGCATGACGAAGTGCTTTTCATCAACACAGCGGGCAATCTCTGTGAAGCGGCTACCGCCAATATTTTTTTCATCAAAGATGAGTCTCTTCTAACACCCAGTCTGGAATCCGGCTGCCTACCGGGAGTGACTCGCGAATTGATCCTGGAATTTGCCCGTAAGTTGGGCATGACGACGCACGAAGAATCCTTATCCTTGGATGATCTGAGGGAGGCCGACGGGTGTTTCCTAACCTGCGCGACCTATGGATTAATGGCTGTCCACCGCATTGAGAACCAGAATTTCTCAGTGGGTGCTGTCATGGAGCAACTTTCCAAGTGTTGGAATGAATCGCTGCAGACAGCTCATCAAGCCTGACGGCCACAACAATTTTTAAACTTTTTTCCCGAGCCACAGGGACAAGGGGCGTTGCGGCCGACAGTCTCGACATTGAAACTCGGTTTGCGTTTAGGCAAGTTGAGTTTGAGCTTTGACTCGCCAGCGCTACTTTTGCCCTCTATGACGCCGCCACCAGAAGCGGATTCGGCCGAGTGAAGTTGCTGCGGGCTACTGTGGAGTTGATTGAGGAATTCTTCGAGGTTGGCGGCCGAGCGGAAGAGATTTTGCAGTGCTTCCTGCTTGATGGCCTCCATCAGATCAACGAAGAGCTTGTAGGCCTCGTTTTTATATTCCACGAGAGGGTCTTTCTGGCCTTGGGCGCGCAGTTGGATGCCTTCACGCAGGGCGTCCATGTTGAATAGGTGTTCTTGCCATTTGCTGTCGATGGCGACGAGAACCATTCGACGTTCCTCCTGGTCGAGAACTTCCATCGGTAATTTGCCGGTTCGCAGCTTGTAGGTCTCCTTAACTTTTTCAACCAATACAGCGCTCAGCTTGTCGGGATCATTGTGATCGAGGATTTCATCGTCCTTGACGTGAATGGGAAGCGTTGAATTGATCCAATGGATAAGTTCTTTGTAATCGGGAATCTCGGCATCACGCTCCATCAGGTAATCGTGAACCTTGGCTTCAACGGCTTCGTCGATGATCTCATGCACGAGCAGGGAAGGTTCCTCAGTGGTGAGCACCTCGTTGCGGTAGCCGTAGACCACCTCACGCTGCATGTTCATCACATCATCGAAATCGAGAACACGTTTGCGCCAAGTGTAGTTGCGCTGCTCAACTCGTTTTTGCGCGGTCTCAACCGATTTGTTTAGCCAAGAATGTTCGAGAGCTTCGCCTTCCTTCATGCCGAAGCGCTCCATCATGTTGGTCATGCGGTCTGCGGCAGCGAAGTTGCGCATGAGGTCGTCCTCAAAAGAGATGAAGAATTGGGAGCGGCCGGGATCACCCTGACGGGCGCAACGGCCACGTAACTGGCGATCAATGCGGCGGGATTCATGACGCTCGGTGCCGATCACAAACAGACCGCCGAGATCGGGAACGCCTTCCCCTAATTTGATATCCGTGCCGCGACCCGCCATATTGGTGGAGACAGTGACGGCGCCACGTTGACCGGCACGAGCGACGATCTCAGCCTCTTGTTGGTGAAACTTGGCGTTGAGCACGCTGTGTGGAATCTTAGCGCGTTTGAGCATGCGCGCAAGGGTCTCGGAAGCTTCCACTGATGCGGTACCAACCAAGCAGGGCTGACCTTTGGAGTGGGCATCACTGATCTGTTGGATAACAGCATTAAATTTTTCGCGACGAGTCTTAAAGACTTGATCGTTTTCGTCGACGCGCTGGTTGGGTCGATTGGTTGGGATCGGCAGCACATCGAGTTTGTAGATGTCATGAAACTCAGCAGCTTCGGTTTCGGCTGTGCCAGTCATGCCGCCTAGTTTTGAGTAGAGGCGGAAGTAGTTCTGAATTGTGATCGTAGCGAAAGTCTGGGTCTCCTTCTCAATGGCGACTCCTTCCTTGGCCTCTACTGCTTGATGGAGGCCATCGGACCAACGGCGGCCAGGCATTTCACGGCCGGTGTTTTCGTCAACAATCACCACCTTGCCATCCTTGACGACGTATTGGTTGTCCCGCTCAAACACGCAGGATGCCTTTAGTAGTTGAGAGATATTGTGGATCTTCTCGGCCTGGGTGGCCATGTGGTCTTGCAGGTCATTCTTCTTGTCCTGCTTGTCTTCGTCGGAGAGCTCAGGATTGACCTCAATTTCGGCATATTCCTCAGCGAGGTCGGGAAGCACAAAAGACTCTGGCTCGCCGGGTGCGAGGAACTCACGCCCCTGCTCCATCAGGTCGGCATCACTGCTCTTTTCGTCGATGATG
>JBMYMN010000182.1:0-4513 GCA_049597355.1 Luteolibacter sp.
TACGGCTCGGATTTTTTCGATGGTGTAGTCGCAGCGGTCGCGGGCAGCGACGACGTAGTCGCGCGGCTTGTGATCGGGCGAGAGGAAGTCCTGGCCTTCCATCGACTTCGGCACTTCGATGCCGGCCGCAGCGAGTGATGCGGCGGAGATGTCGATGCCACTGACCAGGTCGTCGCGCACCTTGCCCTTGGCGATCTTGGGGCCACTCACGATGAGAGGCATGTGGATGCCGCCTTCATACAAAAGCTGCTTGTGGCGGTGCAGTTTGTAGCCGTGGTCGCTGAAGAGGAAGATGATCGTGTTCTCGTAGAGTTGGTCGCGCTTGAGAGCATCGACGATGGCACCCACTTGGCGGTCCGTTTCCAAGAGGCAGTCGTAGTGATGGGCGATTTCCTTGCGGACTTCGGCCACGTCCGGGTAGTAAGGCGGCACCGGCACGTCGGCGGGGTCGATGGTCTTTTTGGCCTTTCCGCCCAGCTTGCCGCCGCGCAGTTGAACCTGACCGAAGAAGGGTTTCTCTCCACGGTCCTTCCAGCAGGCGCCCGAGGTGGCGAGTTGCACGGGGTTGCCGCCTTTGTTGAAATCGTAGAACTCGTCAGAATTCCATTCGAAGTTATAGTCGTCCTTGCCGCCGACATTGAAGGCCCAGTAACCGGCTTTGCGGAATTGGATGGGCAGTGGGACCACATCCTTGGGCAACACGTTCTTGTCGTATTCACCCATGTCCTTGCCGCGGAAGCTGGAACGGCAGCTACGGTGGTTGTGAGCACCAATGGTGGTCTGCATCATGCCAGTAACGATGGCCGAGCGGGTGGTGGAACAGACACCGGCAGGAGTGTAGAAGCGATCGAAACGAATGCCCTCCTTAGCAAGGCCGTCCATCTTGGGCGTTTCAATGATTTCATCCCCATAGCAGCTAAACCAGCCGCTGACGTCCTCGAGGTAGATCCAGAGGATGTTGGGTCGATCTTCGGCGTGCGTGGTGCCAAGAGTAATGCCGAGGGTGATGACAGATAGCAGTTTCTTCATGGGTGGGTAGAGGAGGGAAACGTGTTTGTGAGACGATTCTTTTCCGATTTTGGGATACTCCCGGCATCCTTCAATCGAATTCATGCTTAAATTGATATCGCGTGAGCTGTCGAAAGTGGGTGCGCGTTCATACCTGTTTGGTCATGTGGCTCTCGTTGGGCTCTTTGTTGTGAAAGGCAGAAAACACACCAATATGCTGCGTGATAAGCCGCCGCCAGCTTTCAAAATGTTGGAGAGCTTTGATATGGCTGCCGAAGCGAATGCTCAAGCCTTGGCCGATATCGTCGATTCGATGAAGTTTTACTATGAATTTAGTAAATCTTTACCACGGCAATCCGTGCCACGAGGTCTGATCCTCATGGTTTTGTTGTTTGGGGCCGGGGGTGGAACGGCCGTTCTTAACGTAGGCCATGAGGGTGGCCGTCATGACCTTCACGCGCTTCTCTTCCTGACTGGCGAGGTTCTCGGTTTCCTTTTGATCCTGCTTGAGGTTGTAGAGCTGGAAGGGGTCGCCCTTTTTCATTGGCAGGATCAGTTTCCACTCGCCGTCGCGGATGGCATACTGGCCGCTGTACGAATGGCTGACCACGCAGGGGCGATCGGGCAGTTCGGTGGCCTTGCCGGTGATCAGTGGCAGGATGCTGGTGCTATCCACGCCCTCGCTGGGTTTGAGCTTGCGGCCCGTCATTTCGGCGAAGGTGGCCATGAAGTCGTTGAGGCAGACGGTCTGATCAATACGGCTGCCAGGTGTAATGTGCTTGGGCCAACGCACGATGAGAGGCACGCGGTGGCCACCCTCGTAAATACTCGCTTTGTGGGCGCGGAAGTTGTTGCGGACGTTCACACCATGCTCCACCAACTGCTTGAAGTTGGCAGCGGAAGCAGTGCCGTTGTCGGCGGTGAAGATGACGATGGTGTTGTCGGCCTCGCCGGTCTTTTCAACGGCATCCAACACGCGGCCAACCACGTCGTCGGTTTCGATCACGAAGTCGATATAGGGCAGCTTGGTTCTGCCGGCGAACTCCTTACTCGGTGAAATGGGTGTGTGGGGTGAAGTTAGCGGCATATAGAGGAAGTAGGGTTCGTCCTTTTTTGCCGACTCGGTGATCCACTTGCAGGCGGCGTCGCGCAGGCCCGGAAGGATGTCCTCGAGTTTCCAGCCCTTCACCATTAGGCCGTCCGAGCCGAACATCTCCTTCGGCTTGGGCACGCTGGGCGTGGCCATCACCTTGTCATGGTCAATCCAAATGTATGGCGGAAAGTTGGGAACACCTACGCCGAACCAATGGTCGAAGCCGTGGTCACACGGGCCCCCGCTGCAGGCCCGGCTCCAATCGATGGTCGCTTCGGTGGCTTTGATTTTTTCAGCAGCACCTGTCCAAGGCCGGTCGTCGTCGTTGATGTTGCTGTTGGCGATCTTGCCTTCCTTGGTTTTCCAGTGCAAACCGAGATGCCACTTGCCCACCATGCCAGTGTTGTAGCCGGCTTCCTTGAGCAGTTCGGGCAGGGTTAGTTCTTCGTCGCGCAGAAGTGGCTGACCGTACGGCCACAGGACTTGACTCTTGAGGCGGGTGCGCCAGCAGTGGCGGCCAGTAAGTAAACCATAGCGGGTGGGGGTGCAGACGGCTGAGGCCGAGTGGCCATCGGTGAAGGTCATGCCCTCCTTGACCAAGCGGTCGATGCGGGGGGTCTGCATGGTGCCCAACTCGTCATTGAAAGCCGAAACCGAGTCGTAGCTCATGTCGTCTGCGAGGATGAAAACAATGTTGGGGTGGTCCTTCGGCTGGTTGGGCGGGGTCTTTTCCTCGGCTTGGGAGAGGGCAGAAAAGGACAGCCCGAGGGCAAAAATGGAACAAATCAGGCGAAAAATCATGTGCTCCTGATGAGCCGAAAATCCCGTGTTTACAAGGAATTCTGCCAATCGCGGTCGCAAGCCGAAGAAAAATGGCCGCAAAATGTCACAAAAGGGCCGTCTCGTCTCAATTCACCATGAAAGACTTCTCTTTCTAAGCCAACTCATCACTCAAAGTCATGTCACTCCACGCCCAACTCAGCCCTGAGGCCATAGCTGCCCTCCAATCCCAGCGCCGCAATTCCTCCATCAGTTCGGTGGTCATTGCCCTCTTGGTCATTGTCCTCCTCGGCTTGATCCTCGGCCTGTTTCTGCTCGAGAAAATCGATGAAGAACCCGTGGTGATCGTTACCTACAGCTACGAACAAGAAAAAAAGAAACCCGAGCAGAGGGTGCCCAAGGAAACCGTACAAAAGAAACCCTCCTCGCCCTCTGCTTCTGTTGCCAGAGTGATTACGTCTGCCGCGGTCGCTGAAGTCGCCATTCCCGTTCCCGATGTGGAGGTCACGACTCCTTCATTGGACTTTGGCGAATCTTCAGATTTCGGTAGTGGCTGGGGTTCCGGCACTGGCGGCAACGGCTTCCAATCCATTCCCTCCAGCATGCGCAAGCGCTGTTCCCCCCAAGAGCGTAACCAGCGATTGAAAGAGGCCGGCGGCACCATGAAAGGTGAGAAAGCCGTGGTCAAAGCCCTCGATTGGCTGCAGGACACCCAGAACGACGACGGCAGCTGGACCGGTAAGACCGGCCAACCCTACCCCGTCGCCATGACCGGCATGGCCATCCTCGCCTACCTTGGTCACTGCGAAACCCCCAAATCCCCCAAATATGGCAAGACCGTGGAGAAGGGCATCGTCTATCTCATCAATCAAGGCATGAAAAACGGCCCGAACGGCCTGCTATGTTCCCAGGGTGGCCATTCCACCGCCTACGAGCACGGCATCGCCGCCTACGCGCTCGCTGAGTCCTACACCTTCTGCAAGGACCTCAAATACAACATCCCCAAGCTCAAAGAAGTTACTAAGAAGGTCAATGAGCGCATCCTCAATGGCCAAACCACTGCAGGTGGTTACGTCTACCAACTTCCCAGTAGTGGTGGCAGCGGTGACAACTCCGTGGGTTATTGGCAAATGCAGGCGCTCAAAGCCTTTAAGCACACCAAGATCGTCCCCGACGCCAAGTTTAGGAGGCACATCGATAAGTCCATGAAGTGGCTTGAACGAGCTCAAGGCGCTGACGGCGCCATTGGCTACCGTGAAAGCTCCACGCGCAGCCCGGGCCTGACTGGCGGCGGCCTCCTCTGCATGCAGTTCTGGGACCACGGTGACACCAAGGAAGCTAAGAAGGCTGCCGAGTGGATCGAAAACAACGTCAAGTTTGGTCAGTTCGGCAGCAAGGATAGCAATCTCTACTACCACTACTATCACGCCCAAGCGATGATCAACGTCGGTGGCAAAGAGTGGGACAAATACAACAAGATGGTGCGCGACCCCATCATTGACGCCCAGCAGCCGGATGGCTCATGGAACCAGACGATGGGCCACGGCCCCGTCAATCAACACATGGCCACCTGTCTCGCGACCATGCTGCTGGAAGTCTACTACCGCTTCCTGCCCGGCACGAACAAGTGAC
>JBMYMN010000183.1:0-4511 GCA_049597355.1 Luteolibacter sp.
TTGATTACAAGAACTTTTAAGAAATTGCTTCCTCGGTCAGTGGATATACTAAACCAAGACATTTTTGGTTAGGAAACGGCATTTCCCAAACATTTCCGCTTGCCATTGGGTTAATTTTGGATGGAATTGTCTTTGTATTTACTTTGTGTTTTTGGCCAAAACATGAAGAATGAAAAAACTCTACAGTGAATGTTCCCGATTCCATGATCCCCCCACGCTTCTCCAAATTTCGCAAGAATGGTTTTTCCTTGGTTGTGACTGTCAGTATGCTGGTCGTCCTGACTGTCATTGCCGTTGGCCTATTGAGCCTCTCAACTGTATCCATTAAATCTGTCAGACTCAGCTCAGCGGATGAGCTTGCCAGATCCAATGCTCGCATGGCCTTGATGATGGCCATTGGAGAGTTGCAGGCCATGACAGGGCCCGATACCCGAGTCACTGCTCCGGCAAGCCTTCTCAATAACAGCAACCCGATGGCGCTAGGGGTTTGGCGCAGCTGGGAGGGAACCAATCACCAGTCCAATGGTTTACCAACCCAGCCCGACTATGGTTCCAAACAGATTTCTGCCTCCTCCAATGATGGGAGATTCATGGGTTGGCTGGTCTCGAGTGCCACAGCCGCTGAAAATGTTGGCATCGATGATGTATCGGGCCTGATTCAAACAAATGCCGACGATTCCGATATTGACGTCCCCTTGCTAGCCAGTGGCTCCCTACCGGACACTGACAGTCGGCAGGTCCACGTGGTGCCCAACAAATCAGATCGCGATGGGGACGGCCTGCCTGATGGCCGGTATGCGTGGTGGGTATCCGGTGAAAATCAAAAGGCTCGTCTTGGGCAACCCTACGAAGCACGCAACAACGGCCCGGCAGGTCTCTCTGAAAAGGGCAAATCCCACAGCATTCCGAATCCCGAAGCCTTCGGTATGACCGCTATGGTCAACGATCAGGAGCCTCACAATCCTGCCATGGCGGCTTCCAGGCCGGGTCGCAAGGCGGCTACCAGGCAATCGATGGCCTTGGTTGAGGCCGACAATGCCGTGGAGCCAGAGCTCAGGTTCCATGATTTTTCTACCAGCGCGACCGGTCTACTCACCAACACTGCCACGGGTGGTTGGCGCAAGGACATGTCTTTACTCACTGAGAACTGGAGTAAGATCTATGTGCGCTACCCCGGAAGACGACTTCCCCTCTTTCGTTTCTCTCCGAATGCCGGAGACACTTCCCAAGTCCCCAAGCCCAATTTTGTGGATTACGATCCCACACAATCCAACCTCTATCCTTGGAGTGAGTCTTCACTCATCCTCGGTTTCAAGCAGCCCTGCACCTACCACTCCGCCTCCGCATCTTGGGAGTCTCTTCGCAGTTACGCCATTGCCTACAAGGATTTTAGGGATTCCGGAAGTGGGCCATACAGCTCCTTCAAATGGAGTAAGATCTCCAAGCAAAGCGCCAACGCCATTCTAAATTCCGAATTGTACATACATAAGCATCGCCTGCGCCTCCATCCGCAAATTGCTCGCTTTCAGTTCATCGTTTACGCCAACGCCATTGAAGACCCTAACAGAATGGGGCAAAACCCGAGAAGATACCAATTACGATTGAAGTATGTACCGGTATTCACTTTGTGGAATCCATACAACCTTACCCTACAGCATAGAATCAGTGGCACCCTAAATGGTGGTCAGGGTAGCGGTACTCACACCAGATTTCTTGGCTTTGGCTTTCGTCGCGGGGTGCCAGGTGTCATGGCCATGGAAAGCGCCAGCCAATATCCTAACCCCGCAAGTGTGCCCAACTCAAGATACCGACTGCTGACCAACGGCAACTTTCAAACCCTGGACTGGCCCAGCAACTACGCCAACCCCTATGACAACAACCTCGTCGAGAATACTTCTAAATTCGGCGGTGGCAATGTTTGGCACGATCTACGCACCTGGGGCTGCTGGCTTCCTGAGGGCACACTCAGTTTCAAACCGGGTGAAGTGAAGGTCTACTCACCGGCCTTCCGAGACTTTGGTTATGGATTCGGTGGCGGCTGCTTCCGACTCCAGGAAGGCTTTGATGCCGTCACACTTGCCGGCTATGATTCGACCCGGGGTATGCCCGGCAACCTCACGGCCGATCGCCGTTACTGGTTTCTCTTCCGCAATGATCGTTACACCCAACCATATCGTGATCGCGCACCGGGCTATGGTTTCTCCCTATCCTGGGGAGATGGATCCAGCCACTTTGGAGGTACGGCACAACATCCCTCCGGAATTGGCGATGAATATCATAACATCACTGCCCTAACCTCAGGCCCTGATGGGGAGCGCTATTGGCCGAATGACGATATTGATGAAATCCAGTATTCCGTGGGCGAACTGATCGGTCGCTGGGTTCCTCTCTACTCGGCCAGCTTCGGTCCGCGCATGACCATGGGCATCGGTTCGGGCACCGATCAAAATCGTCCGACCAAAGGGGTGGTTCAAAACGATGCCCTGGCCTCCATGGTACTGAGTGATCCTGGCAGCGGAGACGCCAAGGACCATCCGGTAAACAACACCTATGATTTCGCCTACCACTCCCTGCCTGGAAATTCCACTCTCACCCCCAATCAGACCGACTCTGCAGGGTATATTGCCACCGGGTCACAAATTGGTGACGGTATTTCTCGGTTGATCATGTCCGAGATTCCGCTGCGGCCCATGGCGTCTCTCATCGAGTTGCAGAGTTGGAACCCAAGAGGCCACAATCCTTATCCCCCCATGGCCATGAACCTCATCGGCAATAGCGATGCTTCACCATTGCTTCCCAAGGATGCGGTGCTGCCACGACGGCTGACTCCCAACTCCGTGCAGAACAACCTAGTGCATGACGATGCCTACTGCGCCAACCACTTGCTTTTCGATGACTGGTTCTGCTCTTCGATTGCGCCACTACCCTACGATTTCGGTCGTAGCATTGATAAAAACATCAGCACCGTCTATCGCGAGTTCCTCTCTGGCGACCTGCAACTCACCAACCGCGCTTACCAGCCGATCCCCGCTGACCGCGGTCTATCAGACGATCAGATCAACGATCTGGTGAGTGAAGTCACCAACAACCCGCAGGGCGATGCCTGGCTGAAGATCGCATCGCGGCTGGAAGTCGAGGGCATGTTCAACGTGAACTCCACCTCCGTGGACGCATGGAAAGCTTTGCTTGGCCACGCAAAGAGCTTCGACCAAATCGCCATGCATGGTGAAAACTCGGTGATTGCGGCTGACACCACCGACAAGCACGCCGTGACCCGTGGCTCCATTGCTACCGATGTGGAGGCCGGTGCCGCCCCGGGTTTTGGTGCCCAGTTTGCCAATGCTTCCGAATACACCGGCCACCGCGGACTGACTGACGATCAAATTGAAGAACTGGCAGAAAAGATTGTGGAGCAGGTCCGACTGCGTGGCCCCTTCCTATCGCTTTCCGAGTTCGTCAATCGCCAGTTGAGTAACAATACGGACCTCGCCCTCGCGGGCGCCATCCAGAGTGCCCTTAACAACATGACCGACGATCCGATGGCCACCCTCCGCGATCCAAACAACAGGCTGTCTGATGACACCATGGACCCCAACGATCTGAGAATTCGGACTGTCGATTACGAGTTCGAAGAGGCCGCCGAAGGAAGCAGTGCCTATGGCGCACCCGGTTGGATCCGCCAAGCTGACATCCTGCGTCCCATCGCTCCTGTCCTCAGCGTTCGCGATGACACCTTCACCATTCGGGCCTACGGAGACGCACTGGACGCCAACGGTAATGTCGAAGCCCGTGCGTGGTGCGAAGCCGTGGTCAAGAGAACACGGGAATATTCCGATTCCACCGTGGAGGCCGATGCCATCGACCCCGCATCCGATCCGACCAATGCTCGCTTTGGCCGAAAGTACAAAATGATCTCATTCCGCTGGCTTAATGCGTCCGAGGTGTGAACGATCACGATCAACCCATTACCGTCCATGAGCATTCGGAGTATCCTAGCCTTATCGGCATTCGCATTCTTCAGTCTGGCAGAAAACGCCGACGCCAGGCGCACCTGCCGTGTGGTCTATCCGGAACGCCCACGCAACGCTCCACGCGTGGCACATCTGTTTGACGGCAAGACCAGCAAGCTGGTCACTCTGCCCAGTATGAACCTGTCCGAAGTCATTGAGCTGCCGGATGGCAACTTGACTTTGGCAATGACTTCCAAACAAGTTGTGGATCCTACCCAGCTGCCGGCAGATACCCCCAAGCTGCAAATTCCCGAACAGATCCGCGACTTCTACATCATCGTCAGTTCGAATCCCAAGAACAACGTCATTCCAGTAACCATGAATCTGGTGGCGTCAGGCAGAAGCGATCTGGAGCCGGGCCAAACCCTTTGGTTCAACCTCACCGAACACCGGATCATCGCCAAGATGGGCGAGCAAGTTGTCAATGTTCCGCCCAAAGGCAAAAACATCTCCAATAATCCCATTCAGGAAAGTGGCTATTACCTCGCTCGGATTGCTTAT
>JBMYMN010000184.1:0-4450 GCA_049597355.1 Luteolibacter sp.
CTCCTGCATAAGCACAGCGTTTGTTTTTCTCTAAGGAGTTGATGATCTCCATTGCTCGTATCTTTGGAGCTCCACTGACCGTCCCGGCCGGGAAGGTCGCTCTGAGCACATCATAGGCACTGTAACCGGGTGCTAGGGTGCCATGCACATTGGACACAATGTGCATCACGTGGCTATAGCGTTCAATGATCATGAAGTCATCGACCGTAACCGAAGCGTGTTCAGCAATGCGGCCGACATCATTACGCGCGAGATCGACTAGCATCAGGTGCTCTGCACATTCCTTAGGATCGTTAAGCAAATCCTCGGCAAGGGCATCGTCCTCTTTTGAATTTTTGCCTCTCCATCTCGTTCCTGCAATCGGTCGTATATCGATACGCCCTTCAATGGAGCGCACGTGAACTTCGGGAGAACTACCAACGAGAGAAAAGTCTCCCAGTTCCAAAATGAACATGTAAGGCGATGGATTTACGAAGCGCAGCGCTCGGTAAAGGTCCACAGCCGGCAGCGTGAAGTCCGTTTCAAATCGTTGGCTGGGGACGAATTGAAAGATATCTCCTGCGGCAATGAATTCTTTGCCAGCCCGAACCATCTCCTCATATTCATCCTGGCTGGTGTTGCTCTGAGCATCTACAGGCTCCACTTGAATCAGACCATTCAGTGCCGAGACGTGAAGTGGGCGATTCAGAATTTCCACCATTGCATGGATGCGGCCACAAGCTTCGATGTAGGCAGCTTCCTCAGACTCAGCCTGATCAATGAAGGCATTCGCCACAACGAGCAGGCGGCGCAAGCGATGATCGAAAACCAGCAGAGTATCTGCCAGGATAAACATTGCATCTGGAACACCGAGGTTATCTGTAGGAGATTCGGCAAGGGTCGGTTCGAACTGTCGGACAGCATCGTAGGAGAGATAGCCGACCATTCCGCCATAAAAAACTGGCAACTCTCCATGATGCACCGGTTGGTAAGGAGACATTTCCTCTTCAAGGCTGGCCAAAACATCTTTTTTCGCTTCGATTCTGCGCTTAGAAGAACCCTCTCGAATGGTGATCTCCTTGTCTCTTGCCTCAAAGACCATGCGCGGTTGACTACCAACCAGCGACCAACGTCCGCCCTTTTCGGTACTCTCAGCGCTTTCGAGCAGGAAGGAATGATTGCCATCTCTAAGTTTGAGATAGGCAGAGAGTGGAGTCTCAAAGTCCGCCGCGAGCTGTGTGTATACAGGCACCACGTTACCCTTTTCCGATAGATCGGAAAACTTTTCGAGACTGGGTTCGACGGGCTGAGTGCTCACGATTGGCTTTGAGCATGACCTTTCGCGGACTGAGGGCAAGTCCGGATCATTTGCTAAATGGTTCTTTTCATGCATATATCGTATGCAGATGAGCGACGGCCCAACCCCACCAAAGCGTAAACGAGTTAATGTCCGCAGCCCAGATGTGATGGAGTTGGTGTCGGCGGAAATTGCCAATCACTACCATTCATCCATGGTCGACAGAATTCGCGGCCAAAACGGTAGGATCACCATTGGCAACACCACTCTACTGCTCGCTGAACAATTCGGCTTTTGCTACGGAGTAGAGCGCGCGATCGACCTCGCCTATGCATCACGGCGTGTTTTTCCTGATCGGCGGATTTTTTTGATCGGCGAAATCATTCATAACCCTGATGTGAATCTTCAACTCGAGGAAATGGGTATCATTTCTCTTCCATGGGAAAGCATGGATGAGAGTTACGAAAATCTGACTGATGAAGATGTCGTTATTGTGCCCGCCTTTGGGGCACCGACAACTTTCATGGAAAAGATTAATGATAAAGGGTGTTACGTCATCGATACCACTTGTGGCGATGTCATGAAGGTCTGGAAACGCGTCCGCGGTTATGCCAAGGGTGGAGTTACATCCATCATCCATGGCAAGGCTGGTCACGAGGAGACCCGTGCCACCTCTTCCCGTGCCATGGGTGAAGATGGGAATGGAAACTATCTGGTAATCCTTACTCTTGAAGACACCGACTATGTCTGCAATTACATCCGTCACGGTGGTGATAAAGAGGCATTCCTCAGGCGCTTTGAGCATGGCTACTCCCGAGGGTTTGATCCCGATAAGCACCTCGAGGAGGTTGGTATCGCCAATCAGACCACCATGCTTAAAAGTGAGACTGAAGAAATCCAGCGTCGCGTAAGGCAGGCGATCATGGATCGTGATGGCAGTAGTGATCATTTCCAAATGTTTGATACCATCTGCGGCGCCACACAGGAGCGTCAGGATGCCCTATTCGACATGCTCAAATTGGACATGGACATGATGTTTGTCGTTGGAGGCTACAATAGTTCCAACACCACGCACCTGGTGGAGATTGCCGAACAGAAACTGCCCACCTTTTTTATCCGTGGTGCCCGTTGTATCGCGTCGGTCGAAGAAATCATTCACTACGACATCCGTCAGAAGAAAGAAATCAGCGGAGAAAAGACCAGCATACTCGACCCCGCAAACCCCATTACGGTCGGCATCACGGCTGGGGCATCCTGCCCGAATCATCTGATCGAGGAGACCATGGTAAAGATCCTTCAGATGCGTGGTGAAAACTATGAATCACTCAATGAGTGAACCGCCTACAACCGGGTTGCTCAGTTAAAGGTAGGGCATGAAAGCCTTGTGCACCTGACTGGGAATATCCAGTAGGCTGTAATCCTTTGAAGATACGAAGAGCAGATTCTGTTTGCCCTTACCGAGCAGTTCGTTGTCGGTCCCAAAGACTTGATGCTCAAGGGTACAGAATTTGCGACTCACATCGGAGACCCGGATTTTGACAGTGATGGTGTCGAACTCTCGCGCTTCACGCACAAACTTATGCTCAAAAGAACGAGTTAGGATGTAGAAATTAGTGGTCTTCAGGTCGAAGTCCGGCATCGCATTGTTGAAGAAAAGTTCACGGGTCTTGCCAACGAACATTGCATACATCCCGAAGTAGACATTGCCCACCGAGTTGGTGTCCTGATATGTCGCAAGGAACGAATACACAAACCACTTGTCTTCAAAACGACCTCCCAACGCATGATGATCAGCAGGCATTGGAGCCTCAACAACGGAACCTGTAACTGCCTTCTGCGTGCTTGCTATGGCCTTCAGCGCAGGAATTTCCGCAGCCGCTTCAAGCACTTCCTCAGCTTTTTCATGCGCCACCCTTAGTAGATCCGCGTTGAAGACCAGCCAAATCACATAAAGCAGCGGCAGTACGGACCCCGCGATAAGAAGACCTGTCATGCTTTGGTAGTATCCAAAGGCGAAAATCACCAAAGAAATACTGGCCAACGAAAACATCCGAATTTGCGGCAACGGACGCTGAGCATTTGGTACAAAACATCTCGCAATACCCAACGCAGCATAGCCGACAAAGAAAGAGGCGTAAAATACCATAAAGTATTCCAATTCCAGTCCGGCAAACAAACTCAATAAGGTGATGGCTGCTACCAAGAAAAAGGTAGGGATCGGCGATTCGAGAACCCGTTTTGGGAGCATGGCCAGCAACACGTTTTGAGACTTGGCCAGATTTGCACTCAGAAACCACTTTAACGAAATGTAACCACTGTCCAGCGTGGTTAGGACACAGATGGCCAGGAAAGTGAAATATGCAGCCGGCAAAAGCCCCCCACTTGCTTCATTAAGTTTGCCAACATTCTCAACAATGAGTTCATGAGCATAGTGAAAGCTATCCAACTTGCTGATGGCGCCAACGCCCTGATCCGCAACATGCACCATAACCCACGATGCCAACATGCCGTGGAAAATGAGCAGCAGAAAGAAAATGAACCCACCGATCAGATAACTCATGCGAATTGAGGCCTTTTCCCGATGGATTTGGATGGCACGCTGCCAATGCTGCAGATCAAGCCACGGCCCAACGAGCAGGCCGACAACCAGAGGAATCGCATATCCTATCAGAGTCGGTCCTTTCCACAGCCCCTCCTCATCGTATGGGGATTTCCAGCTCAGTTCACTAAATATTATAAACGGGTGCAGCATGGACAAAACGATCACAATGCAGATCAGACCCACCAATCCCAGAGCCGCATGACCGAACTTGATTTTTTGAATGCCGAATTCTTCCCCGAAGAGGCAGCCTGCCGCCAGCACAACGAAAACCACCATACTCAGGTAGAGCGGAATCATCTGACCCGTTACCAGGTCCAGAGACCAGAAAAGATATTTAGAAATCGCGAAGACGGTAAGAGTGATCGCCAAAATCTGATACAGAAATAGAACAAGCCGAAAAGGCTTGGAGAATTTATCAAAGAAATTGGCCAATGACTCCTGCCCCCCGGATTGGCGATGAGCCACAATGTGGGTAAGAAAGCCAAATAGCGCCAAGCCAATGGCATTGGGGATTGCGAACAGCAACAACCCCTGAATCCCGAACATGAAAGTTACCTGAACACTAAAAAAAA
>JBMYMN010000185.1:0-4407 GCA_049597355.1 Luteolibacter sp.
GCCTTCGCAAGCACAGACCTTCTAAAGACATACAACTTTTTTGGGTAGTTCGGCCCCCATCTCTGTCATCGACTTCACACTAGCCCCATGCATCCTCACCCCATGGCAAGCATCGGTGAGCGGACCCCCCTCTCCATCCTCAAGGAAATGCCCTTTGGGCTGATTCTCGATGGGGGAGATCTCGGTGAGATCCTGTTGCCGCGTAAAGAATGTCCGCCGGATGCCAATCCCGGCGACCAACTGGACGTCTTTCTCTATACCGACTCGGAGGACCGGCCCGTTGCCACCACCCTCACGCCCAAGGCCATGCCTGGGGAGTTTGCGCGCCTCAAGTGTGTGGAACAAACGGGTGTGGGCGCCTTTCTTGACTGGGGACTGGCCAAGGATCTGCTCGTTCCTTTCCGTGAACAGGTGCAGCGCATGCAGGCGGGCCGCCACTATCTCGTGTATGTGAGTGTGGACCCGGTGACCGATCGTCTGGTGGCTACCTCGCGCCTCAACCGCGTGCTCAACAAAACACCGCACGACTACCGCATGGGCCAGAAGGTGAATCTCATCATCTCGGGCAAATCCGAGCTCGGCTTCAATGCCATCGTCGAGGGCGCACACAAGGGCCTGCTCTTTGCTTCCGACGTGCATCAGGAGTTGCAGATCGGCGAACGTCTGCAGGGTTACATCAGCGGGCTCAAACCCGACGGCAAGATTGACGTCAGCCTGCATCCGCATCGCGGGGCACGCGTCGGCAATATCGGCGACGACATCCTCGCCGAGCTCAGGGCGCGCGGGGGCTTTTGGCCCATTGGCGATCACAGCAGCCCCGAGCAGATCAAGGAAGAGCTTGGGTGTAGCAAACGCACATTCAAGCAGGCTGTTGGTGGATTACTTAAGAAAAAGAAGATCGCGATTGAGGGTCGAGGCATTCGCTTGCTGGCGAAGACATAATGCGCATGGTTGGCATGATAGGCTTAGCAACCATCGCGCTTGAAACATACCAAAGGTCGGAAAATTCGATTAGTCGAAGTCCAATGGCTCGGAACCGCGTTCGGCCTTGCGGCCAGGCTCGCGGTCGATGGTATAGGGAGTTGACGTATAGTCCGAGTTAATCTGTCTCAATTCTTTCTCAATATTATCATTGATACCCTGCAAAATGAACCAGCCGACGATGGCTTGTATCACAAACATGAAACAAAGCAGGACAAACAGCGGCATCTTGGGTGCTTGCCACTTGAGCGCCTCGTTTAGCTTCGGGAAGCCCTGAAAAAGTCCCGTTTTCCGTGTGAACTCCGCGACCAGCTGTTGTGCGGGAGGAGGCGGCTCAACCCCCGCCGCCGCTGCCAACATTTCGCGCACCTCATGAATCGGAGCGTTTAGACCATCGCCTTTTAGCCAGTTCAACCACAACTGCAGGTGGCCGCCCTCACGCTCTTCCACCTCACGCCCTTTCCAGCCGAGCACACGTTCGGTGAGGTCAATGATGCCGGCGTAGCCCTCATCTTTGCCGTGGCCGCAGATCGCCCTGAGGGGGGCAGGCCAGAAAACAAAACGGGGGGATTGGCTCTTTTCAATAAGTAAAATGCTCTCGGCGGGAGTATCAAGCCAGATGCCATCTTCTGCCAGTAATTCGGATAGTAACGCAGAGGCCTCAAGCGCCTGAGACAGTAGGAAGGTCGCTTCCTCCAGAGATAGCGGCTCCTGCTTGATCTTATCAGCCAGATTCTCGCCATCCTGAGGCTTAGCCGCTATGAATGGAAGGCCATCCGCAGGATCAATGTCCCCGGAGATCACCTGAAACAGGGAAGGGTGATGAATATTCGTCAAGCGCTCGATGGCCACTAGGTAGGCAATCTCTTCCTCCGACTTGAGTGCAATACGCTTACTGGGCTTGCGAACACGAGGCCGTTGCCCGGCTCGATCCTTCGCGCGGTAAATGACGCCCGCCTCGTCCTCGGACAAGGGGTATTTGATCCTCAACGCTTGGGTTTTGGGCGCGGGTTTCGGCATTACTCAATAGACTATCAGGAAATACCGCAAAGCAAAGCAAAGCTTCAGGCCCTTGGTGATCTATGATTGGGAGGCTTGAAATGCCGAGGCCTGTGAAAATCCGGCTCCCCACTGCCCATACGACAAGCCGAAAGAAAGCGTTGGTCCGGTGAGTCGAGTATGAAGGTCACGTTGAGTGGTGAATTCGGCCCCCAATCGATGTTTTGGCGTAGCCAAGCCAGTGGAATGCCCAATGCGGCAATCCATCCGCCAGACTCCATAGGGTCAGCGCGACAGATTACCTTGGGCAGGCCGTTTAGCTTTGAACGCCTACGTGGGCCGCAAAACAGTGCCGCCCACCAGGCCCCGCTGGGCGAGAGATTGAACTCTAGGTATTGTTTAAAATCAGGGGTTGTAATGAACAATTCGGCCACATCGTAATGCCATAGCCCGGCCTTGAATTCTCCACAAGTTGCTGATGGGTCTGGACTTGCATTACAATCCCGCTTCGCAATCAGCCACAACAGATTGGAATCTTGAATTAGTCGAAATCGGGCTGGTTGGGCCAAAGGCTGCCCAAACCAGTCATGGCATATTTCCTGCTCACCTTTATTGTCTATCAATGGCCAATTAAGGGGCTGAGAAATCAGTTCGAGCATCATGCTCTATCCTGCAATGTTTGCGAGATTCCGTCTAGAATTCTCGGCTTTACCGATTGTCAAAATCACCAAACAATTTTATCAAAAAGAAATGGCCAATCTCGTGGGAGTTTGTTTAAAGGAGGTAATACATCCGCGAAAGCAATTAATGACAGAGATGTTTTCCTTCACACACCTCTCAAACTAATCACAAATACTCATTTTTTTCTCCATTTAGCCCATCATGGCCCGCCGCAAACCAGGTTTTTATAGCACGATCGAATACATCGGTCCGCGGCCGACCAAACCCAAGAAGCGGCCGAGGTTTTTTGGTGGCTGGGTGATTGTGGTAATCGCTGTGGGACTTGGATTTTGGTTTGGCCGACCCTTGGTGCCGCTGCTCAATGCCGAACAGGCGACGCCGCAACAAGCTGAGGTAATCAGCGCATCACTGCACCAGTCCAGCGATCCCGGCCAGCGACTTGCAGCCGCAGCGTTGCGTCGCACGCTCCAAGACATTGCATTCGATCCCGCCTATTATCGCATCGCCTATCCGATGGGCGACATTCCTCCCAGCAAAGGCGCTGCTGCCGATGTGGTCATTCGCTCGCTACGTGCGATTGAAGTTGATCTGCAAGTTGACTTGCACGAAGACATCAAAAAGAACTTCCGTCTCTACCCTCAGTTGTGGAATGCGATGGGTCCGGACAAGAACATCGATCATCGCCGCATCGCCAACCTCGAGCGTTTTTTCGAGCGTAAGGGCGAGATACTCAGCACCGCTCGCGAAGCCGCCGAGTATCGTCCTGGCGACATCGTTATTTGGTCTCTCTCCAACGCTGACAAGCACATCGGCATTGTTGTTCCCGGTCCCGGCGAGCACGAGAGTGAGCCTTGGGTGGTGCACAACATCGGTGCTGGCGTGAAATGGGAAAATATTCTCTTCGACTACAAGATCGAAGCGCACTTCCGATACCCCGTTAGGAAATGACGTATCACCCGTAGCTCGGACCAGAACACCGTTTTTCTCGTCCGCGGTGATGTGTCGACGACTACGATCTAGCTGTATGTCATCTGACGTTTCGGAGCATGGGTATTTCGCCCATTGGACCTCTACGAATCAGCCAAGTTCAATCCTACCCCACTAGGATAGTCCATGGTTCTGTTATGGTAAACACCTAATAATCACCAACAACCAAGCTCAATATGATTTCAATCGCTATCGCGGTTTTGTAGAACTTCAAGCGATCAGCGATCAGCGATTCGCCCAGAGCTGTGCGCTTCTAGGTAGGTAATCACGAATCACTCAACCAGTTATGGTTTACCTCAAATCTTAATCGGTCACCAAAAAGTCTCAATATCAGTGATGAGCCATAACCTGAAATCAAAGCCCACCTCAAGGTATTGAATAAGTGGCTTTGAATGTTAGCCTTCGAAATATGAGGACATTACTTTCCACCTTTTTCGGTATTCTCATGATAAGCCCGCTAATGGCCGGTTCAGATGGCACTGCAATCATTAAGGGCAAGAGCGGGACAGGACGTACATTGTTAGAATTACATACCAGCGATATTGGGCATGGTGTTAAATTTGTGAAGTTCACCATCGATGCAAAATCCTACGAGTTCAATGTGCGGAAGGATCCGGAGACTCATGGTTACGTGATCTATGATCATAAGAATCAGGTATTCACCGTAACTGTTGATAATAAGAATATTGATTTCAAATTTTGGATGGTGCCCAACAAACAAAAAATCACGAAACTAAAAGGCTCATCAGAGAAGTGGGT
>JBMYMN010000186.1:0-4370 GCA_049597355.1 Luteolibacter sp.
TCCGGATGTTTGGACACAAGCTTTTCTAGGATTCAGTTCACACCAGATCTCCTTCCTGCCGACCTTATCGGCACCATGGTCTATCACCCGCAAGAGGCAAAGTTCGAGCCCAAGCTCGGTCCGGTCTTCAACAACCTCATCCTCGCCGACGAAATCAACCGAGCACCTGCCAAGGTTCAGTCAGCATTACTTGAGGCCATGCAAGAGCGACAAGTGACCCTTGGCGATAAGTCATACGGACTACCCGATCCCTTTCTCGTGCTTGCCACACAAAATCCCATCGATCAGGAGGGCACCTATCAACTTCCCGAAGCCCAACTCGACCGCTTTCTATTCAAAGTATCGGTGACCTATCCCGAAAAAAAAGATGAACTGGTGATCCTCGATCGCATGGCCACCTCAACCCCGCCCTACGAGACCCGGACCGTCGCAAGTCCTGAGCAAGTGGCGGCCTCCCGCCAGCTTGTCAACCAGATCTACATCGATCCTGCCGTACGGCAGTATATTGTTGAACTGATCCATGCCACACGCTTTCCAAAGACCATCGAGCCGGCCTTAAAGAATCTAGTTCGCGCGGGTGCTTCACCTCGCGGCACCATCAACTTGGCTCTCACCTCTCGCGCCCATGCCTTCATGAAAGGGCGCGCCTTTGTCACGCCACAGGACATCAAGGATATGGCATACGATGTCCTGCGCCACCGCATCCTGCTCACCTATGAAGCTGAAGCAGAGGATGTTACTACCGATGAGGTAATCGGGCGCATCATGTCAAAACTTCCCGTGCCTTGACCCTGAGCGTAGTTCATGAAAACGCAACGTTTGGCACACTCAAATCATTCGTATTTACCGGGCGACATCAGTCGCACGAGTGAAGAAAATTACCATTGCCTTATCCATTCCTGCCTAACAGAGGAGTTATCGAACATACTAAAGACTTCCACAGCGTATTGCAGTATGCGGCAGCAACTCGTCCCAATCGGCACATTCTCACTCAAAGTATTCTAGGCCATGCTCAATGAGCAACAGATCGAGGATATGATGGCCCGGGTCCGCAAGCTCGAGCTTAAGGCCCAGCGCATGGTCCACCAATCATTCTCTGGCGAATACCGCTCTAGCTTTCGGGGTCAGGGACTGGATTTCGATGAGTTTCGGGAATACCAGCATGGTGACGAAGTCCGCTTTATCGACTGGAAAGTCACCGCACGCATGGACGAGCCCTACGTTCGGAAATTTCACGAGGAGCGTGAACTTAACGTGGTGATTGCCGTCGACATATCAGGCTCGGCTGATTACGGCAGCGTGGAATGGAGTAAGCGCGAAATCGCCGCTGAAACCGCTGCCATTCTGGGATTCAGCGCCCTGCACAACGGCGACAAAGCAGGTCTTCTACTTTTCGCGAACGATGCACTACTCTATATAAAGCCTGAAAAAGGCAAACGCCACCTGCTGCGCATGATCCGTGAAATTCTGGTCACTCAGCCTGAACAGCCCGGTACCTCCATTCAAAGCGCCTGCGATTTTCTCATCCGCACCCTCAAGCGTAAATCGCTCGTCTTCATCGTCTCGGACTTTTACGCCGACCCCATCGATAAACCGCTGGGACAACTGTCGCGCAAGCACGAAACCATTGCACTGCGTGTCCATGACCCTTTAGAGGCCAAGATTCCCGACGTTGGCAAAGTGATTCTGCTCGACCCTGAGAGCGGTCTCGAAACCCGCATCAACACCTCCAATTCTGGCCTGCGGATGGCGTACTCAAAACTCATGCGACGCCAAAACGAAGGATTGGCCAAAGTCTTCACCAAACACGGTATCCTCAATACCGAAATCGGCACGCACAAAGATCCACTGGCTCCCCTCAAGCAACTCTTTAAAAAGCGGATGAAATACCGACCTCAATGAACATATGGATGCCAGCCAAGAAGACATCCGTTTCGTAGAAACCTCCGCCACTGATGCATTGATGCCAACCTCGCTTGGATGGGAGATCTTGGTTATCTTAGGGCTATTATTGTTGTTCGCATTAATCCTGACTTGGATCGTTCGGCATCGCCGCCAGAAAAACGTTGCGGGCAGCCAGAATCCCATCAAGAGCGCTTACAACGAAGCGCTCGAAGCACTCGCTGTATGCCCCACTGAGTCCGAAACTCTGGTTGCCACTGAATGCTCACTGATCATGCGTCGCTACCTCGCCGTTGTCGCCGTAGACCCGGCGCTTTTTGAAACTCACGAAGAATGGATTGCACGCCATAATGCGGTCAAATCCCTCAGTGATCCACTCAAGGCACATATCCATCAGCTTTTCGAACAGCTTGCCGAATGGAAATACGCACCATCCAATCATGGCGACGACCCGGCGATGATGGTGGACCGCTCACGCAACCTACTCGAGGCCATTCACCAGGAGGCAGTGGCATGAACTCCTTGCTCGAATCCCTTCGGTTCAACCAGCCGGGATGGCTGCTACTATTGTTACCCTCGCTTATCCTTCTAGTGCTGCGCCGCGGGCGTGGAGCGGATGCAGCCATATCCTTCCCGAATCTGTCGGTATTGGTAAGCCTCGGACAACACGTTCGTCAGACTGTCTCGGGCTTCAGTATCCCATTGGCTTTTCTCGCCCTGCTCGGCTGCATCATCGCAATGGCAAGGCCCATCTGGCGTACTGAGTCTCAAAACCGCACCGCTTCGGGTATCGACATCGTGATCGCACTCGATGTGTCCCTATCGATGGATATCAACGACTTCGTCAAGGATGGTCAACAGATACGCCGTATCGATGTTGCCAAATTGGTGGTCGATGACTTCATTGGCAGGCGTAGCGATGACCGAATGGGTCTGGTCGTCTTTGCCGGACGGCCCCGTGATGCCAGCCCCATCACCCTCGACCACAAATGGCTGCGCAGCACGCTGGAGCGAGTAAAACTCAATGACCGCTTCAATCGCGGTTCAGTTCAAGAGCCGGGCACGGCCATCGGGTCCGCCATTTCCGCTGCGGCCACCCGTCTTGATGCCCGTGACGCCAAAAGCAAGATTATCGTACTCATCACTGATGGCGCAAACAACTCAGGTAAAATTTCTCCAATCGAAGCCGCCGAATTTGCGACCACCTTAGGCATCAAGGTTTATACCATCGCCATCGGCACCACCGAGGGTCGAGTCGATCCCAGCATTATGCGTATTCCCTATCAGGAATTCGATTTGCCCACACTACGCCAAATTGCATCACTGACTGGTGCGGAGCACTATTGGGCGCAAGATTTAGCCGAGTTAAGGAAGACCTTCAGCACCATCGATCAACTCGAGAAGACCGAAGCCAAAACTCTGAGAGTCATCCAAGACCGAGAGCTATTCATGTGGCCGCTTGGCTTGGCCATGCTTAGCGCGTTGGCGGCCGCCACCCGTCAAGCGTTCAACCCCAGTTTAAGCAGCTGATCGGCCATTCCTTGCATCTCACTCGTTTTACGGTCATCTTCATAGAGCATCTGACTATACCTTCATCATACAATCTGCCCTTCACCTTGTCATTGGCCCAACCATATTGGCTTGTTGCTCTGGTATTTTTGCCACTTATTTCCATTGCAGCAAGCATTGCCGCCCGCCGTCAAAACTCCAGATGGAGCAAGTTGGTTTCAAGCCGACTGCGCGGACACCTGATTCGTGGCGGCAGCCCTGTACCCAGACTGGCCTCTTTTGCCATACTTCTCATCTCAATTGGGCTGATGATCATAGGTATGGCTCGGCCCCGTGGTGACGGTGGCACTCAGACAGAGAAATCCGTCGGTCGCAATATTCTGTTGGCGCTCGATCTCTCACGTAGCATGCGAGTTGAAGACGTTCAACCCGATCGTCTCTCACTAGCCAAGTTGGTCATTTTTGAACTCATCGAGTCCATGCCCAGCGATCGCATCGGACTGATCGGATTCGCCGGTGAACCCTATCTCTACGCTCCGCTTACCATCGACCACTCCGCAGTATTGGAAACTGTCGACCAGATGGATGAAAACTGGCCCACGGTAGGAGGCTCTAGCCTAGGCTCCGCAGTTCGTCTCGGTATCGAGACCCTGAAAAAGACAGGACAAAACAACAACGCCATGGTCATCCTCACGGATGGCGAGATGCACAAAGGTGACCTCGAGCAAATGATTACCGAGGCTCGAGAAGCAGGTGTCTTTTTGATCACTATCGGTGTCGGCACTGATGATGGTGGCTACGTTCCAAGCAGCAATGTGGCTGGCCAACGTATGTTGGATAACAATGGCAATCCAATTCTCAGTCGGCTGAACACAAAAAGCCTGATGCAACTGGCCAATGAAACCGACGGCACCTTCGCGCTCGCCGGCAGCGGTTCTGACATTCCCAACATGATCCAG
>JBMYMN010000187.1:0-4341 GCA_049597355.1 Luteolibacter sp.
TCCTTGTAGAAATTACGCAGGGCCTCGGGCATGGCCAGGGCTTTGTAAGAGATCAGGCGACTCGAGAGGGAGGGAATGTAGAAATCGGCGACATCAGCAGTGTCCCGCTCTATCTCTCGGCGGCAGAGGTAGAGTTGTCGTTCGAAATCGTCACCCTCAAGATAGTGAGGGCGCTTGAGGAGAAGATGATAAATATCTGGGCAAGTTTTCCTGGCGATTTTGCCAAGAGCGGCAACATCGACGGGTACCTCACGCCAGCCTATCAGCTCAATCGAACGTTTGGAAATAATGTCCTCCGCAAGCGTTTGAATCTTTTGCTTTAGCTTGTAATCTTCAGACGGTAAGAAGAAAACACCGACTGCCATATCATATTGACTATCAATATTTACTGAATATTTTTGCGCAGCTTTCTTAAATAGCGGAAACGGAATCTGAGTGAGAACTCCAGAGCCATCACCCGTCTTCATATCAGCATCGACCGCACCACGATGAGTCATAGAGGACACCGAAGTGAGCGCCATCTCTAGGATTTCATGGCTGACATCACCCTGGATGTTGGCAATGGCCCCCATGCCGCAATTGTCGTGCTCACGGGTGAGGCAGTGAAGCGATCCAGGGACGAGCGGAACACTGGAATGGTATGGAAAACTCATGGGTGTATTGCCCAGACGGGAAAGTAGGGTAATTGCAATCGATTTCAGGCCAGAAAGGTGCGATTGCAATTCACGCCTGAACAGTCGGTACTACAGTCCGAACAAAGCAGAAAACATGCCTATGACGACGATGGCATCAGTATGATTCCTCATCAGGATTGGCCTCAAGCAAGCCCAAATCGACCAAAAAGCGGTCGGCAGCGACAATCGTAGCCTCAAAACGATCATGGCTGACATTAAAGTTGAAGAAACTATGGTCGGCTCGCTCGAAATCGATCAACTCGAAGCGATTGCGTCGGAAGCGCATTTTGCGTCGCAACTTATCGATGTGAGAGAAAGGTGTTATTCGGTCGGCTTTGCCATGGAAAGCGATGACTGGGGGCAACTTACCTCGCACCTTATGCAATGGGCTATGGCTTTTGGCCTGTTTGGGATCAGCGAAGCGGTGGAGAGCCTTTGGCACCGATAAGGGTGCAACCAGCGCACTAAAAAGGATCAGAGCTTGAGCCCGGCAATTGACGCTGCCGTTTGCTTCCAGAGACTTGTCCTTTGGCATGGTGGTCATCAATGCGAGCAAAGCCCCTCCGGCAGCCCCGCCCACAATGATGCGGTCAGGATCAATGCAAAAGTCTGAGGCATTGTCTCGCACCCAGCGGATGAGATCACGGGCATCTTCCACCGCCTCCATGGCTCCAGCGCCATGACGGCTTTCGGTGCGTGTCTCGGCGGCAATCGTGACCGCTCCACGGCTGGAGAAGTGAAGGCAATGAGGCACAAACTGAGTGGGCGTGGGGATGTCCCAGAAGCCGCCATGGAAAAAGATCACCGCCGGACGCGGCCGACCCGCTTTTTGTCCTTCCTGAGGGAAAAATATGTGGGCTTGAACCGAGCCATGAGGGCTCTCTTTGTAGCTGTATGTGGCAGCATCCTTGAGAATTTCTCGGTCACGCTCCTCGCCAATGGGGGCCACTCGTTTCAGCGATTCACTCATGATTAGATAGCAACGAATAAAACCATAGAGTTGCTCTGCATTTGTTTGTTGTGAAATGGGTCCTCTTGTCGAATGGTTTTCGTGATGATTCGGATATTTTGTGCCCTTTTCCTCACCTCCATGGGTCTTCTGCATGCGCAGGATGACGGTCTACGTGAAGATTTGGAATCCACTTATCAAACCTGGCGCCTGAGCATTCAGACCAAAAACGATGTAATCTGGCGCAAGGTGACCGCTGCGCATCGTCAGATTGCAGTCAAAAACCGTCTGTTGTCTGAAAAAAGAAAATTTCCACAGGGTGTGTTTGATCTGCCGGCTTTGCCGCCCAGCATTGTCGGCCTCAAGCACCTCGACATTCAACGCAGGGGACCCACAGCCAAGTCGTACTATTTCGGAAAGATTGACTTTGGGATTGGGGGAGACCCAGCCGAAAACCTCTTGGTCTTGTCTTTCACCGGCGCCCTAGGCTCTTGGAAATATGATCAAATGGAATACATCAATCTTGCGGCCTTGCCTGAGATCAAAGCGCAGTTAACCAAAGGGGATATCAGTTACATCTCGAAGTCTCCCAATCTGATGCCAAGCGGCATAGTTCCGCCCATTCCCGTGGCTATAAAGGAAGCTCCTTACATCGCCAAGGCATATGCCTACTGCCCAGGCCGAGAAATCCAGGTTCAAATCAACCAAACCAGTCGTCATACTTTTCAAGACGCGCAAGAAGCACAGCTTATCATCGGTGGCGCCAGAGCGGGAATCAATCAGATCCAGTATGCGATCAAAAATCTTATCGACCAAGATGTTAAGGATCCGATGACTCTTCGCGTCTATCTGATGTCAGAAGTTGCGGGAGTAAAGCCCATCAAAATCTTTGAATATCAGGTTGTTGAAGGACAGAAACCAGTCGCTTTCGGAAAGGGGACATTCGTCGTGTGTGACGCCGTTTGCAGTCAACTGATGGGGCGCTAATCAGACCCATCGATCTCTTCGACGGCGGGCACGCAAGCACACACAGGCGCCCAAGGCTGTCACTGTAAGTCCGGTGATGCAAACAGCGACCATCTGGGCGCAGTGGGAATATGGACTACCGCTTGGATAGAAATCATAAACAGCCTTGCGATGGAGGTAATTCTGATAGTTCTCTTTAGAGTTTCTCGGACTCTCACGTAATGAGTAAGTGATTAGATACGGCTCAAATTCCATGCGAAATCGTTGGTCGCTATCCACAAAAGCCTCGAAACGCACCGCGGCTATCATGACCACACAAAGCCCAATCATGCCGATGAATCCACCAATTTCATATTGGGCACGCGTCGAAATGTACATCTTGAACAATAGCACGCCGGGGTGGTGTACGCACCAAATCATCAGTAGTCATTGGTTGTTTTTTCTCAACTCCGCATTACATATATTGTAACAAGTTGTAATTCGAGATTACACATGCGTAAAAGATGGAACGAACCCTAAACTCGTCAGTTGTGTGTCCCCATATTCAAACATAGAAAAACTGAGACATTATGGATTGATCCAATCGACAAGGAGGATTTGGTATCTACTCTCATCCCCATGGTCACACGCACCCTTCTTACATATTTGCTGTTTTGCGTCATAAATACCCTCGTAAACGCAGATTCCGAGGAAACAGCCAGTCACAAAGGCGCCATACAGGAACCTGTGATGAAAACAGACAGCATCAAGATCGATGGTAAGGCAATCGATTACCAGGTCACAGCAGCGACCATGAACATTGAACTCGGTGATGCGTCTGCAGAAGTCTTTTATGTTGCTTACGAACGCAAGAAAGTTTCAGAAATCTCCAATCGTCCGATCATGTTCGCCTTCAATGGCGGTCCAGGGTCATCCTCAGTGTGGCTGCATATCGGCATGTTGGGGCCGAAATATCTGAAGTTGCCCGGTGATGGCACCACCGCGCCGTCGCCTCCTGTTGGTGTTCAGGACAACCCACATAGCCTACTGGATGCGTGCGATATCGTATTCGTCGATCCCGTTTCGACTGGTTACAGCCGCGCGGATGATGAAAAGAAGAAAAGCAGCTTCCATGGTTTGGATGCGGATATTGAGTCCTGCGGTGAATTCATTCGCCGCTGGATCACCGAACACGAGCGGTGGGCTTCACCCAAATTTTTACTCGGAGAATCTTACGGTGGAGTTCGTGCGGCGGGACTTTCCAAATTCCTTCAATCTCGTCATGGCATGAGCCTTAACGGTATTGTCTTGCTATCTGCAGTGCTCGACTTTGCCACACTCAGGGCTACCAGTGGCATGGATCAGTCCCATTCAGTTTTTCTGCCAACCTACGCAACTGTCGCCCATCATCATGGGAAGATCAAAGGCAACCGCGACATCATCCTAGCCAACGCCAAGGCCTTTGCATTCGACGAATACGCAGCTGCATTGATTCAGGGATCGGAGCTACCAGAAAAACGACAAACCGAGATCGCCGAAAAATTGGAGCAGTATTCAGGCATTCCTACTGAAACATGGATTCGGCATCGTCTTCGCATCAATCCCTCACTGTTTCGTGCGGAACTATTGCGTGCTGAGAATAAGACTCTCGGACGTTTTGACGCACGTGTGGCATGGCAAAAACCGGACCCCAATTCTGATTACCCCCAATACGATCCCTCATATTCACTGGCGCTTGGCGCATTTTCCACGGCCCTTAAAGATTATCTGGGT
>JBMYMN010000188.1:0-4222 GCA_049597355.1 Luteolibacter sp.
ATGTAAACGTCACTGGCTGCACGCCCAAGTTGTTTTTCCGCATCGAGGCCATGGAGTAAGGCCTGCAGCTTGGTAATGCGAAGGCCCAGGTCATTTTTTGGACCCAGATCTTCACAGCTTCCCCCTTAGCCAAGGCTACGGAGGACGAGACGCCAATTTTGAGGCTCACGCTCTAAAAGGAGAAAGGCGCAGACCTTTCGGTCAACGCCTTCCATGGCTCCGGCGGTTGGGATCGAACCAACGACCTAGTGGTTAACAGCCACCCGCTCTGCCGCTGAGCTACACCGGATTTTTGATTTGTCTTTGGGGTGGACCCCTCTGACGGGCGGGCACCTTGAAATCCAAGCCCATAAGGAGCAAGGCAAAAATGATACCAAAAGACCGATTTTCGATCCATCCAATCACCTGAAACAAACGAACGACTTACCGGTCAAATTGATGATATTCTAACGATCACACAAACGTTCCAAATATTGGAGAGCAGCAGCCATTGGTGTCCGGGCGTACCCGAACCCATGGATGAGCTGTACGTACCGGGGGCAGGTAAGCATGGTGATTTTAGTGCTCTCGGGCTCCGAATTCTTGCGGCGAGTAGGGTAGGCGGCTAGCTTCGGAAGAAGTCGCAATTCTCATTCATGAAATTTTCTCGCACACGCTTGTTTCTCATTGCCGCCATCATGGGAGCCGCACCTTTGCTCGCTGCCCCCAAAATGATGCCAAACCCGGATTTCACCAAGGGTGAGAAGGTGCCGGCCGATGCGTCTAAGGACTGGAATCTCGGTCCCACGGGTCTGCGTGGCTGGATGCATACTCATCAGCTCGCCACCGCTTATGCACGCCAGGTGCTGATCACCAGTGTTGCAGCCGGATCACCTGCCGAAGACCATTTTCAGAAAGGTGACGTCTTACTTGGGGTGGCCGGCAAGGCGTTCTGGGTTGATCCGCGTATGGAAATCGGCAAGGCCATTGCCGCTGCCGAGGCAGGTGACGGCAAACTGACCTTCACAAGGTGGCGCGACGGCACCACCGCCGAGGTGACTCTCATGCTCCAGGTCCTTGGCAGTTGGGGCCCGACCGCACCATATGACTGCGCCAAGTCCAAGGCAGTGATGAACAAGACTGCTCAAGCACTGGCCAAGCGTATGGCCGCTCCCGATTACAAGGGCAACCCCATTACCCGTTCGCTCAATGCCCTCGGCCTGCTCGCCACTGGGGACCCCAAATACCATTCCGTGATCAAAAAGGAGGCCGAGTGGGCTGCGGCTCAGGAAATCGAAAGTATGGCCACCTGGTGGTATGGCTACATCACCGTATTTCTTGCTGAATACGTCATGGCTACCGGTGATAAGTCGGTCTTGCCGGGTCTGAAGCGCATCAACATGCAAGCTGCCAACGGCCAGAGTGCTGTGGGGTCTTGGGGTCATAAGTTTGCCAACGAGCACGGTCGGTTGCGCGGCTATGGCATGATGAACTCGCCCGGTGCCACTCTTACCATCGGCATGGTGCTATCACGCGAAGCGGGAGTGAAAGATCCCAAAATTGATCTCGCCATCGACCGCAGCTACAAGCTCTTGCGCTTTTACATCGGCAAGGGCTCGGTGCCTTACGGAGACCATTCACCTTTTAATCGCGGCCATGAAGACAACGGCAAGAATGGAATGGTAGCCGTGCTCTTCGATCAACTCGGCGACCGAAAGGGGACCAAGTTCTTTTCCCAAATGAGTACGGCTGCGCACTACGGCGAGCGTGACTGCGGTCATACCGGTAACTTCTTCAACGTCACCTGGGCCATTCCCGGTGTCTCGCGCAGTGGCCCGCATGCGACTGGCGCTTGGATGAAGGAATTCGGCGGCTGGTATTTCGATTTGGCGCGTTGCTGGGACTGGAGCTTTCCACACCAAGGCCCGTCGCAAGCTCGCAAAGACTCTTACGGCAATTGGGATGCCACTGGCATGTATCTGATTGCACTGGGCATGGACCGCAAAGCCATCCGTCTGTGTGGCAGCAAACCTTCCTGTATTTCCGCCTTACCCAAAGCGAAAGCTCAGGAGATCGTCACCATGGGGAGCGCTTTCAACTGGGAAAGGCCCACTGCCGCTTATGAAAACCTTCCGCCCGATCTGTTGCTGGAGTTGCTCGGCGGCTGGTCGCCTATTGTGCGTGAACGCGCCGGCGAGGCCATAGCCCGCAAACACCAAAACATTCCACTAGAGACTTTCATGCGCATGCTTGAGTCGGCCGATGTCAACGTGAGACTCGGTGCCTGCGAGGCCCTCAAACATCTGCGAAGTAGAGCGGCTCCTGCCGTGCCCGGGTTGGCCGATGCCTTGAAGGCCCAGGACATGTGGTTGCGCATCAAGGCCGCTGAAGCTTTGGCCGGCATTGGCAAGCCTGCCTTGGGAGTAGCGCCGCAATTGATGCAGATTGTAGCTAAAGGTCCGACGGCGGAGGATCCGCGTGGCATGGAACAGCGCTACATGATCAATGCACTATTCAATGGCCGATCCGGGCTTCTGCGCGATTCCCTCAACGCTGTGGATCGCGCGCAACTGCATGCGGCCATCCGCGCCGCATTGGTGAATGAGGATGGTCGCGCCCGCGGTAACCTCGCCATGCTCTATCGCAAAATGTCCTTTGATGATCTCAAGCCACTGCTGCCCTCCATCCACAAAGCGATCATAGAAAAATCACCCAGTGGTATCATGTTCGACGGTACGATTCAGGACGCCGGTCTGGATCTCTACAGTCGCAACCATGTGAACGAGGGCATCGAGTTAATTGCTGACTATATTTGGCAGCAGAAGCCTCACGGTAGTGAGAAACGCGTGACCAAGTACTGCGACATGCTGAAGCGTTACGGCGCGCATGCGCAACGTGCCATCCCCAAGCTCGAGAAGGCCATCCACTACTTCGAGAACGAGGAAAAAGACTTCCCCAAACGCCTCAGCATGGGCAAGGCCGAGGATGTTCGCAAAGCGATCGCGGAGATCAAAGTACTCGCGGACAAGCCAAAGCTCGTGAACCTGCGGGACTTGGTGAAGTGAGCCTCACAACCTTCCCGCATATTTCCTCTCGTAGGCCTCGAGCGAGGCTTTCACGGCAGCGGGAAGCTCCTTGTCTTTGAGAAAAGCGTGGGCGCGGCGAGAGAAGAAGAAGTTCTTGTGTTCCAGCATTTTGCCGACGTTTATAAAGAGTTTGTCTGACTTGGCGTCGTGCTTATCGAGTAGGGTCAGGAAGAGCTGTAGATCGTAGAAGCGTTCGAAATCGGTGATCTTGCTTGCCGTTTCTTCGAGGAAAGCGATGGGTGGTGCGCCGTTTTGCTGCAGGCTCTGTTCGAGCAGATACGCGCGGCGTTTGCCTTCGGCCGTCTTCATCAACTCCCCAAAGCTTTGGTAGAGGGTGGCGTTGTTCTTGTTGGCGTTCTTGAGGTAGTCGACCAGAATCTTGTAGCCGTCCATGGAAGCGCTGGAGGAAGCGACGAGGGCCGTTTTCTGCATTTCGGTGTCATGGAGTTTGCGCCGAGAGATACCTTGCAGGGCGAAGTCCACCTCATCGACTTCCTTGGACTTCAAAAGCTCCGCTAGCCATTTGGAGCTGCCGATGTCTTGGGCGTGGTTGCGAATTTGTTGGTTGGTATCGCCGTTGGCCCAGTGCCACATGGTAAAGCATGTGTAGGCGGCACCCTCGACAACCTCCTCTTTAATGTGGGCGGCGGTGGCACCCGAGATGGCATCCACTTTCTCCAGTGCATCGCTTTTACCTGCAACATCTTTGGGCTTCTCCTTTTTGCCACTCTTGGTGTCCTTCTCGGGGTCCTTGTTTTCAACGATGATGTCACCTTTCTCCAACTGGCCGAGTAGCGAGTTGTTGTTTTGTATCAACTCGTTGAACTTGGCGTAGTCGCCCTGATCGAAGGGTTCATGATCGTATTTGGTGAGGGTAGAGCCCTCGGGTAGCGCGTAGCCGACGAACTTACCGTGTTTGTTCCACTCCATATCCAAGGTGATAACGTCGCATTTTTTGTCCGAGCAGAACACCGACTTCACGGCCATGAAGTAGCCGAGGGGATTGCCTTCGTGGTCGAGTTTGACCTCAAGCTTATGGTCTTCCGCCTGCATGGACTCAAAGCCAGGATGCCGGACCTTTAGCGTGATGGTTCTGATCTCCTGTGCAGAGACAGGAAAGGCCAGAGCTACGACAATTGGAAGCAAGCGGAAACTCA
>JBMYMN010000189.1:0-4220 GCA_049597355.1 Luteolibacter sp.
CGAGACAGGCCAGCCCAACGCCATGGCGATCTCCTGCAGGAAGGGATCGAGGGCATCTTTCAGGCCAGCGAGGCTGCGGTTCAGATAGCTGACGTCCTCCTCGGTGTCGATGGCCAGGCCGCCGTAGACCGAACGGGAGAGGGAGTTGGCTTCGAGCCGCTTCTGCAGGTCGGCCTCGTTGCCGGCCGCCACGCGCTGGAAGAGGCCGGGGATTTTGTGGACGAAGAGGTCGGCATCTTGGGCAATTTCAACCAGGCCGTCCTGGGCAGTCCAATACTTCCTCAGGGCGTAATAAATAGAAGCGATAACGCTCTGTCCCCAACCGTTATTGCGTGAACGGACATGCCAAGGCAGCCACATACCGTCAAAACGCGCCACGCGACTCCGATGAACTCGGAGATTGGTGTAGCTGGCGGTTTGCTGGTCGGTGAGGCGCTGACTGGTGGTGATTCGGTATAACTCGGGCCGGGAGTAGTCGGTGATGGTGACATCTTCAGGAATCAGTTCGTAACGCGACAGGGGTATGAACTCAACAACCGAGCGCAGTTTTGTCTCATCAACTGGCTCTTCAGGCTCAAGGCCGTCATCACAGAGAAGTAAAAGACCGCCGCCACCGTAAAGACGCTGATACTTAACAACTTCAGAAAGAGCATGGTGAAAGTAGGTTTGTTTGAGATACTCCTCAAATGGAGCGAGGATCTCGTTTTCAGGGACGTTTATTTCCGCGCCGAGCTTGATGGTGACCAGTTCGCGTGTGGCTTCGTCCGCGACACAATCAACAATGCGGCGGGTTAGGCCGTGCTCGTAAAGGGCTTCGATCTGTGTTTGACCGAGGCTGGGGGCGAGGCCGACCTTGGTGTGCTCAATCTTGGCTTTGGATGTGCCAAGTCCTGTGAGCGCATTGACCAGGGCACCATCCAGGCGAGCAGCCGCATCATTCCGGAAGGTATCGGAAGTTTCAGCCATCGCAGTCGACCTCGGGTGATTAAATTTTATCGCTTGAGAGTATCTTTGTTTCTCGGTTGACTATCTTTTGAAAGATCAACTTTTGGTATTAAAAGATAATCGGGCCGTGTCGAAAGATAAGTGGCCAGTGTCGGAAGATGAGTGCTGAGTGCCGAAAGATGCACTGCCTATGTCGAAAGATAGTCTTCACCGATCCGCTCTCCCCCAGAAGCCTTTCGGGCACTTGGCCTGTGGGATGCGAGCCTTCGCGCTCGTGAAGCAGCCGCAGGCTTTGCACCGGCGGAAGCGGGCGTCCCAGTGGGGGCAGTCGTGGCAGATCGCCAGACGTTCGGCGGCCATCTCTTCGATGCCCTTGATGAAGTTCTGCACAGGCTTTTGTTGAACGGGGCGGCCGATCTTTTGGAAGATCCGGCCTGGTCCTTGGGACATGTCAGATGTTGCGGAAGAAGGCGTTGAGCTTGGGCTCGTCGGGGATGAGCGAGCACGCGAATGCCAGGGCCATCACGGTGTCATCGTTCATGCCCGGGGCGGCCTCGCGTTTGCCGGTCTCGTCTTGCCGGAAGCTCTTCAACTCCTCCGCGATGATGCCCTTCGGGAAGATCAGCTTGTCGTTCTCCATCAAGTAGAGAACCCGGTCCGTCGCAGTGATCTTGGAGGGGCGGGAGGTGTTGAACGTCTCGATGCTGTAGCTCGGAAGGTTGAGGGTCAGGGCCTCGGCGATTGGAGTGCCCAGCCCGTTCTTCTCAATGACCGTCCGCTTCGGTTGGAAGTTCTCGACGAGTTCTGCAACATGCCGCAGGCTGTATTCGGTGGAGCGACCGTTCTCTCGGTACATAGCCACCACTTCATTCGGTTCCTCGGTGATGTCCATGACCATGGCTGTGAAGAAGTCCGTTCCACCACCGTTCGGATCGATCCCAAGCACATAATCGCGGCCGATTGAGCCACATTCACGCCATTGGCCGGTACTGCAACGTTCCACCAATGCGGGCGGGTAAATCGTCGCGTCGGTCTGGCCGAAGATGCACTCGTACTCGGTGTTCCATGCCGCCAGGGACATGCGGCGGCTCTTGCGCGTCTTCTCCGCCCAGTCGGGATCCGCCCCGTAAACCGGGTGCTGCGAATAGTGGATCTTGACCTTGTTCCATTCACCCTCTTCGCCGTACCAGAGGCGGCCGTAGAAATCGAACTCGGTGGCCGGGGTGGAGACGACGATTACCTTCGCCTTTTCTCCCACCATCGAGAGCGTGGGAAGAGCCGCTGTATAAATCTCGTCCGCTCCATCGAGGAACGCAGCTTCATCCAGGAAGAGTGCAGAGCAACTAGGAATGCCTCGGGCTGCTCGGGGCGTTGCCGGCAGGAAATAAAGCGTGCCACGTCCTTCAAATGCAAGTTGGATATTGGAGTCGGTCAAGAACTTGATGTTCTCTCCCTTGATGCTGTTCGCCATAGCGCGAACCCGGCGGCCAAGCTCGCTGGCGTCAGTTTGGGTTTTGGAGAAAATAACTGCTGCAAAGCCTCGTTCTGTAAGAGCGCGGCACAGAAGATATGAACAAACCGTCTCCGAGATGCCTGTCTGGCGGGACTTGAGAACGATGGTGTTGGGGTTCTCATTGATGCTCTTGATCAGGTCACGTTGGTACTCGTAGGGATCGAAGGCGGCGACGGTGCCGGAGGTCCGGATATAGGTTTGCGCGGCGAAATCTGGCCATGCCCCCACTGTTGGGAGGTTGGTGAACTGCTCGTTGCTGTAGAGGTTGGCGCGGGCTTTCTTCTTCGCCAGCGCCGCTTCGAGTGCCTTAACCCGCGTGCGCAGAGAACTCAGCGAGGCAGTCATCCGTCATCCCCGACCTCAACGATCTCGGTGTCCACCACCGTCTCCATCTCCATGGTGGGAGCCAGTTGCCGCTCCAGGTCGTTGATCTGACGCTCCAGCAGCTTGCGCTCTTGGAAGGCAGCACTGCCGGCCATCAGCGTTTTTGCTGCAGCAATGCGATCGGCAGCGCGGCTTTCGGGGTCGTTGAGGATCTCCTGGAGGACCGAGATGGCATCGGGGATGACGGTCATCGCCAGGCCGCCACCCATGTCGGAGAACTCGATCTGGGTCTCTTGGATGATCTTCTGGACGGCCGGCTTTTGGCGGTAGTTCCACACCGTCTTCTCGGAGACTTGCAGGCGGCGGGCGACCTCGCGGACCGTTTTGCCTTGGGCGAGCAGGATGCCGGCTTGACGCTGGCGCTCTTCCAGTACGTGAACGCGAGGAATGGGTGGTGTTTTAGCCAATTTGTCCTCCTTTTCTTGTACTTTTTTAAGTGAGTTTACCGACCTTTTCCGACTTCGGTCAGTGGGCCTCGGGGGAAAAGGTCATTACGATGGAGGGGCAGAGACCTGAGCGAGCCGGTGAGCGGCCGGCTTTTCTCTTCTCTGCCCTCTTTCACGCAACCTTGGTGGTGTCGTCCCGGCGGGCCGCATACCAGCTGTTGACGCGGTAGTTGGACACGGTGGGGCCGGACTGGCCTTGGTAGAAGCCGACCTTGTCGTACCCGTGTTGGACAGCGCCCTCCACGCTTTGCACATACATCTGGACGAGGCGCATGCCCTGCGTCAGAACGATGCTGTGGGTCTTCAGGTCGTTCTTCAGCTCAAGGGTCAACTGGCCCTCGAACAAGGGGTCTACCAGCCCTGAAAAGGAATGCTCCAGGCCCATCCGGGCGGCAGTGCTGCGGAGCATCAAGAATCCGACCTTGTCTCGCGGCATCCGGATGACCTCGGCCGTAGTCGCCAGTACCCGTTCCCCCGGATGAAGCTCGAAAGCACCCAGCTCATGGAGGTCAAGGGTGGAAGCGAACGCACGGCTGCCGTTACCCTCCGGGCGAACTTCGCCACCAAGTGTGAGATCAACACTGCAGGGACCTACGTTCTCGGGTTTGTACGGGTAAACGAGTTGGGCTTCTTCGCACAGTTTGTTGAGCAGGGAGTCGGACAGGGTCATGCGGTGAGCAGAAGGTGAGAGGTGTCTTTGACATGGTCATCAATAGGCATAATTTGTGTAGGAAAGTATGAAGTTTTTACTGACATGAACGCCACTGCTCTCAAGGCGATATGGCTCGCGTTTGTGATTGGCGTGGTGGGTGCGATCTCGATGAGCTTTCACTTCGATGCGCCGCGCCTTACCGAAGAGCAGATCGAACGCTGGCGTTAGGGGCCAGACTGTGGGCGCATTACTGCTTTGAAATCTTGTGCCATCAATGCGG
>JBMYMN010000190.1:0-4105 GCA_049597355.1 Luteolibacter sp.
CGAGGAAAATCTTGTTCTGAACATCCACCGCGATACTGGCCATGGGGGCCGCGGCGGCATCGACTTCGGCAAGGCGGGCGGGATCCCATTGCACGTGACTATCATCCTGGGTCCGGGCCAGCACCACAAAGAAGATAAGTAGCAAAAAGCCGATGTCCCCCATGGCAAATGAGGGTATCTCGGCGGTGAAGGTTTTGCGTGGAATCTTCAATCGACAGTAATGGTTTCCTTGGATTCGATTTCGAGGGTGAGAGTGCCACCTGCCTTGTCGATGGCTTGGGAAACAGCCACCCAGCGCTCGTATTTGGTTTCGGGAGAACTTTTCACCACCACCACTTTGTCGGCCTCGCTGGTTTTATCAGCCAACTCGTTGGCAATGCGTCCGCGAAAGGCTTCCAACTGCATGGGATTGCCGTTGATGAGAATGCTGGAGGGGGTGATGGAAACCTCGATATTCTGGCTCTGATTGGGTTTTTCGGGTTCCGTTTCTGCCTTGGGTAGGTTTTGGCCAAGTCCGGTCTCGGGCTGCACAGAAGCACAAACCAAAAAGAAAATGATCAGAATAAACGCGATGTCGGAACTCGCGCTCGTCGGGGGGTCGACCAGAGGGTTGCCGCGCCTGAGTTTCATGATTGATCATCTCCTCCGAGAGTCATGCGCAGGGAAACCGCCTCGATGAGATCGGCTGCGGATTGTTCCACTTGGAGGACGAATTGGTTGATGATGCCGGTGAAGTAGTTGAAGGCGATGTAGGCGGGAATGCCGACCATCAAGCCGAAGGCGGTGGTCAGCAGCGCAACGCGGATACCCGCTGCTGCGGCCTGCACGATGTTTTGCTGGCCGACGTTGGCCTCGATATCGCCGAAGGCCACAATCATGCCCTGCACAGTGCCAAGGAAGCCAAGCATGGGCGCTACGCTTGCAATGGTGGCGAGGATGGGCAAATGACGCTCCAATGCGGCGACAATGTGCACGCCGGAGCTCTCCATGCTCTTGATGACTTGCTCCTCGGTCTGGCCTTGATCGTAGCCGAGGCGACGCAGGACGAGATACTTCCGTAGTCCGGTGGAGAGGATGGCGGATACCGGACCGCGGGACTCCTCGCAGAGTTTCAGTGCGTCTTCGACTTTATCGTTGGAGAGGAGATCCACTACTTCGTTCTGCAGATGGGTAGGGTCGGTCTCCAGCATCTTGAGACTGCGGTAGCGCTCAATGATCACGCCAACAGCGAGAATCAGCAGGATCAGCAGGATGAACATAAAGACACCCCCTTCCAGGAGTTTGCCCAAAGCACCGCTTTGGAGAAAATCAGGCAGGCCGGAAGATTCTGCGACTAGGATTGAGGCTAAAGGTTGGGCCATGGCAGGGGGTTTATTCGTTGGTCAGATTGGCTTCTCGCTCGAATTGAGCGAGCATTTCAGGTAGCGCGAGGCGGCCACGTGAATACTTAGCGGCTTCGCTCTCGGGGAAGTCCCAGCGGCAGCGGTTGTAGCGACGGAAGGCCTCCGGCACATTCTTTGCCATGCGATAACTTTCACCACTCCAGAACAGGGCCTGAGCGGTGAGTTCTTCTTCAGGGAAGCGTTTGACGAAGGCATCGAAGGCAAGGCCGGCCTGAAGGAAGGACTCTCGCTTGTAGTGGCACTGACCTATGCGAAAAGCCATGCGCGATGCCCACTCATGATTGGGAAATCGGACAAGGAACTTTTCTCCCACACTGGCGGCCACGTTGAATTCTTCTTTGGAGTAGAAGTGCTCGTTAATCCGCAGCATGACGTTGGCGATGAGCAGGCTCTTGGGATAGGTGGCGGCTAAGGTGACGTAAGACTCCAGTGCTTCATCGAGTTGGTCGGCTTCTTCGTAGCATTGACCCAGCTTATACAGGGCATCTGGCGCGAGTGTATGTTCGGGGTGATTGGTGACGATGAAGCGGTAGGAGTCGATGGCGTCGTCCCAAGCTTCCATTTCCTGTGCAAACTGGCCAAGGAGATAGGACACCCGTGGCGCATACTTGGGATTGGGGTGGTCCTCGCGTAGCTGCCTCAGAACCCGGCGGCCGTTGGCAAGGTCCTGCACGGCCTCTTCTTTGCGCTCCAGTTTGAGGTGGCTTTTGAAGAGTTCAAAGTAGCTCTCAGCGATGTGAAAGCGGGTCTGCACAGCGAGATCCTCATCCTTGAAAACCTTGGAGAAGGCACCGATATCGCCGTCGGTGCCAACTGCAATCGGCATCTCAATTTCAATAATGGGTAATCCGTCGGGACGCTGTGGCACGTTGTCGAGATAGCCGACAGTCATGATGTCGCCGAAGAAGCATTCGATTTCGCCTTGGGTGTTGCCCTTGGATGGAGTTGTCGTGGATTTGAGTGGAAAGGAGCCGCTGAAGCGGCCGCTGTGGGAGAGTGTTTCCTCTATTTCAATAGTCTCTTCCTCACCACTGACAGTCTGGATGCGAATCATTGCCTTGTCGCGCGCGGGGCTGATGTCGAGATCGGGGTCTTCTAAGAGCAGGTACAGTTTTTTGCCGACATAGGCGATCTGGGCATCTTCTTGATATTGCTCGTCGGTGATGCGTAGGGTGGCGGCAGTACGGAGTGCGGCTTTGGCCTCAAGCCGTGTCGATTCGTTGTTTGATTGCCATTCATCCGTATAGACCGCACTGAATTGGTCTGTGCCGATGACGTTGAGCACGGCCAACCCAGTAGTATTCTCGAGATCGCTTTCCTCGCCGTTTTCATCGAGAAGTATGCGCCGACCAGTGCCACCTTTGATCCCCAGGCCTTCGGATGGGACAATGCGCGCACTTTCGATGTCACCGAGTAAAAGAGGGATCTGTCCGACGAAGCGGCCTTCGAAGAGCGCTGGGTGGCGCGTTTCCTCCAATGCGCTGGATGGCGGGGCGTATTGGCGTGAGAGTTTGCATTCAACACGGATTTTTGTCCCCTGCGTAGTCTCCACGTCCACCATCACCTTGCTGCTGGTGTCGCGCGCTTGGTCGGGATCGATGACTTCGATAGTCAGGGGAAGGTGGTAGTCGACTTGGCTGATATGCCCAAGATCGCGGCCAGGACTGACCGGAGTGAAGCCAAGAATGCCGTCGATGGAGCGCGCGCTGTCGACAATCTGAATGCGACCGTTGGTGGGTTCGTTGAGTAAGACGAAGGTTTCGCGCTTGCTGGCGTGGCCGGGGAAGGTGTTCTGCTCGTCGGTGTAGCTGAAGTGAACGGTATCACCCTTCTGGATGGTCAGTTTGCCATCTTCTTTGTCTGCGGTGGTATCGATTTCACAGAGAAAGATGCCGCTGGACGCATCGGACTCGGTGGCGGTCATGGTGATCGGTGCTTGGCTACCGACTTGAACCTGCACTTCGACAGTATCCTTTTCCGGGCTGATATCGTGATCGAAGTCGACCACTTCCACAACGACTCGGTCGCCCGGCTCGATACGAAGCAATTCCTTGCGCGAGCGATTGACCGAACCATCTCCGGCGCGGGAAAAGTCGTAGCTAATCGGAGTGATCTTGCCGTTGTAGTAGGTGGCGGTGAGTGTTTTGGTGAGGAAGCGGTTGGGCTGGCGGTTTTCGGCGGTGAGTTCGTCGAGATAAGAGACTGTGACCGTATCGCCGGGAGCGAGCTCGAGAATATCGTTCTGGGCAAGTTCGAGGACATCATCTTCGGGGGGGACGTGCTGAACGTGGCCGTCATCGATGTTTACCATGTTGATGGATACAGCTTCGCCTCGGTATTCTAGAATATTGCATTCAACGTAGCGCAGCGGATGGACTGGAAGGCTCATGGTCCAGACATTCTCTTTTTGAGTGATCTGACCATGAACCGGGCCTTTCACGAGTGTCAGTGTATCGGCTTCAAAGTCTTCAGGGCCAAAAGCGCTGAGTTTCACTTCCGCGCTTTGTGTGTTCTCGCGTCCGCGCTTGATGCCGATGGTGTTGTTCTTGCCTGTGGCGCTACTGCGGGTTGTGGCAAATGCGACAAGTTCGTGCAGGCCAGCCTTGGCATAAATGTCGCAGGTCCCTCCACCCTTGAGAGGGGCGAGTTCCAGCCGCCCGTTGATCATGATGGCACCTTGCTCGCCAGAAATTTCAATGCGC
>JBMYMN010000191.1:0-4088 GCA_049597355.1 Luteolibacter sp.
AGAAAGGTAGGGACGGAACTCCGAGCCGTCCCTACCGTCGATTCAGAAATGACAAACCGTTTTGGATGCATCAGACTTATGTCGTGCTCACCTCACTGCGCCTGCAGGACTTTCGCTGCTTCGAATCGCTCGATCTCGAAGCACCTGAGGCAGGTGCCATCCTCATCGGCAACAACGCCCAAGGCAAAACCTCCATTCTCGAGGCCATCTGCATGCTCGTGCGCCTGCACTCGCCGCGCACCCACCGGATGGGCAGTCTCGCTCGATTTTCTACCAAGGGCTTTGGCATCGCCGGCAATCCGTGGCTTAGTGAGCGGCAGGTGCGCCACTCCCGCGAGGGCCTGCAGCTTCGGGTGGAGGAAGAGCCACGAAACAAGAAATCCGACTACCTTCACGATGGTGGCCGCATTGTGTGGCTCGGCAACGAGGACGTGGAACTGGTGCGTGGGCCGGGCGAGGGTCGTCGTCGTTACCTCGACTTCATTGGTTCACAATTGGAGCCCAACTACCTTCATTCTTGGTCGCGCTACCGACGAGCACTGCGCGCCAAGAATCTACTACTCAAGGAAAGCCGCCTGCGCGACTCCGAGATTCATGCCTACGAAGAAATCCTCATCGAACATGGCACCTTTCTCATGCAGGTGCGCGCCCGTATTGTGAAAGAACTCGGACCCCTCTGTGCCGATGCTCAGAATACCGTCAGTTGCAAACATGAGCCGCTTACAATCCAGTACCTACCAGGTAGCGGCCAGGACCTCAAGGAGTCCATTCACCAAGCCCACGAGCGAGAGCGCAAATTGAGGCAGGCCGTAGTCGGTCCCCATCGCGATGATTTGGCCCTGCGCATCCACGACATGCCCGCCAACGAGTTCGCCAGTGAAGGACAGCAGCGCACCCTCGCCCTCGCCCTCAAGCTGGGTCAGGGCCACTTACTTGCGCAACATCAGGGCGCTCAGCCCATTTATTTACTCGATGATATTTTCGGCGAACTCGATGTCAGCCGCCGCAACGCACTGATGGGGCATCTTCCCAATAAAGCCCAGATCTGGATCACCACCACGCATCTGGATTGGATGGGCGATACGCATGGGCTGGAGGCATTGAGGAAGGTGACCGTGGAGAACGGGAAGTGTGGATGAGCCCTGTGGTCTAGCTCTTAGTTCTTGGTCAACTCCATGATGTAGTAATCATGCCGGCGCGGACCCTCTTGCGTAGCGGGAATTAATTGCAGAGCAATTTCGTGGGCATCCTTGTGAGCATCAGAAGTTCCATCTCCAAAGCGGACATCGTAGGCCTGATCATCCAGATGAAGAGTATAACGCGGTGCCGGAATGAAACCATTGGCCACCAATTCCGCTGTAAGCTTCCATGGAGAGTCCCCAGAATAGGTCTTTCCGAGCCGCTTGTAGCTGTAGGTGGCTTCATTCTTGGAGAACGTAAAGGTCCCTAATCGGCCGGTTTCCTTGCGACTATTATCCGTGTAAGGGCCCGACCAGTCTTCATCAACAGAGAAGATGTAATTGACCTGCCAAGTCCCCCGAAGGGATCTCTATGCGTGTCCTAGGCCCATCGGAATACAGGACATACAGAGGCAAGATATCAGTAGTAGTGTGCTACAATTGAATATGACCATTCTATAATCCGATTTGGTGTTCACAATACGTGTATGCATGTTCTTTATCTGGTGATGAATGCGAGATCAGCAGACGCAATATTCTCGACGACAGAAGATGAAATGGTCTCATCTATCAGACGAATCAGTCTACTACCCGATATCGGAGCATATCTGCCGAACATGGCGTAATTACAGCATTATCCATCCCGTCGGGGCTAATCCAACAACTCAGGATAATGCTCCTTCGCCAACTCCAGCGAGAGATCCATTACCCCCTGACTTCGGCTGTGTTTGAGCGCTTCGTCGGACATCGCAGCACATTCCGCATAGCTCAGTGAGCGAATGGCCTGACCCACGGTAGAGACCTGCAATGGCCCGACTGACAACTCCTCCACTCCCATCCCCAGCAATAAGGGAGTCAGTCGCACGTCTCCCGCCATCTCGCCACAGATCGCCGTCCAGATGTTGTTGGCATTGGCAGCATCGATGGTCTGTTTGATCAGTCGGATTACTGCAGGGTGCGTTGGACGATAGAGATCGGCCACGTGAGGATTCACCCGGTCGACTGCAACAGTGTATTGGATGAGATCGTTGGTGCCAATTGAGAAGAAATCAACTTCTGGTGCCAGTAAGTCTGCACACATGGCGGCTGCGGGCACCTCAATCATGGCACCCACAGGCATCTTTGGATCAAATGGAATACCCTCTTTGTCGAACTCGTTCATGCACTTGTGGATGACCTCCTTGGCCCGTCTAACCTCAGACAGGCCGGAAATCATCGGAAACATCACGGCCACCCTCCCGTGGGCACTGGCACGGAGGATGGCGCGCACCTGCTCACGAAACATACCGGGACGTGAAAGCGATACTCGGATACCCCGCCAGCCCAAGAATGGATTGGGTTCGGGGTCGGTTAACGGTTCGATTTGCAGCTTGTCTCCGCCGGCATCGAGGGTGCGGATGATCACGTTGTGTGGTGAGAGTTCCTTGCAGACCTCGCTGTAGATCTCAGCTTGCTTGTTTTCATCGGGCATTTCTTCACCATCGAGTAATAAATACTCGGTACGGTACAGGCCGATACCTTTGGCGCCACTGCGCTTAACGAGCGGCAACTCATCAAGGAATTCCATGTTTGCCGACACAGTGACCTGACGACCATCGATCGTTTCTGTGAGAGCTCCACGCTTAGCCTCCAACTCGCTGCGGACCTTGGCCTTCTCATTGAGAATCTGCTTATAATGTTCAGTGGTATCCTGACTGGGATGGAGGATGATTTTACCGCTGTAGCCATCAAGTATGGCAGGTGTCAGGGCCATCATATTGATCACCGCATTATCGATTCCGACGATGGCAGGAACACCAAAAGCCCGTGCAAGAATTGCGGTGTGGGAGTTTACACTACCCTGCTCAGTAGCAAAGCCGAGCACGTGGCGTTTGTTCATGGTTACCGTATCCGACGGCGCCAGGTCATAAGCCACGAGAATATGATGATCGTCCGGTGCCTTATGATTGGGACTGTCATCAAAATCGAAATTACGCAGCACCCGCTGAGCCACGTCTTCCATATCGGTAGTGCGTTCACGCAGAAAAGGATCCGGCACACGCCGCATGGCCTCGAGGAAAGTCTGCATCACCGCATAGAAGGCATACTCTGCATTTTGCTTTCGGCTGGCGATGGCCTCCACGACTTTTTGAATGAGGGAACTGTCCTCGATCATCATCACGTGGGCTTCGAAAATCCCCTGCTCATCGTCACCAGCGAGGTCTTCGAGACGCTCCTGCAACTCTTCGAGCTGGTGTTTGGTCAAAGCAATGGCATCGCGAAAGCGGTCCTGTTCGTGTTCGATCTCATTGTCTTTGATCTCGTAGACCTCCGGAGCCCCAAAACCCCTGGCGATGACGTGCAATGGAGCCATCGCGATACCCGGGGACGCAGGGATCCCCTGATAGATGACTTCCTTAACCTGATCGCTTTGCTGCATGAACAATCAAAATCCTGATTGCCGCGAGTTAGCGGTTCAAGGAGCAATTTATGATGGGCCTGAGCCCAATTACGCCTCCATCTGCTACGCTTCAACTGTGTTGGTCATGCTGTCAACTGACGAGCTGCCTGCAGCGTATTTTTCATCAACATGGCAATGGTCATGGGACCAACACCTCCGGGAACAGGGGTGATGGCAGAGCAGCGTGGTGCGACTTCATCGTAATCCACATCCCCCACCAAACGATACCCCGACTTGCGCGAGGCGTCTTCAATGCGGTTGATACCAACGTCGATCACTACAGCACCGGGCTTAATCCAATCTGCCTTGATCATCTGTGGACGACCCACGGCCGCCACTACGATGTCAGCACGGCGACTAATGGCAGGCAGGTCTCTGGAGCGGGAGTGGGCAATGGTCACTGTGGCGTTGGATGTCTTGGATACCAAAAGCAGAGCCATCGGCTTGCCTACAATCATACTGCGGCCAAT
>JBMYMN010000192.1:0-4074 GCA_049597355.1 Luteolibacter sp.
TTGGCAATTTGCTCATCACTGGGGCCAGAGCCATCACTGCGCTTAACCAAGGGGCCACCGCCGGGAACTCGCCCGAACTTCTTGGGCTCCTCGCTTTCGGTAGAGGAAGGGGCTTCGGCGGTCACTTCTTTGGCAACGGTCCTGGCCGTTTTTTTTGTGACTTTCTTGGCTGCTTTTTTTGGCGCAGGTTTGGGCTCCTCCGGGGCAGGAGTATCGGCTTCCGGCAGGGGTTGCGATTCAGTGGGTTCAGTCATGGGTGAGGAATGAGAAAGATGAGGAAGTGCAGAGCTGGGGCCCTACTTCAGTCTGTGAGTTGATCGAGGATGCCTTCCGTGACATCAAAGTTGGTAAAGATGGATACGGTGTCGGGGTAGTCATCGAGTTGGTCGTGAAGCTTGATTGCTTGGCGGGCCACGCTGGCATTACTGACCACACCGGGATTTTGGGCGATGTAGACGAGTTTCTCCGAGGTGATGACGAAGCCCGCATCACGCAGAGCTTTGGCAACCGCGCCGAGTTGGCTGGAAGCCGTGATGAGAATGTGTTCTGCTTGCTCGCTGCGTGCATCGTCGGCACCGGCTTCAATGGCGACTTCCAGCAGGCGATCGGCTTCCAGTTGGTCGGCGCTGATGCGAATCTCACCGCGATGATCAAATTGGAAAGCCACGCTACCCTGAGTGGCGACCGATCCGTTATTCTTGGCGAAGATGGCGCGCACGTCGGCAGCGGAGCGATTGAGATTGTCGGTGGCCATCACCACCATGAAAGCGATGCCATCAGGCCCGTATCCTTCATACATCACTTCCTGAATCGCTTCACCTCCCAACTCACCGGTGCCCTTCTTGACCGCACGCTCGATGTTACCCTTGGGCATGGACACAGCCTTGGCGTTATCGATGGCCGTGCGAAGGCGGGGGTTGGCGGCGGGATCTCCGCCACCATCACGGGCAGCGAGTGCAATCTCGTGAGAGCACTTGCTGAACACACGGCCTTTAATGACATCAACGCGAGCCTTGATGTGTTTGACCTTGGACCACTTGTTGTGACCGGCCATGAGACGAAATAGATGGGGTTGGAGGAGAGAATCCCTCGGTAAGATAGGAGTTGGGTGGGCAGGCTTGGTGGAATGAAAGCATCCCTCCAGCCACGGTTGGACAGACCTTCGGAAATGAAGGATTGAGCTGGATTTCGAAGAGGGGCCGCATGCATCCGGATCAACCGGAAAAGGGGCAGCGGGCGAACTTCAAAACGAGCGGCACGGTTGGAAGAACCTCTCCCAGGGAACTGCTCAGTCGCTCCAGCGCCGAAAAATGGCCATATTCGGCCCTCATGGCAATCTATTTCTGGACTATTCATGGGAAGGACGGCTTGAATTCGCTGCTTTTGCACCCTCATTGCCAGTTGCGTGGCGCTATCTCTGGTGCCAATCTCTCATCATGAAATTGCGCCCTCTGGCCCTGCCCGCAGTCCTTACCACGCTCTGCGCGAGTAGTTCTGTGGCACAACAGTTGGCCCCACCCGCTCGCGATATCCCCACGGATCTGCTGGACGACCCGCATGTCCGCGAGGAGCTGGCCGTGAACGAATTCACCGCGCCTTCCATCTCCAAGCTTTTCGATACGCTGCAGTTCCTGATGCCGCTGCCACTGATCGATACCGAAATCAAAATGCCCGACCGCATGCCCTTGGATCGTGCCGATCTCGCAATGGAACTGGGCTTTCTCATCGCAGAGGGCTTTCTGATCGTGCAATCCGAGCAGCTCGACAAAGTGGATAATCTCGCTGCCGAACTCAATCGTTACGGTAAGGCGCTCGGCGCTGGCAACCGCGTGAACCGCCACGCCGCCAGTCTGCTCGATAGCGCCAAGGCAAAGGACGTGGAACAACTCAAGAGGGAGCTGACTGCCACCCAACGCGATGTCGAGAAGGAACTTATCACTCTGCGCGATGCCGACCTTGCCCATCTGATCTCACTGGGTGGTTGGATCCGTGCGCTCCATGTATCGACCGTTGCGATTGACCGTCAGTTTTCCAAGGAACGCGCCTCGAAAGTGATCCGCGAAGACATCGCTGACTATTACACTGAGAGCGTGGGAGGCCTCGAGCCGCGCATCGCAAACCGACCCAACTATCGTGAGATGCGCGAGGTCCTCTCTGGCCTGCGCTTGGAAATGGCCCTCGACGAAGGTAAGGAGCCAACTCCCGAGAAGATGAAGGAGATACGCGAACAGGCCGCCAAGTTGGTGAAGCTGGCCCTGACGAGGCAGAAGTGAGTCCATGAACCCCTCATCCACCAAAGTCGCCGTGCTCGGGCTCGGCATTATCGGCTCGCGCTGCGCTCAGAACCTCGTGAAGGCTGGCTGGCAGGTTGCCAGCTGGAATCGCACGCCGAAAGGCACGGCACATGAGACGGGCTCGGCCACTCAAGCCATCACAGATGCAGCCATCGTCTCCATCTACCTCAAGGATTCACCCGCCGTGCGCGAAGTCATCGGAGGTGCGGCAGATTCCCTGAGTTCCGGCCAGATTGTGCTCAACCACGCCACCCTCGACGTGGAAACCACCAAATGGCTGGCGGATCTCTGCGCTGACACGGGCTGCCGCTTCCTCGATTGCCCCTTCACCGGCTCCAAGTTGGCCGCAGGCAATGGTGCGCTGGCCTACTACATCGGCGGGGATGCTTCGCTCGCCGATGAACTCGATGAGTTTCTCTCCGCCACCAGCACTTCGCGCCTGCATTGCGGTGAGATTGGCTCGGCCACGGTGATCAAGCTTGCGACCAACTTGCTCTCCTCAAGCATCGTCCAAGCCACTGCCGAAGCCCTCGCCATCACCATGGGACATGACGTGGACCCGGCGGTGTTACAAGAAGCCATCTCGCGCAACGTGAACTCCAGCAAACTCGTGGACATGAAGCTGCCGCAGATGCTCGCGGGCGACTACGATGCCCACTTCACCCTCGACAACATGGCCAAGGACTCCCGCTACATGCTCGAGTTGGCAAAAGCCGCAGGTATTGCAACGCCTGGCATCGCCGCGGTATCCGCACGCATGCACGAGCTCTCCGACAAAGGCATGGGCAACCTCGACTTTGCGGCACTCGGCAAACCTTACCTACAACCATGAAGCAAATTGATCTGGGAACACCAGCGCTATTGAAGTTCGAAGGGCCGGATACGGTGCGCTTTCTGAATGGTCAGGTGACCCAAGACGTCGGCAAGATCGTTTTATCCGACAAAGCCATGCCAGCCTGCGTGACCGACCACAAAGGCAAGTTGCAGTTTCGCGTGTGGTTGCATGCGCGAGATGAGGCAGTGCTGGTGGAAGCTCCCGAAGATTTGAAAGAGGATCTTGAAGCGCGACTCACGCGCTACCTGATTGCCGACGACGTGGAGGTCGAAGACTTGAGTGGCCAGTGGCAGCTTCACCATCTAACAGATTTTATCGGGGAAGAAGTAGACCTTGGTAACACCATTACCAAGGGGTCCGCACGCATGGGCAGCGATGGCCTTGATGTGTGGCTCCCGGCGGGGGAGGCGAACCCGCTCACTGGCATTCCCGTTCTCGAAGGCGACGCCCTCGAAGCCCTCCGCATTGAGCGCGGCATTCCCGCCTGGGGCAGGGAACTCACCAAAGGCATACTGCCACCCGAAGCAGGACTGGAAGCCACCGACATCTCCTACACCAAAGGCTGCTACATCGGTCAGGAAGTGATCTCGCGGATCAAATCGGCCGGCAAGGTCCCCCGCCGCATGGTGCAACTGAGTTTCAACGAGGCCATTCACACTCAAGGACTGGAACTGGAGGGTGGCACACTAACCAGCATCTCACCTCTACCCCAAGGCGGCAAACGAATCGCGTTGGCCTATCTGAAACGGGGCGTGGAAGCCCCAAAATTGAGGGACTCAGTAGGTGTGAAGCACGAAGCGGTTGTGAGGGCCAGCTTGTAAAGGGATAGAAGCCCCAAAGAGCGCGAAAAACCAAAGAATCGTTGGCCAGAGCCCGTATTTGGTCTACTTCTGCCCACGCTCACAACCGACCAACGCGGATTGCTGGGCCAACCCATCCAAGAAC
>JBMYMN010000193.1:0-4069 GCA_049597355.1 Luteolibacter sp.
GGGAAGGTCAATCTGGAGGACCTCAGCTTCAATATCCACACCGTTGAGCAGGCCGAGCTTTGGCAGAAGGTCTACAACGCCGTCGGCTCGGGTGAGATGCCGCCAGAGGATGAGGACCAACTTCAGAACAAGGAGAAGGCCGACTTTCTCGACGACTTGGCCAACACCCTGGTGGTTGCGCGCAAGTCACTCTCAGACACCGGCGGCCAGATCGCCATGCGCCGCCTGAACCGCCGCGAGTATGGCAACACCATCCACGACCTCCTTGGCGTTCGTCTCGACATCAACCAACTTCCCGCCGATGGGGGAGGTGGAACCTTCGATACGGTCGGTGGATCGCAGTTCGTCTCCAGCGATCAGATCGAACAATACCTCGAGATGGGCCGAGCCGCGATCGACGAAGCCTTCCAGCGACGCGCCCTCTCCGGCAAGAAGCCGGCAGTTGTGCGCATGGAGCCCGAGAAGACCATTCGTCCGGGCATCGAAAAGCGGGCGAAGGAAATTGAGGCGGCCCAGAAACGCTTCAGCCAATGGAAGGTGGAGGTGGACAAGGCCGTGGCCAAGCCGGTCAACCAGAAGCGCATGCCGGAGCTGCTCAAAAAGAATCCGCAGATGAAGAGCCCCATCCATTTCTATAAATACGTGGAACTGTTTGAGGGAGTGCCTTCGGCGAAGAAGTATGGCTTCAAGGACGCTTTCGAGGCGACGTTGCAACATCCGGACTGGGACCGCTCCGAGCTCGCCATTCGCAAACACTACATGACCCTTCCGCATCGCGACAAAGGGCTTTACCTCAAGCTGGCCCATGGCATGGGTCGCCTCGACATCTCTCCGAAGAAGTTCGTTCCTGGAACCTATCGCATGCGGGTGCGGGTGGGAGCGGTGGAAGGTGCACCCGCATCGCGCCGCTTCATCGAAATCGGCCATCCCTACTCCAAACCCATTGCACCCGGCAGGATGGCACTGGAAGGAGCTCCGATCAGCCAGCACCAGATCACCGGCACCATCGCCGAGCCTCAGATCGTCGAGTCCGTCTTCGAGTTGAAAGCGACAGATCCCAGGATTGTCTCCGTGCGCGAGCGACAACCTTTGGAGGCCAAGGCACTTTGGACTGCTCACAACCGTCTCAAAAAGGAGAACGGCTACGGCCATCCGCCCGCTATCTGGATCGATTGGATTGAACTCGAGGGTCCGCTTTCCACCGCCCAGCTCGCCGGGGCCACGGCATCCAAGGTCACTCGGGTTGATCCTGAAAAGACCATCAATCGCAAACAGGAAAAGACCATTAAGGGCATTGAGGAGCGGATTGCAAAATTTACCGAATGGCAGAAGGCCGTGGACAAGGTAGCGGCTACGCCAGCAAACCAGGCGATCATCGAAGCTGCCCGCAAAAAGGCGCGATTGGACCATCCAAGATTGTATTACGTTTTTGCTGGCAATCTCAAGGGTGCCCCAAACCCCAGAGACTTTGGCTTCATCGATGCGGCCAAGGCGGCTGGACTCCACCCCGATACAGACCCTGGGAATCTGGCACTCTACAAACACTTTGTCGGCTTGCCGCATCGGGATCGTGGAACCCATCTGATGCTCGCCCATGGAATCGGGCGTGTGGATATCAAACCCGCTCAGCTTCCACCGGGGAACTACACGCTAAAAATTGCTGCTGCTGCCGTGCCGGGATCTCCAGCCAGCAGACATTTCATAGAAGTCGGCCATCCTCAACGCCAGACAGCGAACCGCCAATGGGGGCTTGATGGAGTTCCCATCAGCAGCCACCAAGTGACCGGCACTTACGCCAAGCCCCAGATCATCGAGGTCCCCATCGAGATTGCCGCCCACTCCCCCAAGGAGCTGGGGATTCAGGAAAAGCAACCCCGTGGCGATCGGCTCAAGGCCCTGTGGGATGTCCACAACCGAATGAAGAAGCAGAATGGATACGGCATTCCGCCTGCCATCTGGATCGATTGGGTCGAGCTTGAAGGCCCTCATGCGGCCCCCGCGGGATCCACCAAGACCCTCGACTGGTGGGTGAGTGAACAGGAGGTCAAGGAGCCCGTCGCTCGCGCCCGCAAGATCCTCGAGCAGTTCAGTCTGGAAGCCATGCGTGGTAGCGCGCCGAGCAAGGATTACATCGATCGCTTGGTGGGTATTTTCCAAACCCGCCGCAAGGCTGGTGAGAGCTTCGACATCGCCATCCGGACTCCGATGAGTATCGTACTTGCTTCGCCCGGTTTCCTCTACCTGCACGAACCCGGTTCCGATAAGACGCGTCGTGCCCTTGAGGATCGCGAGCTCGCCGTGCGTCTGTCCTACTTCCTCTGGAGTGCGCCACCCGATGCCCAACTCCTTTCCTTGGCCAAGCAGGGCAAGTTGAATTCGCCAGCCGTACTTAAAGAGCAAGTCGATCGCATGATCGCCGATCCGCGAGCGGATGCCTTCGTGGCCGGCTTTGTTCACCAGTGGCTGCACATGGAGCGCCTCGACTTCTTCCAGTTCGACCCCAACCGCCACCGCGAGTTCGATGAGAGCATGCGCGCCGCCTCGCGCCAGGAAGTCTACGAGTCCTTTGCTCACCTCCTGCGTGGCAAGGGCTCGCAAGCTCACCTTGGCTACATGCTCAAGAGCGACTACGTCATAATCAATGGCCTGCTTGCCAACTACTACGGCATCGAGGGCGTGGTTGGAGATGAATTCCGCAAGGTGAAGTTGCATCCGAATTCACCCCGCGGTGGCCTGCTCGGCATGGCCGCCATCCATGCGATGGGCAGTGATGGTATCGATAGCAGTCCGGTGGAGCGCGGCGCTTGGGTGCAGCGCTACGTGCTCAACGATCCACCACCGCCGGCACCGCCCAATGTGCCCCAGCTTTCCCGCCTCGCTGACAAGCCGCTCAGCTCGCGCGAAAAGGTCATCGCCCACCAAACCGAAGCGCAATGCGCCAGCTGTCATCGTAAAATCGATCCCATCGGCTTCGGCCTGGAGAACTTCGACGCCGCCGGCAAGTGGCGCACCGAGGAGCGCCGATACAGCAGGAATAGAAAAGGCAACATGACACCCAGCAAAGGCACCTTCCCCATCGATGCCTCAGGCCAACTCTACAAGGGCCCAGCCTTCGCCAACTACTTTCAGCTGCGCGACATCATCGCAGGCCGCAGTAACGATTTCATTCGAGGCTACTGCGAAGCGCTCATCGAATACGGCCTCGGTCGCCCCACCAGCATCGTGGATACTGACCTCGTCAACGAGATGATGGTCGCTGCCAAGAAGCAGGATAACGCAGCGAGTGCCTTTGTTCATGCGCTGGTACAGAGTGCCCCATTCCGCCTGAAGTGAGTTCCGTTTCCCCTTTATCCATGAGATTCAAAGCTATCATCTCCCTCTCACTGTCAGTCTTCGCCTTGCTGGGACTGACCGTGCCTCCGCTTTTGGCGGAGAAGGAGATGACCAAGAAGGAGAAGCGCCAAGCTGAACGGGAAGCCCAGCGAGAGAAAAAGGGCAGGGGAGGTCATGAACCCACTGATCAGAAGGAGATCAAGCCGCTCAACCTGCCTCCGTTCTCCGAGGTCAAGAACCCTCCGGCAGTGCCCATCAATCAAAAGTTGTCCCTGAGTGCGCAGCAGGTGCAGCAGGGGGCGGCGACCATCGACCAGAAGATTGAAGCCAAGCTTAAGGCCGATGGTCAGAAACGCAACGCGCCCGCAAGTGACTTGGTCTTTGTGCGTCGCATCCATCTTGACGCGGTGGGTCGCATTCCCACTCCCGATGAGGTCATCGATTTCGTCAGGGACAACAATTCGAACAAACGTGCGGCACTCATCGATAAGCTGCTCTTGAGTGATGGCCACGTGTCCCATCGCTTCAACTGGTATGCCGATACGTTGCGCATCAAATCGACCATCAAGCGTGCCAAGTACGGTCTCTACGAGCGTTGGCTTAAGGATGGCATCCGTGAGAACCGCCCATGGGACGAAACGGTGCGTGGCATGCTTGCAGCTGACGGCAGCACCGCCACCAATGGTGCCACCGGCTACCTACTGCGCGACACCGGCATGCCGCTGGACGGCCTGTC
>JBMYMN010000194.1:0-3932 GCA_049597355.1 Luteolibacter sp.
TGGTTTCCCAGAAAATCCATTAGCCAGTCTCCATTGACGAAGTTCACTTGCTGGTCCAAATAGAGATGAATTATGGCTGATAGCCCTAACTACAAGATCGGTAACGAGAAACTTATCCGTGTTATGGAGGATGCATCGGTCCACCTCAAGGGACTTCTGAGTAAGCAGGGGCGTCCAGACGGTGCGCTGCGCATTGCCGTGGTCGGCGGGGGTTGCTCTGGCTTACAATACAAGATGGATTTGGTAGATGGCCCCAGAGACCGTGATATTCTTGTGAAAAGCAACGGGGTGAATGTAATCATCGATCCAAAAAGTGCACTTTTCGTTGGAGGCAGCGTGCTCGACTATTCCGCGGATCTGCAGCAGGGAGGATTTAAAGTCAGCAACCCAAATGCTATGGTAACCTGCTCCTGTGGTGAGAGTTTTGCTGCCTGAGGCCTATGAGTGACCAAGCCTGTGATTGCAGAATGTTGGTTTTTGACTCAAACTGATTGCACAACTCATGCAGATCTCTCGAAACACCATTGGACTGGCATTGTTATGCGCATGCTCAGCCATGCTGCTGGCCACGACGGCGGCGCCGGTGAAAAATGAGGATATCATCCATTTGGATCGCTGGACCAAAGAATTGGCAGACGATCAATATGCCGTGCGCGAAAACGCAACTGAGCAACTCTGGAGACTTGGAGCTTCAGCACTTCCAAAGCTGCGTGAGTTGACACGCTCTCGCGAGCCTGAGCAGGCGGTGCGAGCGCGTGAGTTGGTACGCAAAATTGAAATGGGTGTATATCCTGATTCAGACCCCAAACTACTATCCATTATTGCACGCTATCCTGATGCGTTACCCAGTGAGAAGGGAACTCTTATTCGCGATTTGCAGAAGCGCAGGGCCTGGCGCCAAATGCTCAGACTGTTTCAAGAAGAGACGGATGAAACGGTTATCAAGACGCATCTCACGATGATGCAAAGTATTGCCGTATTCGCAGCTCGTGAAAAAATATCGCAAGGGGATAACGCGGATGCGTTGGAGTTGCTGAAATTGGCACCAAAAACACCGCAGTCCCTTCTCGCTTTGGCGCACTACCATCGCGCGATTGGAACACTAGACGAAGAACTGCATAAGGCTTCGGATGAGGGAGAGGGGGCAGCTGAATGGATCGCAGCCATGCACAGAGCTCAGGGTGAAATGGCAAAAGCACTGACCTATGTTGATGCAGCCAAGGACGCGGAATTGGCAGCTGCATTGGCCGCTCTCAACGGCGATCCCTTACCATGGCTGCAGATGCGATCCCAAATGCCAAATGGGGAGCGAGCCCGCAAACTCGGCCATTTGTCGCGTGCACTATACGCCAGCCTCTCAATCAATCGGTGGAATGGCAGCCCGATGGATACAAGTGACCTCTCAACGCTAAAAAAACTGCTCGAAAATCGTAGCTCACAGTATCGTCGGGTCGCTCGTGCTGCCTTGTTTATGCTCAACGATCATGACGCGGCTGAACAGTCTCTACTGAGGGATTCGCCTGTGATGAAGGTGCACTATCTACTGATGATGGAGAGGGTTAGTGATGCCCTGAAGTTACTTGAGCGCGACGTAGACCAACCCTGCAGCGAAGAATGGGTTCGGGAACAAATCAATGAGCTAGGTCAGGATGCGTTTGAGGATCACGAAGGCTCGGAGAGTGAGCAGTCCTTGTCTGTGATGGCTGGCTTTCTTGAAAGTCGCGGTCTTCACGATCTGGCATACGAATGTTTTCGGGATCCGCTGATTGAGTTAGCCGAGGACAACAAGAAATCCTTCCTGGCTTTCATGATGAAGCTCTTCAACGACAATGGCGGATTTCAACCTGCACCGCGATTGGCAATTCGTGTCTCGAGCGAATGGGTAGGGAATGATCAAGAGCGATGGAATCTGATTGCTGATTCTTTCTGGACAGGTGCCGATGACAATCGGGAGTTGTGGAAATTGCTCGAGAAAATTGATCCAGTTGCCAGTTGCGAACACCGGCTGGAATTAGTGCTGGTCCTCACACGGCGCTTGCCCGGCGAAAATGGTGAGCGAGTGAAATGGCACAACATAATTTGGAATTATTATCAGAACGCAGATGGCGATGATAAAGATGATGTGCTCCGGCTTATGGCGGATCTTGCTTTCAATACCGGAGATGTTCTTTTGTTTGAGAAGGTCTGGCCAGACATGCCCAAGGATATGCGTAGTGACTACCATTGGTTGCAACAGATCGCGCACCTCTCTGCAGGTGATAAATGGGACGAGGTATGTAAGGTGCTTCTGGATCGAGTAATGATGATGGAGGGCAGGCAGCAAGATTCTATCAGTCCCGTGTTTCATGCTTATGTCGCTTCCTCACTGCGTCGCGCCGGACGCATCAAGGAGTCGTTAAAACACGAGCGCATGGCAGATCTGCTTTTTCTTGGGGACCACCAAATGGCCATGCAGATTGCTCTGGCCTATGCTTTCGGTGAAGATTACGAGCGCAGCAAAATTTGGTGGGGGAGAGCGGCTCAGTCAGCGCCTGTAAATAGCAGATCTTTTTCAGTCATCATCTCTCAGTATGCCGATAGCCTTCTATTTCAGCCCAGCGAATGGAATTTGGTGGCGTGTCTTAACGAGGTGGCCTGCTGCGAGAGTATTGATGGAAGCTACTACGACCTTGAAGTTCCACTCAACAGCATGCGCTTGCGTCTGAAAGCTGATACTTTTCGAGGCCTCAGCCTACTGAAAACAGACCGAAACATGGCGATCGATACTCTCGATCAATGCCATCAGAACTACACCACAGATGGTGCTTTGGCCGACTTTTTCTTTCCATCTCTGCGTCAAGCGGGGCTGATTGAGGAACACGACCGTTGGTTTGTTGACTCTTGGGAGGTGTTGTCTTCTGCCATCAAAATCTTCCCAGATTCCATCAATACGCTGAATACGGCTGCTTGGTTTGCATCGCGTGCCCAGCGCCAAGTGGTCGATGCTGAGGCATACCTGCGACGCGCCCTTGAAACATACCCTGAGCAAGCGGCGTATCTCGACACCATGGCGGAAATTCAGTTTGCCAAAGGCAATCGCCAAGATGCGGTTAACTGGTCCAACAAGGCCATCCTGTTGGCCCCAACGGATACCGAGTTAAGGCGCCAGCATCACCACTTCCGCTTCGATCCTTTGCCTGATTAGTTGCAAAAGCGATAGTGAGTGCGGGTCCAGTCACATCGTTGATTTTTGGTCAGCAGTTGCATAATTGAAGTGCTTGGCACAGGGGCTGCTGGCACGAAATGTCCGAATAGTAATTCGGCCTGTTATCATGAACTGGGTTCCCGATTTCAGACAGGTGAAAGCCTTTGTTGCAGTGGCGGAACATAGGAGTTTCACCATTGCGGCCAGGCAAATCTTCCTGACTCAGTCCGCAGTCAGTCACTCGATCCGTGCCCTTGAGGATCAACTTGGTTGTAAACTGCTCGATCGTAGTCGCCGTATGGTGAAATTGACTCCGCAGGGACTGATTTTTCTCAGGCGGTGCAAGCGCGTCATGCAGGAGTTGGAGGAGGCTCAGCGAGACTTGGAGAATTGCGGTTGAACTCAACCGTGAAATCACTCCGGTTCTATGAAATTTAGCAAATCCTGACGCGATTTCTTTAGGTCCGGTGCGTTGAGGTAGAACATATGACCTGCGTCATAATAGACAGTGCTTATGTTCTTACGCAATGATTTGGGGAGGTTTGGCATATGGCGCAACGAATGGCCCACAGACTCAGGTGGTGTGGCCAGATCGGTATATCCGCTCATTACCAAGACCCTGAGGTGCGGATTGTCTCTCATGGCAGTGGCTAATCGATCCGACACATTGACAATGCGATTTTCACCACTCCATTTCCAGGGATGCACCTTGCCGGTGAGGATCTCGTAGGGTTCCTCAAGTTTGTAG
>JBMYMN010000195.1:0-3854 GCA_049597355.1 Luteolibacter sp.
AAGAAACCGGAGCTGGTAAAACCGAGGGCTATGAAGAAGATGGAAACAAGAAACGCCGCCGCCGCCGTCGCCGTGGTGGGCGCCGTGAGGGTGAAGATGGAGAGTTCGAAGAACGCCCCGCGCCCAAGCTCGATGGGCCCAAGCTGGAATGCGACGGCATGCTTGAACTGGCTCCCAAGGGTTTCGGTTTCCTGCGTGTGCAGGAGAAGGATTACGAACAGGCCCGTGACGATGTCTTTGTGCCACCCGAAACCATCCGCAGACTAAACTTGCGGGTGGGCCAGTGGATTCACGGGCTCTACCAAGAAGGGCCGCGCGGTCCCCAACTTGTAGAGATCACCACCATCAACGGCCAGGCCCCGGAAGAAGCCATGAAGCTGCCCCACTTCGAGGAGCTCAAGGCCATCAATCCGGACAAGCGCATCAGTTTCGAAACCACTCCCGAGCGTTACACCACTCGTGTTGTGGATATCATGGCGCCGGTTGGTAAAGGCCAACGCGGTCTCATCGTTTCGCCACCGCGTTCCGGTAAGACCACCCTCATGTTGCACATGGCCGAGGCCATTCGTGAGAAATACGACGAGAGCATGCACCTGATGGTGTTGCTGGTGGACGAGCGCGCCAAGCGTTTGGTTGAAGCCGGTCAAGATGTGTTCCTCTTGATGGATTCCATCACTCGACTCGCACGCGCCTACAACAACCTTGGAGGTGGCGGTGGCAAGAAAGGTCGTGGTCGCGGTCGCGGTGGCATTGGCTCCGGTGGTGTCCGTGTGGGGGCTTTGGAGATTCCGCGGCGTTTGTTTGCTGCTGCCCGCAACACTCGCGGTGGCGGTTCACTCACGATCCTTGGCACGGCTCTCATCCAAACCAACTCCCGCGCTGACGAGGCCATCTTCCAGGAGTTCAAGGGAACCGGTAACATGGAACTCGTGCTCGATCGTAAGATTGCCGAAAACTATATCTATCCGGCTGTAGATATCTTCAAGAGCGGCACCCGACGTGAGGAGTTGCTTTTGCCCGAGCACATGCTCCACAAGATCTACCTCATTCGCCGTGGTCTCTCTGGGCATAGGCCCGTCGAGGCGATGGAGAGGTTGCTATTCTTCCTTAAAAAGTTCCCCAACAACCCCCAAATGTTGATGGAAATCAAAGGGTAGAAGCCCTTGCGCCCCTCTGGGCACGAATTGGTGATTAGAGCTTATACTGTGGGATTTTGAGCAACTCTCCATCCTTCAGTGCCGACTGGTGGGCGACGATGCCGGCTACTGTCATATTGATTGCCTGAGCGATGTCGCACCAGGGTTTGCGGTCGCGCAGGATGGCATCGATGAACTCGTCGGTCAGACGACCGTGCGAACCGCCGTGTCCACCCGCGCTCATGCCCGGGGGCAGTTGGGGACGCTGGACATCTACGTTCACTTTATTGGCAGTTTGGCCATAGGCGCGGCCGCGCTCGCCACCGTGGATGGGAATATCCCAACTTACCGCCTGGCGTGACATGCCACCGTCATTGGTGCGAAACAGGGCGACCTCGGTGCCAAAGGGATTTTTGTAATCGTTGCCTTTAGCTGTTAGATGAGGAACCATGCTGGGGATGGCCATGCAACTGACCTCGGTGAAGCTGCCGCCGGTGACGCCGATGTGGTAGGCGTTGTTGTGGGTCGGATACCATTGGGGTGGCAGGCCCATGCGCCACCCTTGATTGTCCACCTTGCCAGTCGTCGGATTGAAGCTGCCGATGGGCTTGCCGAAGTAGTGGAAGTACTCGCCTTCTGAGTAGATGATTTTGCCGAAGGCGCCGGCGACATACTTCTGGCGCAGTGCATACAGGTCGGCGTGGAAGTAGGAGGTCTCGAACATCATGTATTTGATGCCGTTCTTCTTCACGGCCTCAAACAGGCGGTCGGCGTCTTCGAGTGAACCGAACACGGCGGGAACTGCGGCGGCCACGTGTTTGCCGTGTTCCGCGGCCATGATGGCCAGGCGGGCGTGACTGGGTGCGTCGGTGGCGATGAATACTGCTTCGATGTCCTTGTCTTTGAGCAACTCCTCGCAGGATGGATAGGTCTTGGTGCAGCGCGTGGCCTTGGCAAGTTGGTTGCGCCGCTCCTCGATGAGGTCGGTCACGGCCACGACTTCGACGTTGGGGTGATCCTGAAAACCGAACTGCGCGCCGAAGCGGCAGAAGCCATAACCGGCGATGCCTACCTTCACCTTGCGATCGGAGAAGGGCTCCCATTTGGTCTTGGATTGTCTGCCAGGTTTGTTGTCGTCGAAACCGGGAATAATATTGCCGTCCTTGTCTCGCGGCAGGCCGTCTTCAGCTGCGTGGGCTCCGAGTGCCCCCAATCCCATGGTGGCGCCGAAGCCTCCGATGCCGTGGAGGAAGCCCCTCCTCGAAAGCTCCGGGACAAGGTTCTGTTGTTTGGGGTCGGTGGGTTGATCGTTCATGGAAGGAATGCGGTTTGACTGCATAGACTACGCAGAATCCTTACCGTTGAAAATGATGGAGCTCCGCTAAAAATATGTACATATCCGACTTTTGGGTTGTATGTCTCAGGTGGGCGACAAGCTCTGGAGCTGGTGCAGTTTGCGGTATTTGGCCGGTGGTATGCCGAAGCGCTTCTTGAAGGTGCGCGAGAAGTGGAAGGGGCAGTTGAAGCCTGAAATGGCCGAGACTTCAGCAATGGCGGCATCGGAGCTGGCGAGGGTGCGCGAGGCTCGCTGTAGGCGGGCTTCGATTAGCCAGGCGCGTGGAGCCATGCCGGTGTGGGTCTTGAAGAGGCGGCTGAAGTAATCCGTGTTGAGGCCGCTGGCCTCCGCCCAGGCCTGAACTGTAATTTCTTCGCCCAAGCGTTCCTGCATCCAGTCCTGCGCCTTGAGCACGTGGTGAACGGTTTTGGCGTTGTCCCCACCCTCCCGTTCCGGCTTCAGCAGGTCCTGCAGTTCGGCCAGCCATTGTAGGATGGCGGCGGTGATGTGCAAATCACTCCAGTCACTCTTGGAGTCGAGGGTGCCCATCACTTGCTGAAAGCGATCCTCGTACGCCTTGCGGTTTTTGATGCGGTAGTGCCGCTTGTAGGTTAGCTGCATCAACTCGTTAGAGATGCTGTCTCGATCGAGCGACAGACACGCGGACAAACTGATCTGAGGCTTCTTTGGGTTTTGGGAATACGAGAACACATCCGCGCCGCGCAGTACTACTAACTCACCGGGCTTCAGTTTCCTTTCCACGCCATTGATGACGCCAGCGCACTCACCGGCTTCGAGATAGAAGAAGCAGACGAGATCGGCTCCGAGGCGCGATGGCTCGATGAACCAGTTTGGATCACCACCCCAACGACCGAACCACTTCACCCGCAGTCCGAGTGAGGTCTCGAAGAGCGGCTTCCAGTCGTGGTGGTAAGGCAGGCCGCTCACTTCATTTTCCGGCCTTCTCTCCCTGCATCTGCTTGCGGATTTGGTCATACTCCGGATTTACGCACTTGTCGCCCCAGCGCTTGAGCACGCAGCGCAGTCCAACGTCACTCTCGGGCTCCTGACCCTTGTCGCCGGTTTCCTCAATCCAGTCGGCAAGCATTTTGCGATGCGCCTTGAGGGCCTCGGCATGCTTGGGGTCATTGGCGAGGTTGTTGATTTCGTGGGGATCGTTTTCGAGGTCGTAGAACTCCTCGGGCACGCGTTCATCGGAGAAGAATATCAGTTGCGTGCCCTTCATCTCCCCCTTGGCCATCATGTCGCGGAATTTCTTACTCACCGGCCAAGGATCCTTGTAGGTCGGCTGCATGTAGGGGCGGTCGGTGAGGTAGTTACGCAGATACTTGTATTTGGGAGTCACCACAGCGCGGATCTTT
>JBMYMN010000196.1:0-3706 GCA_049597355.1 Luteolibacter sp.
GGCTTTCTTGTTTACATGCTGTTGGCTCGTTGGTTGTGATGAGTCTTCCTCCACCCCGGATTGGAATGAGGGGTATATTGATGCCAAAGAGGTTAGTGGATTACGGGCGGTTTCCCGCGGTGTTTCCACAAGATTGGCTCCCGGCATTCGGTTCATGTCCTATAACCTTGAGAACTGGTTGACCATGGAGCGCGGTGGCAAGCAGCGCGGCAAACCTGAAGAGGAGAAAAACGCCGCGGTGCGCCTGATTGTGAAAAGCCGTCCCGAAGTGCTGGGAGTCTGTGAAATTGGCGATATCAACGACGTCAGGGACCTTCAGGGACGACTCAAGGCCTCAGGATGGGAGATGAAACATCTCAGTTACGATGAGGATTCCCATGCCCTGCGCCGTCTGGCTCTGCTGTCGCACTACCCCATTGTCGCCACTGCCAAACCCAAGCTGAGCGAATACCGCATGAATGGTCGCAACTGGCGGATGAGTCGCCCTATTCTCGATGCCACGGTCGAAAGGGAGGGTTGCCTTTACCGCTTCCTCGGCGTGCACCTGAAGTCCAAGCGCGAAGTTCGGGATGCCGACCAGAACCAGATTCGTATCAATGAGGCGATTCTCTTTCGCCGTCACGTGGACGACATCCTTGAAGCGGATCCCCACGTGAGGCTGATCGCCTACGGTGACTTCAACGACAATCGCAAGAGCACGGCGATGAGGAAGGTAGCCGGCCAATACCGCACGCCCACCTATCTTACGCCCATTCCCTGCGGGGATTCAAACGGCCATCGCTGGACTCATCACTGGGAGTATCAGGACGTCTACTCTCGTTTCGATTACGTGCTGGTGTCGCAGGGCTTGAAGCCCGAAGTCGATTTCAAGGCCAGTCATCTGGTGGATGATCCCTCTTGGGAGGTAGCTTCCGACCACCGGGCGCTGCTGACGATCTTCAGGGCATCTAAATAGTGGCCATGACCTCTTCGATGACACCGAGAGTATCGTCGAGATCGGCCTCGGTGTGGGCTAGTGAGAGGAAGCCGGTCTCGTAGGGCGAGGGGGCCAGGTAGACTCCCTTGTCGAGGCAGCCCCAGAATAGCTTCTTGAAGACTTCCAAATCCTGTTTCATCACGTCATGGACATTGACGATCTCGCGGTCGGTGAAAAAGAGGCAGAACATGGAGCCCACGCGGTTGAGGCGATAGGGCATGCCCTTGGCCTCCATGACCCGCTTGAGACCAGCCTCGAAATGCGCGCCGAGTTCTTCAAGCCGCGGGTAACCACTGGGCTTGGCGAGCTCTTTGAGTTGGGCAAGGCCAGCTGCCATGGCGAGTGGATTGCCGCTCAGGGTGCCCGCCTGATACACGGGACCGTCAGGGGCGAGTTGGTCCATGATGCAGGCGCGACCGCCGAAGGCGCCCACTGGTAGACCACCGCCGATGACCTTGCCAAAGCAGGAGAGATCAGGAGTAATGTTTTCCAATCCCTGAACACCTGCCTTACCGAGGCGGAAGCCGGTCATGACCTCATCGAAGATGAGCAGGGCCCCGTGCTTGGCGGTGATGGAAGTGAGTTGCTCGAGATAGCCGGGCTGGGGCATCACGAATCCCGCATTGGCTGGATAGGATTCGACGATGATGGCCGCGATTTGTTCGCCTTGTTCGGAGAACACCTTCTCGAGGGCTTCTGGACAATTATAGGGTAGGACAATCGTCTTCTGGGCGAAGGAGCCGGGGACACCAGCGGAATCTGGTTCACCATGCGTGAGGGCACCGGAACCTGCAGCCACCAGCAGGGAGTCGCTGTGGCCATGGTAGCAGCCGTCGAATTTGATGATGAAGTCTCGCTTTGTATAGCCACGGGCAAGGCGAATGGCTGACATCGTGGCTTCCGTTCCTGACGAGCACATTCGGACCTTTTCGACAGAGGGTACCCAGTCGCAGATGGTGCGGGCCATCTCTACCTCGAAGGGATTGGGAATGCCAAAGGAGACTCCGTTCTTTGCCACCTCGTGAATAGTGTTGGTGATTACCACGGGGGCGTGGCCGAGAATATTGGGTCCCCAAGACCCGATGTAATCGATGTAGGTCTTGCCATCGACGTCTTCGATTCGGCTGCCAGCCGCTTTGTTTACAAAGAAGGGCTCTCCACCGACATTGCGAAAGGCTCTGACGGGGGAATTCACGCCACCGGGAATGTGCACTTTGGCAGCGGCGAACAGCTTGCGGGAAAGGGGGCCCACGGAATCCATGGATGGAGCTTGCACCAGAAAATTACCCATTCCAAAGGGATTTCGGTGATTTTGAGTGATTATGCTAAATAAATGCCACTGACATTCGTCCAATAATTCCACTAGAATCCATTATCGTGAAACCTTCCTCTCTCAAGCCCTTTGCCGTGTTAGGCCTTATGTTCTCTCTGGCCGTTACAGCCCTGGCTCAGGACAAGCGCAAGTCGCTCTTGAATTCGGATGCTCAGGTGGTCTACCTCGAAGAAGTCTTCGAGAAGGAGTTGAAGCTCAAGGTGGTCAAGGCGGCTCCGGTCTTTGCCAATAAGGAGGGTGGAGCCAGACTCGGAACTCTGATCGTCGGCCAAGAGGCGGAAATAGTCGCCATTACTGACAAAGCTTACCGGGTCCGTGGCAAAGGCCGCAAAGGGGGACTGGCCGGATGGGTCGGCACCTGGGCCTTTGAAATGCCCAACGAAAAGTTTGAGGAGAACATGAAGGCCTTCTACGTCCGTCAGATGAAGGTGAATAAGCTTATCGATGAAGGCGCAGTTGTTCTCGGCATGACTATGAGAGAAGTAGGTCTGGTGCTCGGCGAGCCCACCAAGACCAGCATTCGTCAGACTGCTGATGGTCAGGTCGGTCGCTGGGAGTTCATTGAATACACCGAGGTGAAAAATTATGCCACTCAGGTGGACCCCTATACCGGGCAGGTTTTCCGCCGTCTGGTCAGCGTCGAGCGCAAAGAGAAGGAGAAGACTGTTGTCGAATTCAAGGATGGTCACGCCATCGCTCTTGAGGAGAGCACCAACAAGGCCGGCAACGTGAAGATCATCCTGCCGCAGGTGATCTGCCACTGGTGAGTCACGAACTCTTCGCCAACGCAGTGATCAAGACTGGCACGGCGAAGGTTTGCTTTAGTGACCGCGCTCCGGCTTGAATCAACTCGCCAGCGCGTCTGGAGTAGTCGTCTTTGCCGGTGATCTCAGCTAGTTGCTGAAGATTGAGAATGGCTACGTGGTTGGGTGATGGTTCTGCTCCGTCGTAGTCGTTGCGCATAGTGGCCAAGACTCGTCCTTCCAGCTTGGGACGCATGACGTAGCCCTGCCATTCGGTGTTCCAAAGGGTTTCGTCGAGTTGTTGTTGGAGTTGCTCGGCCCAAATCAGCCAGTCGCCATTGCCATCTGTCTGATAGAGTTCAAGTAAGCCCTGAATGAGGAAGGTGTAATCATCGGCGATGGCTGGAGCGCTGGCTCTCTGCTGACGCCAGCAACGATAAAGTTGCTCATCGTGCCACAGCTCCTGATGTAAGAATTCAGCAGCTTTTTTGGCGAATTTTGTCCACTTCTCAGATTTTAGAATTCGACCAGCCCGGGCGAAGGCGGCGATGGCTAGACCGTTCCAAGCGGTTATGATCTTGTCGTCACGATGGGGAAGCGGTCGCTTTTTACGAGCCTCCAATAGCGTAGCCTTGGAAGCTTTCAGGGAGTTTC
>JBMYMN010000197.1:0-3685 GCA_049597355.1 Luteolibacter sp.
GTAATTCCCTCAATATTGCTCGGGAGAAAATCATTGTGAATAAGCTGTAAGTCTGTACTAATAAGCGCTTTGCATATTATTTTTTGTTTCAAATGTTTGTTTGCAACAGAATTATAAAAAAGCCGCTAAAAACCTTTATCAATCATGCGGTTCGGCCATCAGCCGAAACCCCACATCCATGATCATTCCCTGCCATCGGGTTCGCCTTATGAATGGCAATTTCGGCAGCTACCACGGTGACAGCCACCGCATGAAGCCGCTCCACGAATGGGAGGGCGCGGAATGGAAAACGAATCAAGCCCAAGATGGTCTAGAATCTTCGAATTCCACCCGCTCGTGCTTGAGCGGGTGCTCGAAGGCCAGTTTCCAAGATATGAGCTGCATCGGCGCATCATCTAGCTCCAGAGTCTGGCGCTCACCCCTCTCTCCATTCGGTAGGTAGGTCGGATCGCCGACCACCGGCATGCCCAAATGCCAGAGATGGATGCGGATCTGATTGGTGCGGCCCGTTACTGGATTCGCTTCAAGCAGGGTCGTGCCGTCATCGAAACGTTCGAGCACTTTGAAATCGGTGCGCGCCTCTTGACCGTCTTCATCAATGGCTCGTGCACCAGCTTGGGTGGCCTCATCGGAGATAAATGCGTCACAGGTAAACTCATCATCATTCGTGCTTCCCTGAACGCGCACGAGGTATCGTTTTTCAATGCGTCCTTCGATGAACTGTCGCTGCAGAATCTTGGCGAAGTGACGTGTGCGCGCCATCACCACTAAACCTGAGGTGTTCGCATCGAGTCGGTGCACAATGCGCACGACTTGTGGCGCCTCATATGCCAAACCCAAAAGATGTTGCAGGGTATTGCGGTGGAAGCGACCACTCGGATGCATAGGTAGCGGAGCCGGTTTGTGCAGAACGACAATCGCTTCGTCTTCATGAAGGATGCGAATGCCGTTTGAGACCTCCGGTTCCGCTTCAGGCGGAAAGATCTGCAACACACGCTCACCCGCACGCACAATGTGATTGGCACTTCGGACTTCATCGCGGTAGCTGACAAAGCGTCCGGCCTTACAACGCTGCAGCCACTCCTCTTTCTCGATGTGCGGGAAGATATCGACCAGCACGTCGATCAAGGACCACTTGTCGTGATGCTGCTTGATACTGAACGGACGGCGGTTTTCCTGCGGAGTGGCGCCGGGAAGCGGTTCGCAGGCTGCATCCAGCTTCGCCTGACGCTCGGCCACACGTTCGCCAATCAACTCTGGCTCGCTGATGTAGCAGTGCGGGCAGCTTTTGCCGGCCACGTAGCGGGGATCGGCCTGATCATCTTCAGTGAGAGGCGCCTGGCAGTTGAAGCACACGGCATGGGTCGTTTCGGTGAGTGCGGGATCCAAACCCACGCGTTGATCAAAAACAAAGCAATCACCGTCGTAGTGATCACCACCGCATTCTTCGAAGTATTTCAGAATGCCACCCTCCAGTTGGTAGACGTCCCTAAAGCCCTCCATCTCCATGAAGGGCCCGGCCTTTTCACAGCGAATGCCTCCCGTGCAGAACATCACCACCGGTTGATTCTTGAGCTCCTCAGGAAGATTCCGCACGGCAGCGGGAAATCCACGGAAGGTTTTGATGTCGGGGTCAATGGCTCCCTTGAAGGTGCCGAGCTTCACCTCGTAGTCGTTGCGGGTGTCAAGCAGGGTCACCGGCTTGCCTTCGTCGAGCCACTGTTTGAGCTCCTTTGGGGGCAATTTGGCTGAGGTGTATTTGGCGGGATTCACACCCTCCATCCCAAAGGAGATGATCTCCTTCTTCAGGCGCACCAGCATGCGGTTGAAGGGTTGCTCATCGCTGTAACTGAGCTTGGGTGTGAGGCCTTCGAGACCGGCAATGGCATGCAGGCGCTCCATCAAGGCATCGATGGAGCCCTGTTCACCGGCACCGAAAAGGTTGATGCCCTCCTCACTCAGCAGGATGGTTCCCTTCAGATTCCAGGCCTTGCACTTCTCCAACAGATCGGCACGCAACTCCTTCAAGCCGTCGAGTTCGGCGAAGCAGTAGGTGGAGACATTGGTAAAGGTTGGCATTACTGGAGAGGATCATTAGGCCGTGGTGAATGGCAAGGGCAGATGTGGTAGGTAAATGACCAATGACCAACGACTACCAACCAATGACGGCGGCCGTCTTTTACCCTCTTGTCTCTCAGATACTCTTTATGGTAATATCAGCCCGTGCAATGCACACCCGCCTCTAACCGAGGCCGCCCCAACCCATGGATTCCGATCTCGATCTCGAAACCGACACCCTCGTCGACCACGGTGAACCTGTCCGCCAATTTTCGGTTATGCTGCCCAACCGCGTGGGTGCGCTGGCTGCCATGATCAAGCTATTGCGTGGGCAAAACATCGAAACCCTCGGCCTCAGTGTGCAGGACTCGCGCGATGCCACCGTTGCCCGCCTCGTCGTCTCCGATCCCCACGCTGCCGAAAACCTCTTTATGGAGCGTGGCTTCGCTCACGCCGTGTCAGAAATCGTGGTCGTTGCCTTCAAGGAATCCGGTGCGGAACTCCTGCAATGCCTCGACACCCTCATGGTAGCCGAAACCAACATCGATTTCGCCTACGCCCTGCTTCCCCACCCTGAAGGCCTCTCCATGCTCGCCATGCACGTGGAGGACTACGAATTTGCCGTAGCCATCCTTCACCAAAGCGGCTTTAAGCTGATGTATCAAGCCGACCTCAGCAGATAAGATGACCGCCGCCATTATCGTCGCTTCCGGATCGAGCCAACGCATGGGCTTCGACAAACTTCTTGCCGACATCGGGGGTAAATCCGTGCTCCAACGTAGTGTGGAAGCCTTCCTCGCGGTTGAAAGTATCGAACAGATCGTCGTCGTCTGCCCTGAAGATCGCTGGAGCCAAATTGACATCGAAGACAGTCGCATCACCCGCGTCGATGGCGGTACCACTCGACAAAACTCAGTCAACGCCGGCCTTGATGCTCTGGGTAAGGGCATCGATTACGTAGCCATTCATGATGGTGCCCGACCGCTGGTTTCAGCGCTAGACATCGAAGAGTGCATTGTCACCGCCAAGGACTTCGGGGCGGCCACCCTCGCCAAACCCGCCACCGAAACCATGATGCGTGCTGACGAAGACGGCTTTTCGACCAAGCGTGTGGATCGCGAGCAGATCTGGTTTATGGAGACACCTCAGGTCTTCGAATTGGAGCAATTGGCCAAAGCTGCACAATACACTCGAAGCACCAATTTGAACTGCACAGATGAGGTCAGCGCCCTACAAACCATTGGCGGACGGGTGAAGTTCATCGAGCCCAGTCGGCCAAATCTCAAGATCACCACTCCCTCCGATCTTGCCCTCGCTACTGCTCTCATCAAGGATGCGGAATGAGCGTGGCCAGCTACGAGTGGAAACAACTGCCCAACGGCCCGCGTCTCGCCGTCGCCAACCTGCCCGATGCGGAATGCGCAACGCTCAGCTTCCACATTCCTGCCGGAAGCCGCGATGAGCAGGACTATCCCAATGGCCTTGCACATTTTGTGGAGCACATGGCCTTTAAGGGCACTCCGACGCGTAGCGCTAAGGACCTGAGTGTGGCCATCGAGAGCCTGGGAGGACAAATCAACGCCTACACCACCGAGGACCAAACCACTTACGAAGGTCGTGGCGAAGC
>JBMYMN010000198.1:0-3674 GCA_049597355.1 Luteolibacter sp.
CCGTGCCGACTCAGCGGTCGTTCATTGGATTTTTCTAAATGCGAGCGCCAGGCAGGTGACAGCCCCATACCCAAATTTAGCTTTTTAGCCGATACATTGACACGGGAGGTTGATGACATTTTCACCCTGAATCCATGGGGCAATCCAGAGTTCCACGTGGAACAAATGCCCTGCTGGATCACATATACCAACCCAAAAACCCACGAGATTATCAGGGAAAACCTCGATCAGTCGCCCATGTATTGCGGGATAATAGAGGGAGTTGGGCCTCGTTACTGCCCGTCAATTGAGGATAAAGTCGTACGTTTCGCCGATCGCGAACGGCATCAAATTTTCCTAGAACCGGAGGGTCGTCATACTCATGAATATTACGTCAATGGCGTCTCTACCTCTTTGCCTTATGAGGTCCAGTTGGACTTTTTGCGCTCCATCGAGGGTTTGAACAACTGTGAAATCCTACGACCGGGCTACGCCGTCGAGTATGACTACTGTCCACCCACACAGCTCCGTCCAACTCTTGAGACCAAGGCCATTGAAGGGCTCTATTTCGCTGGCCAAATCAACGGAACCTCCGGTTACGAGGAGGCAGCGGGGCAGGGGCTGATTGCCGGTGCCAATGCTGCGCTCAAGCTTCAGGGCAGGGGAGATTTCATTCTCGGTCGGGATGAAGCCTACTTGGGGGTCATGGTCGATGACCTTGTTACTCGAGGCTGCACTGAACCCTACCGCATGTTCACCAGCCGGGCTGAATACCGCCTAATGTTGCGTCAGGACAACGCTGATCTCCGCCTCACGCCCAAGGCTGCGGATGTGGGGTTGGCAAGTGGTGAGCGAGTCGAGCGCGTGACTGATAAGCAGGCTGAAATTGAGAGGGCTCAAGTCGTTCTGGCCAATACCTCCTTCGATGGGGTGCGCCTAAAGCAATGGATCTGCCGGAGCGAGAATCTTTGGACCGATCTTCCCGAGAATCTCCGTGCTGAGTTCACACCTGAGCTATGGTCCATAATTGAGACCGATGTAAAATATGCCGGTCATCTCGATCGCCAGCGCGCCCAAGTCGAGCGCCTTGCCAAACAAGAGGAGCGCAAGATTCCTACCGATTTGGACTACCAAGCCATCCGTGGGTTAAAAAACGAGGCCAAGCAGCGATTTTCAGACATTCGTCCAGCGACCCTCGGCCAAGCTGGCCGCATCCCAGGCATTACACCCGCTGACATCGCCATGTTGGTGACTTGGCTGCAGAAGCTGGAGCGAGAGCGTGCCAAGAAATAAAATTCATAACTTATTGGTATTCAGCTACTTAAAAATAATTTATGCTTGCCGGCTGCTTAGGTCAGATTGGTGCATCTGAAGCCCAGAGACACTGGTCAATGTCATGTTTTCTGGATGGTCTAAAGCCACACATGAACTCCGCTGAGTATATCAAAGCATTGAGCGAGCGCACCAGCACCCGATCCAGAAAAACTCACGAGGCCCAAAAATAGATACAGCATGCCTGACTCAGATCGATGACCTTCAACCCGATAGGTGCTGTAGGGGGATTGGCTTCACTTCATCGAGGAATATACCCCGGATCGGGTGAACGTGGTGACACAAGACACCTCTTCAATTGGCGAAGCTAAGATTCCAGATCCATGAGACATCTTGTTTTTTGAATGATCTCTACCAAGGTATATGCCATGTGGAAATTTCTTACCTCTGCCCTGGTTGCCGCACTGTTGAATTCATGTGCGGTGTCCACGTTTGACCCTTCTACCGGTCAAGTGCGCACAACACCCGCATCCAAGAGTCTGATGGCCAAGGGCGCGCAGCAGTTCGAGGCGATGAAGCGCAAGAACAAAGTGTCGAGTAATACCGCTCACACGGCACAAGTTCAGCGGGTAGCGGCACGGCTCAAACCTGTCATCGGTATACCCAATGCCAATTGGGAGTTCGTGGTCTTTGAAGATGAGACACCCAATGCCTTCGCCTTGCCGGGTGGCAAGGTAGGTATCCACAGCGGCCTTTTCCAGATCACTCGCAACGACGCGGCATTAGCCGCCGTATTGGGACACGAAATTGCACACGTAGTACTTAATCATTCACAACAACGCGTGAATCAGGCGGTTGGGATTGCGTTGGGCACCCTTGTTTTGGATCAGGCCATGCGCCAAAGCGGGGCCAGTGATGGCAGTCGAGCGGCAACGGCCAGTGGCGTTGCTGCTGTTGGAAGTTTGGGTGTGTTGCTACCCTATTCCAGAAAGGCCGAATACGAGGCCGATAAACTGGGCGCGCTCTACATGGCGCGAGCTGGCTACAACCCCGAAGAGGCCATCGCTCTATGGATGCGTTTCGCCGCTTGGCGTGAACGGGAGAAGCAACGAGAAGGGCCTGAGTTACTGCGCACCCATCCGGTAGACGGCAATCGAATCAAGGCACTGCAGGACTTCATGCCAGTGGCAAAACGACATTATCAGCCCAGGTAATGAAGCGTTTATCATTGCACACCCACAAGTGCATCACACCATTGGCTAGACATTATTTTGTTAGGTCTGCTCCTGTTTGATGAAGAGAACTTGGCGGCAAAGCAACAGCGTCATCGTTGTGGCCATGCCATGTTAGGCATCATCACAAGCAACCTGGAAATTGAGGCCTCAGGCATCACAGCGATGGCACTGGTCAGTTTGCAGCAAGGGCTTTTTCGATGACTCGAACTACATCTTCGCTGTCCGGTTTGGTGCGCGGTTCGAAGCGAGCAATGGGCTTACCATCCTTGCCAACGAGGAACTTTCCAAAGTTCCATGTCACGTCCCCCGGGAAGGCACCGTCTTTACCGGTAAGGGCGGTGTAGAGGGCGTGCTGATTGTCGCCCTTGACCGAGATTTTGGCCATCAATGGAAAGCTGACATTAAATTTGGTCTCGCAAAATTGCGCGATCTCTTCATGAGTTCCGGGCTCCTGTTTGCCGAAGTCGTTGCAGGGAAAGGCGATGACGGTAAAGCCTTTTGCCCCATATGTATTTTGCAGTGCTTCGAGCGCGGCATATTGTTTGGTGAGACCACAGCGCGAGGCGGTGTTCACCAGCAGCACAACCTTACCTTTGTAATCGGCAAGCGAAGTCTTTTCTCCCTTGATGGTATCAAAGGGAATGGCGGTTAGGTCACCGGCGTAGGTGGTGCTTGCGCTAACAGCAGCTGTGCCGAGGAGGGCTTTGATGAAACATTTCATGCTGCATGTTAATCGACTTTCTACCAGACGCAAGAGACCTCTCAGCGCACCGTTGGTGTAAGCACAAAAAGGCCATGGGTGGCCTTGTAGGCATGGTCCATACGCATCCGCTTTAGCTCGTGACCAGCTCCCCAAGAATCGGAGAAGAGGATCTCTTCGGTTTTCTTGTTGTAACCGATAATCATGCGCATGTGACCGCCGGAGGTTTGCGGGTTGAGGTTGGGTTTCTCTGGATAACGGCCGAGTTGGAGAGACCACAGAAGCGGCAGGCCATCATCGACATACTTGTAGACCGCCTTAGTGAAGTCGCGCTCTTCATAGGGGTCGCCAACGTAATACTCTCCCTTGCGCTTATCCACTTCGACCATCGGCATCCCCATGCCGAGAATATCCAGACGGGTTTTGAAGCGGTAGTCGATCTTGTCGAGTTCGGCTGTCATGGTAATGGTATTGGTGCCTCGGCGTGG
>JBMYMN010000199.1:0-3672 GCA_049597355.1 Luteolibacter sp.
TTGGTTTGAGAGTGAAGGGTTGGTGGAGTTTGTGAGTGGAGTTTTGGTGGAGTGATGAATAGGTTTTGATGTTGCTGGTAGCTTGCATTGAGTTGGGTGCGCGTCCGGATACCCGGATTGCATTGAATTGGAGAATGCGTTGGAGGAATACAGAAAATTGTGAGTATTCGCCGATCCTTCGGGCGTTTGAACTGCATTCGAGCCCCAGTATGCTCATTGAAGGACATCAGAAACGTTTGAGGGCCGAGGGCGCCGCCCGGAATTTGGGCGCCGAGAGGGTGGTACGCAGACTGGGACTCGAACCCAGGACCAATTGGTTAAAAGCCAACTGCTCTACCAACTGAGCTATCTGCGCGTTGGAACCCTCAAGCGGGGCGGATTAAGTAGGGATAGCTGACGAGCCCTGCAAGCCGTTTTTTAAGGAAAAGTTTACTGACTGGATGGGCCTTAGTGTGATCAAACGACTGGGACTGAGCTCACTCTGTTCGCTCCACGAGGTGTGCATGGCCCTCCGGCCATGGAAGTAAGGATTTGTCGCCACGAGCGACCTCTCCGCAGTTAAGATGGTGTGAATGATTCGTTTGGTTTGCGGTTTTGATGGCAAAGCTTATTCAAATTTCACACTCAAAGAAAAAGCGCGGCCCCATGTATATGGAGTCGCGCTTTGGGAGAGATGAGACTTTATCAGGCCTGGCTGGGATTATTGACCGGGGCTGGCATGGGCTTCTCCTTCTTGCGTAGGGCGCGGCGCATCTTGGTCAGAGCGACGTTCTGCAGTTGGCGAATGCGCTCCCGTGTGACACCGAACTCTTGACCCACTTCCTCGAGGGTCATGGACTTGCGGCCGTCTAGACCGAAGCGCTCGTCAATGATCTTGCGCTCTCGTTCGTCAAGGCAGTCGAGGAGGCCGTCGAGTTGGTTGTGAAGATTCCTGTCAGCCAGCGACTCGAGAGGGTCAACCGCGCTCTCATCCTGAATGACCTCACCATACTCGGTCGCCTCACCATCGTTAATGGGTGCATCAAGCGATGTTGGACGGTGTGAGGCTTGGCGCAGCATAGCTAATTTGTGACGAGGCACGCCGGTCTCTTCAGAGAGTTCTTCATCAGTTGGCTCACGACCGAGTGTTTCAGTCATCATAGCGGCGATGCGTCGCATTTTGGCGATTTTATCTACCATGTGCACCGGTAGGCGAATCGTTTTGGACTGATTGGCCAAGGCACGTTTGATGGACTGCTTGATCCACCAAGCTGCATAGGTTGAGAGCTTGCCGCCTTTCTCAGGATCGAAGCGCTCGACCGCTTTCATGAGTCCGATATTGCCCTCGGATATCAAGTCGCTCACTGGCATACCATAATTGGAGTAGTCCTGAGCGATTTTTACCACCAGTCGAAGGTTGGCCTTGATCATGTGGGCACGCGCTTCTTGGTCACCTTGGTGAATGCGATCTGCGAGTTCGATCTCCTCTTTTGGTGTCAAAAGAGGGGTTTTGGATATCTCACGTAGGTAGATTTTAAGGCTGCTTTCTGTGTCGTAGGCCATGGCTTTGGGGATATAAAGGTGTGAGAGATGTGAGCAGATTTTATTCCACAAATTGCAAGACACGTTATCAAAGCGTGAACTAATTGCAAATTCATTACCGACCTGAATGCTGGATTTTATCAATTCGCTGCACTACAGACCACTACAAGCTCTGAAATGACAGCGATTATGCCATTATCAGGCTGATTTTAGGACCAATTTGTCACATGGACTTGGGTGCTGCATTCGTGGGCTGAAATACTCCTAGTGCTTCTCTTGTAAATCAACGTCGATGAAAATAGCCCAATTCTCGAAGTTGTATTTTTTTTAGCAACTGGGATTCGACAATGCGCTCGGGATGTTTCAGATTTTGGTTGTGTTTAACGCTTTGTATCCGCTGGCCCGCAAATGCCTGTTTCAACTCGACGCGGAAAGCGCCCACCACTTGAGCATGAAGGCCCTCAGGTTGGCGGAAAAAAGTCGCGTGTTGGGCATGCTCGCCTCTTCAACACTAGAGGGTGAGAGCGTTGAAGTGATGGGACTTCGATTTCCCAATCGTATAGGTTTGGCTGCAGGCCTCGATAAAGAAGGAAACACCATAGACGCCCTGGGGCGACTTGGCTTCGGTCATATTGAGATCGGCACTATCACGCCAAAAGAACAGCCAGGCAATGACATGCCACGCTTGTTTCGTTTGGTTGAGCATGAAGCCGTCATCAATCGCATGGGCTTCAACAACCCCGGCATCGATGTGGGTGTCCTCAATGTCCTGAGATCCAATCGCTATCAGGGCATTGTCGGCATTAACATAGGCAAGAATAAGGTGACGCCTAACAAGAATGCCGCGGATGACTACTTGAGCTGCCTTCGGAAAGCCTATTTGGTGGCTGATTACATCGTGGTCAATCTATCCTCCCCAAACACTCCCGGGCTACGCGACCTGCAGGGAGTGGAAGAGAGTGCCAGATTGTTAGAGGTGCTGAAGGAGGAGCAGGCGGTCTTGGCCAAACAGCATGAGAGGCAAGTGCCTCTGGTGTTCAAGGTCGCTCCTGACTTAGACGAAAATCACATGAGAGATTTGTCGCGGGTCTTTATCGATGGTGGGCTTGATGGATTGATTGCCACTAACACGACCCTCGATCGTCAAGCCGTGGCCGGCCATCACCGGGCAGGGGAAGCCGGTGGCCTCTCCGGCAAACCTCTGATGGACAAGAGCACGATGGTATTGCAGGCCTTCCACTCCCATCTCGGCGGGAAGATTCCCATCATTGGGGTCGGAGGCATCAGTTCACTGGAAGATGCCCGTGAAAAACTCAAGGCGGGTGCATCACTTGTCCAGATCTACAGCGCTTTCATATATCAGGGGCCCCATCTGGTTCGTGAAATCGCGCGTGGTTTGAGGGGGGAATCAAAAAAATCGTGAGTGAGGATGAATAAAGCTCGGTGAGCGTCGTCCAAGCATGCGTAAACCAAATTGCATGCCTATGAAATTCACCCTTCTCATTACCATTCTCGCCATGGGTCTTTTGCCCGGCCTAAGTCAACAAGCGGAAGCCAATCATTGCGGGCACCATTCTCATGTTTACATCTGCGGTTATGATCGATGCGGATCTCCAATATACAAGGTGCGCTATATTTCGGGTTATGACCGCTGCGGCCGTGCCATTTGGAGGACCCGAGCTCTAACCTGTTACGAACGCAAACGCTACTATCGCAGCTGCCACAGCTATCGGCCAAGCTACTCAGGCGCGTATCATGGCCGAAGTAGCTATTCAAGTTATGGTCACAGCCGCATTACATACTCCAAGTGCAATGGCCGTGGATACACTTTGCGTTATTCGAGTTCGCCGATTCGTTGCAAGATTTGGTAACAGCACTTGCCGGCTTCGGCTATTGTAGTTGACCGTGCCATCCATCTGGGATGGCGCGGTTTTTTGTTCATGCATGAACAAATCCAGAGCATGATTCCATCCTCTATCTTCTCGACCTCAGTTCAGAGTTCGTCTGAAATGTATTATTCTTATGAATGAGCATGAAATCGTCGGCAAGCTGGAGGCAGCCGTGAATAGTGTGGTACGGGGCCAGGCAGACGTGGTGCGGAAGGTTCTCGCCTGCCTCGTATCGGGAGGTCATATCTTATTGGAGGATTGT
>JBMYMN010000200.1:0-3664 GCA_049597355.1 Luteolibacter sp.
TCAGGCCATTGGCTTTACAGTTTTTTGCGTTGCGACCTCGTGGCCGCCGAAGTTTGTCTGGTGGTGGTCAATCTGCATCCCCAGTTGAAAATGATGGATGTAAAGGTAAAGATCCCCGCGAGTGCTCGCATATTCACGGGTTACACGGGAGAGGAGTGCTGGACCTTCCAGGAAATCCTGGAAGACGATTGGTCGGCTAACATCTTGCCGAAGCGTTTGGAGACTGATGGGCTTGCGTTGCCTGAGATGCCGGCTTGTACCGCGAGATTTCTGAAGATTACGGTCAGCAAATGAACTGCTCAGTCCTTGCGTGTCAGTTCCACGAATACATCCTCAAGATTTGCCGTTTTGCGGAATATGGAACGCAAGGGCCAGCGCTGGCCTGAGGCTAGCGCGGTGACGCGCTCGCGGGCATCTGTGCCAGAGTCCACCCACACAGTAAATTGGATCCAGCCATCCTCTAGACGCTCGCCGACCACTTTCTTAACCTTATCCAGTGAGGTGAGTTGCTGGTGCGCGCTATCAAAGTCGGTCTTGATTTCCAGTTCGATGCGGCCGGCGGCTCGCATCTGCTGAGTCAGGTTTGCCGGTGTGTCTGAAGCCTTAATCTCTCCGCCGTCGATGATGATGACCCGATCACAGATCATTTCCACCTCGTGCAGAATGTGGGTTGAGATTAAAACGGTATGGCTCTCGGCAAGACGCTTGATCAGACCACGTATGTGACGGATTTGGTTAGGGTCAAGACCGTTGGTCGGCTCGTCGAGAATCAGAAGTTCAGGGTCGTGAACCAAGGCATCGGCAAGGCCCAAACGTTGGCGGTAGCCTTTGGAGAGAGTCTTAATCATTTTGCCTCTGACGGATTTAAGACCACAAGTTTCGATGACATCGCTTACGCGGGTTCGTCCGTGGCTGCCGCTAAGTCCTTTGAGTTGAGCTCTGAACTTGAGATATTCCTTTACCCGCATGTCGTCGTAGAGAGGCACATTTTCGGGCATGTAGCCAATTTTGCGGCGAGCTTGGAGGGACTCGCGAAAAATATCGTGTCCGGCCACGGTGGCGACACCCGCAGTTGGGGGTAGGTAGCCTGTGAGCATCCGTAGGGTGGTGGTCTTGCCTGCGCCGTTCGGTCCCAAGAAACCTACGATTTCACCCTTTTCGACCTTAAATGAGATATCACGCACCGCTGTATGGCGGGCGTAGCGCTTGGTGAGTTTGGAGACTTCAATCAATGGAATGTGGATCGGGAAATTCGGCCTGGACGATTTCGGGTCAGCTGTGGGGCAAAATGGCATGCCTTGTGCAGTTGACTGTCAGTCGCTTGACCCTTAATGAATCCCCGCGAGAGGTCGGCCAAGCGGAAATGCTTCAGCTCGCCAAAATTTTTTCAATATCCCCCTACCCATAAGCACCATTCATGAGTTTGACAGTGCCAGCCCGCCAGAATGTGGAGGTAATGGAAGCGCAATACGCGCGATGGCAGATGGATCCATCTGCGGTGGATCCCCAGTGGGCAGCATTCTTTGAAGGTTTCGAATTGGGAATGGCTCAGTTGCCGAAGAGGGATGGCGTGCCCAAGGCTATATCTCCTGACGCGCCGAGTGTAACGTCTGCCGCGGCAAGCCCGACTTCCGAGGTGGCACCCGCTCCGGCAGCGGGAGCGCCAGGCAGTCAAGACATCAGTTTTTTCGCCCGAGTGGTGGCCTTGATCTACAACTACCGCACATTGGGCCACACTCAGGCACACATTAATCCGCTCGAAGATGAGCCGATTCGAAATCCCCGTCTTGCACTCGACCAGTTCGGTCTCGGTGAAGCTGATATGGACCGGATTTCATGGAACGATTACTTCCGTCACGGGGAACGCATGCCTTTGCGTGACATCGTAACTGCCCTCGAAGACACCTACTGTGCCAATATTGGTTTCGAGTTCATGCACATCCACAACACGGAGGTGCGTCACTGGGTGCGTGCCCGGATTGAGGACCGTTGCCGCCGACCAATGGAAAATGCCCAAGAGATTTCGCGAAAGGCCCTTGAATGGGTGCTTGAGGCAGAGACCTTCGAGAATTTTCTTGGAAAGCGCTTCCTTGGTGAAAAGCGATTTTCCAATGAGGGTGGGGAGGGGGCCATGATCCTACTCAATGCCATCCTTGAGGCATGCCCGGACAACGGTGTTCGTGAAATTGAGATGGGTATGTCGCATCGTGGGCGCATGAATGTGTTGGCGAACTTCGTACGAAAGTCGCTGACTACGGTGCTCTACGAGTTCACGCCAAACTATGAGCCCGATTCTGTGGCCGGTGATGGCGATGTGAAGTATCACCTTGGCTACGAGAGTAATCGTCAACTTCCCAATGGCGAGGTCCGTATCAGTCTTGCTGCCAACCCAAGCCATCTTGAGGCCGTGAACTCCATAGTAGAGGGTAAGGCCCGCGCCAGACAACGCATACTAAGCGAGGGCAATGATGAGAGCGATGTTATCAAGCGCTCCCTGGTGCTGCCGATCCTGATGCATGGTGATGCCGCTTTTGCCGGCCAAGGATCAGTGGCCGAATGCCTTAACCTTTCGCAGCTGGATGGTTATCGTACGGGCGGTACGATCCATATCATCATCAATAATCAGATCGGTTTTACGACGGTGCCTTCAGATGCTCGTTCTTCGGCTTACGCAACCGATGTCGCCAAGATGATTGAGGCGCCGATTCTTCATGTGAATGGCGAGAAGCCGCTGGATCTCTACTGGGCAGCGATGTTTGCCCTCGAGTTCCGTCAAAAGTTCGGACGCGATGTCGTGATTGATATGTATTGCTATCGTCGCCAAGGACATAATGAGGCAGATCAAGCCGCGTTCACCCAGCCGGCCATTTCCCGTAAGATTTCGACTCGCCCCACCTTCGGCAGGCTCTGCAAAGAACAGATGGTGGAGGAGGGGATCCTCGGTCAGGCCGAACTCGAAAAGCTAGAAGCCAATCTATGGCAGCGCTACGAAGATGGTTATCAGAAAATGCTATCTCTATCTGAATCCGGTGATCGCACTTCTTTCAGTGGATCGACTGCCGTGGCTCAGCCAGAATATTCTCATGCTCCTGTGCCCACTGGTGTCAGTGCCGAAACGATACAGACCATTGGCGCGAAGCTGACCCAAATTCCCGACACGTTTCATGTCCACCCCACGTTGGCCAAACGCTTTATTCCGCGCCGCGCGAAAGCATTGGATACAGGTGAAGGCTTTGATTGGGCATTTGCTGAGAGTCTTGCCTTCGGCTCACTGCTCATGGAAGGCATTCACGTTCGGCTCTCGGGTCAGGACGTCGAGCGCGGCACGTTTTCTCAGCGTCATTCCGTGCTTTACGATCACGAGACCACCGAGAAATACATCCCGTTGCTCAATATAGCAGAAAAACAGGGCAAGTTCTGCGTTCACAACTCTTTGCTCTCGGAATTTGCCGTTCTCGGATTCGATTACGGCTACTCATTGACGTATTCCAAAATGCTTAGCCTTTGGGAGGCTCAGTTCGGTGACTTTGCAAACGGTGCTCAGGTGATCATTGATCAGTTTATTTGTTCCGCTGAGTCCAAGTGGCAACTGCCCACCGACCTCGTGATTCTCCTACCCCATGGCTATGAAGGCATGGGGCCTGAGCACTCCAGCGGTCGTCTC
>JBMYMN010000201.1:0-3643 GCA_049597355.1 Luteolibacter sp.
GACGAAAAAAACTTCCGCTATCCCGGACCCAAACCCAGCAGCCGTGAAAGTGCCATCATCGCCATGGCAGACACTGTGGAGAGCGCCTCACGCACCCTTCGAAAACCAACACCCGCTCGAATTCGCTCCATGATCGATGAGTTGGTACGTGCCAAAGTCGATAGCGGTCAACTCGACGAATGCCCGATTACCATTCAGGAGTTGGGTCTAATCCGCAAAAGCTTCTTCAACACCCTGCGCAGTATGATGCATAGCCGCATCGACTACCCCAAGGATGACGACACAGGCTCCATGAGCTATAAACCGGGCAACGGTAACGACCTCTCTGCTCAGGGACGAGTCATCGAAATGCCACGCTTTGGAAATTCACCGGCCTCAAAACCAGTCAACAAGCCTGACACATCCACAAAGGACAAAAGGTCCTCGAAGTCGCAAGGCGCCTGATTTGTTTAGAAAACAATGCACGTTGAGGTCATTTTCGACAACCAGCAGCACGCAGTGGAAATCCCTGAGGGCTGGCTGACCGCTCTCGAGGAGATTACTGACCGAAGTGTGGAAATGGTATTGGCAGTATCGGCCAACGATGACACCCCCCTCCATCACCTCGGCCATCTGGAGGTTACCTTGGTTGACGACAAGACCAGCGACCGCGTGCACCGCGACTTCATGGGCATTGATGGCGCCACCGATGTCATTACTTTCCATCATGGCGAAATCGTCATTGGCGCCGAAGTCGCCATGCGCCAAGCAGAGGATCATCATGAACCTCTTCTGCGCGAAATTTACCGTTACTTCATTCATGGCCTTCTTCATTTGGCCGGATATGAGGATGAAGCCGACGAGGATCGCGCCGCCATGGAGAGCGCCCAAGAAACTATTGTCGCGCAGGGCTGGGAAACTGGCCTCGGCAAGCGAAACTAAATCCAACCAATTCTTCCTCCACCCATGAGTTCCTCAACACCCTTGTACGACTGCAACGTCGCGATTTCGAAGTCCCGCATTCGTCACTCCGTTTGTCGCTGGCCATATGATCACATTAGTTTGGAACAACTTTGCAAGGCGGCCGTTGATATCGGTATAGAATCCATTGACCTGTTGATGCCCGAAGATTTGCCGACAATTGCCAAATACGATCTTCAATGCTCGATGATTTCCTTCCCTACCGCAGTAGCTCCCTGCGGCACAACGGTTGGCTGCATTGAAAACGCCTTCAACCGGCTCCAATACCACGACACTCTCATCGAGATCTACGAGCCTCACATACGCTCGGCTGCTGCCGGCGGTGCCAAGCACGTCATCTGCTTCCCGGGAAATCGCGACGGACTCAGCGACGAGCAGGGAATGGATAACTGTGTGATCGGCCTCAAGCGCCTGCTCCCTCTGGCCGAGAAGCTTGGGATTACGCTGGTGATGGAACTACTCAACTCCAAGGTCGATCATCCCGACTACATGTGTGATCGTAGCGCATGGGGTGTGGAACTCTGCAGGAAGTTGGACAGTGAACACTTTAAGTTACTCTATGATGTCTACCACATGCAGATCATGGAAGGCAATGTCATCTCCACTATCCGTGAAATTCACCCATACATCGCCCACTACCACACGGGTGGCTGCCCAGGTCGTAACGAGATCAATGAGACTCAGGAACTATTTTACCCTGCCATTATGCAAGCCATTCTGGACACTGGCTACAAAGGCCATGTCGCTCAGGAGTTTATTCCTACCGGACACGATCCAATTGCAAGTTTGCGTGAGGCCATACGTATCTGTTCGATCTAAATTCTTTCGGTGTGATCAGTTCCATACACACCTGAGTGATTCACCGAACACCGCCATGATCAAAGCAATTTATTTGTTACTTTCCTGCTTAAGCCTGATCGCCGCTCTTGCTCATCAAGAAGCTGCATACGCTGCCGAGAAACCCAACTTTATCATCATCCTAACAGATGACCAGGGCTACAACGACCTGGCCTGTTTTGGTTCCAAAACCATCAATACTCCGCATATTGATCAACTGGCCAAGAAAGGTCGTAAGTTTACGTCTTTCTACGTAGCCAGCTCGGTTTGCACGCCCTCTCGTGCAGCTCTTCTCACGGGCTGTTACCCAAAACGGTTCGGTATGGCTAAGGGCGTGATCTTCCCCTCCAACAATCATGGCCTGCACACCGATGAACTCACCATCGCCGATATGCTTAAGGGTGCCGGTTACGCCACGGCCTGTGTTGGCAAATGGCATCTGGGGCACCGCAAACCCTTCCTTCCCACCAACCAGGGTTTTGATTCCTACTATGGCATCCCCTACTCCAACGACATGAACCACCCGGATAACAGCGGCAAAAATAAGGCTCTGCGTCGTGACGAAAGCTGGAACAACCAAGAGAAGGCTTGGAGGTCTTGGAACACTCCTCTCATGGAAAATGAGGAAATCATCGAAATGCCTGTCAACCAACGCACCATCACACGCCGCTATACCGACAAGGCAATCGAGTTCATCACCGCCAACAAGAACAAGCCTTTCTTCCTCTATCTTCCTCACAGCATGCCTCACGTGCCGCTCTTTGTACCCGAAGACGTCCTCGATCAGGATCCTGCCAATGCATACACCAACACCATTGAGCACATCGATGCCGAATGCGGACGTCTGTTTAAGGCAGTTGAGGAACTGGGTCTCTCAGACAACACCTACATCATCTACACCAGTGACAATGGCCCTTGGCTACCCTACGGGAACCACGGTGGTAGTGCATTGCCGTTGCGCAATGGGAAGATGACTTCCTACGAAGGTGGCCAACGCGTGCCAACCGTCATGAAAGGCCCCGATATTCCGGCCGATACGTCGACCGATGAGATCGCAAGCACCATCGATTTACTTCCCACCATCGCAAAAATTGCTGGAGCCAAGCTCGAGCCGCGTGGCCCCATTGATGGCCTCGATATCGGCGATTTGATCCACGGTAAGGGCAAGTCACCTCGAACCGAATTTCTCTACTATAGTAAAGGGGGCGGCCTAGACGGCCTGCGTCAGGGCGACTGGAAGATCCGCGCCGCACAGCCCGACCGCCGATTCAAGAACAAGAAGAAGGTTATCGAGCTCTACAATCTTGCAGAGGACATTGGTGAAACCAACAACCTTGCCAGTAAAGAAGTTGAGAAAGTCACCGCACTCCTCAAGCGCATGGAAGAGCTCGATGCCGAGGTTTCCACCGGTATTCGCTCTCGTGGGGAATTCACCAAATGATATTTATGAAACGCACGCTGCTATCACTCATCGTAATCGCATCGGCATCAGTCGAAGCCGCGCAAGCCAAGGAGATTCAAAATGCGCAACCCAATTTTATCTTCATCCTCTCCGATGATATCGCTCAAGGTGATATGGGCATCTACGGGCAGAAGCTCATTCAAACCCCGACCCTCGATCTTCTTGCCAAAGAGGGCACCCTTTTTAATCAGGCTTATACGGGAACCAGCGTTTGCGCTCCGTGCCGATCGGTGTTTTACACTGGCCTCCATTCTGGTCACTGCCCAGTTCGAGGCAACTTCGAGTGGTTCCCAGAAGGGCAGTATCCCATAGACGATGAGATCGTTACCATTGGCGAGATTGCCAAGAACGCCGGCTACCATACCGCTACTTTCGGCAAGTGGG
>JBMYMN010000202.1:0-3590 GCA_049597355.1 Luteolibacter sp.
GATGCGTATGCATGATGCGGTAGAGCACCGGATCGCGCATGTGCATGTTGGGAGACGTCATGTCGATCTTGGCGCGCAGGATCTTCTCACCGTTTTGAAACTCCCCTGCCCTCATGCGGGCAAAGAGATCGAGGTTCTCCTCCGCGCTGCGGTCGGCGGATGCTGAACGAGTGCCGGGAGTCTTCACGTCGCCCCGCTTAGTACGCACCTCCTCAAGGTTGTCGTCCTCTACGTAGGCTAGGCCCTTCTTGATGAGCTCGACGGCGCAGTCGTAGAAGTATTCAAAGTAGTCTGAGGCGAAGAAGAGGTTCTCGCCCCAGTCGAAGCCGAGCCATTTGACGTCCTCCTTGATGCTCTCGACGTATTCGGTCTCCTCCTTGGCCGGATTGGTGTCGTCGAAGCGAAGGTGGCATTTGGCACCCGTGGCAGCGTTTTCCTGAGCAATGCCGAAACTAAGGCAGATGGCCTTGGCATGGCCAATATGCAGGTAGCCATTGGGCTCCGGCGGGAAACGCGTGATGGTGGTCGCGTGTTTGCCGGACGCGAGGTCCTCCGCGATGATCTCGCGGATGAAGTCCTTTTTATCGGGAGCGTCTGACATGGCGGAGCTTTAGAATTTGGGACCACGAAAAGCACGAAAATTCACGAAATTAGAGAACTACGCGACGGGTTTCGATTTTCTGGTGCTTGAAATTGATGATGAAGCCGACCTTGAGGCCTGTGATTTTGAGATAATTGACCATTTGGGAGATCTCGATATTGCCGATCTTCTCGATGGTTTTGGTGTCCACGATGACCGAGTCAAAGACAACCAGATCCGGGATGAACTCCCCTACCCGTGTATCCTTGTAGTCCACCGGGTAACGGGGCTGCTGGGTGTGAGGAATCTCTCTAAGTTGAAACTCTCTCACGAGAGCATTCTCGTAGGGCTTCTCATTCAGTCCATGACCCAGAATGCGATGCACCTCAATAGCCGCATCAAGTATTTGGCCCACCTCCTCACGTAAGATCATACCTGCCTTCACTTTCGTGAAATTTCGTGCCTTTCGTGGTTAATCACTGTGCTTTCCCAGCTCTTTGAGCAGCGCCTGATTGAGGCGGATGCCCGCTTCGAAGTTCTCGACCGGGAAGTTCTCGTTGGGAGCATGAATCTGCGCGTCGGAGAGTGCCAGCCCAAGAAGTAGCGTATCCACGCCGAGAATATCCTGGAAGGTCTGGACGATGGGAATGGAGCCGCCCTCGCGGATGAGGACGGGATCTTTGTCGAAAGCGGTTTTGAGTGCATTCTGAGCTGCCAGGCCAAATCCGGACTGAGGATCGGCGAGATAGGGCTTGCCGCCGTGTTCCTTGAGGATTTCGAGGGTCACGCCTTCGGGACAGTTGGCCTCGAGATGGGCCTTGAGCTGTTCGAAGATCTCTTCGGGGTCCTGATCGGGCACCAGGCGGCAGGAGAACTTGGCCATGGCCTCAGCGGGCAGCACCGTCTTGGAACCCTCCCCTTGGTAGCCGCCGCCGATGCCGTTCACTTCGAGTGTTGGGCGAGCCCAGACGCGCTCAGCGGCTGTGTAGCCGGCTTCGCCATAGAGGGAAGGTGCGCCAGTGACATCGAGGAAGTCTTGGTCAGCGGTTCCGGGTGTCTTGGCCGCCATTTCACGCTCCCAGGGCTCCAGTTCGCGGACTTTGTCGTAGAAACCTTCCACGGTCACCTTGCCATTGCTGTCGTGCAGGCTGGCGACGAGCTGGGCCACGGCGGTCGCGGGATTCGCCACTGCACCACCGAAGAGACCGGAGTGAAGATCGCCCTTGGGGCCGCGGATGATGACCTCGGCGCAGGAGATGCCGCGCAGGCCGTAGCCCAGCGTGGGAGTGTTGGGAGCGGCCATACCGGTGTCAGAAATCGCAATGACATCGCATTTCAGCTGATCTTTATGGGCTTCTAGAAAGGGGCCGAGGTTGGGGCTGCCGATCTCTTCTTCACCCTCAAACAGGAAAATCAGGTTCACGGGCAGCTCACCGTCCTCCTTGAGCATCTTCTCAACGCCGAGGATGTGGGCGAGCATCTGGCCCTTGTTGTCGGTGGCTCCCCTCGCCCAGATGCGTCCGTCGCGGATTTCGGGCTCGAATGGGCCGGTATCCCAGAGTTCGACGGGATCGACCGGCTGCACGTCGTAGTGGCCGTAGATCATCACGGTCGGGCGGTCGTCCGTGTGCTCGTTTCGGGCAATGACGATGGGATGACGGGCAGTCTCGTGGAGTTCGGCGGTCAGACCCATGCCATTGAGCTTGGCGATCAGCCAGTCGGCGCAGGCACGGGTGTCGTCTGTGTAGTTCGAGTCGGTGGAAATGCTCGAAAAACGGAGAAATTTGAAGAGATCTTCAAGTTCGGGAGTCACAGCGGAATCCTCTACGTGACGCGAGGCTATTGCAAGCGAGCTATCAGGGATTACCCACAAAATACACCAACCCCCATGCCAAGGCTTCGGAGGCCAAGAGTTTCACGAGTTGGTCTTTAGACCTGGTGTTTGCAAGTATTTAGGGCTCTGGATGAATGCGGTTGTAAATTACACGAAGGATAGTCACGGGTTTCGTGAATTCACGTGTCTTTCGTAGCCCACAGTGACGCGCTTTCGCTCACTGACTTCCCATCGCCTTCTCCATCAGTGAATTCATGCGGATGACGGTATCTCTGGCGTCTTCGAGGAGGCCGGCGGCGATGAGTGAGTTGTCCAGCAGTTGCTGAGCGACCAGCTTGGCGACTTCTGGATTCGCTTCGCGGCTGTCTGAGAGCTTACGGATGAGGCTGTGGCGCGGGTTGATTTCGAGCTCCACCTTTACCTCGTCTTTGAAGTTCTCGTCCATGGCCTTCATCATCTGGCGCATCTGCGGGGTCATGCCGTCTTCGGGCACGAGCGCGATGATGGGATTGTCGACCAGGCGCTTGCCGCTGCTGACCTTGGTCACCTGCTCTCCGAGTTCCTCCTGCATGAAGCTGCAGAGGGCCTCGGTCTCCTCTTCGGAGAGGCTTTCACCTTCGGTGTCCTGATCGTCAAGGTCCACTCCCCCGTGGCGGACGTTGGTGAGCTTCTTACCGTCGAACTCCTTGAGGGCGTCGACCACGTATTCGTCCACGGCTTCCATCATGTAGATGACTTCCAGGCCACGGCTCTTGAAGGCCTCCAGGTAGGGGCTGCTCTCGATTTGGTCACGCGTGGGGCCGATGAGATAGAAGATCTGATCCTGACCCTCCTTGATGCGGCTGACGTAGTCCTCGAGGCTGCAGACTTCACCGGGCTCGGTCATGGAACTCTCAAAGCGCAGGAGTTTGGCGAGAGCATCCTTGTTGGCGAAGTCGGTGGCCACACCTTCCTTGAAGAAGCGTTCGAATTCCTTGTAGAAGCCGCGGTATTTCTCGGGATCGGACTTGGCCTCCTTCTCGAACATTTTGATCACCCGCTTGCTGATCACGGTGCCCAGCTTGTTGATGAGCGCACTATCCTGCATGGTCTCGCGCGAGATGTTCAGGGGAATGTCCGCGCTATCGACGACACCCTTCATGAAGCGCATCCAGTCGGGCAGCAGGCCCTCGGGTT
>JBMYMN010000203.1:0-3575 GCA_049597355.1 Luteolibacter sp.
GTTGCTGGGAAATACCAAATTCATCCAATAAATGTTGAATCATCGGCCGCTTCTCAGGTGATACATTCGCAATCATCAGGTTCTGGTTAGCGGTCAGGCGGAAGTCGCCATCGTGAATCTTGGCAATTTCACGCAGACCAGTGCGCAGATTATACCCATCGAGGTCGCGCACGCGGCCACCTTGCACAAACATGGTGTAGTGAGAGTTGCCTTCTGGATTTTCAGGATCCTCAATCCAACCGTAGCGGTCGCCATTGTTCTCAAACTTGAAGTCACGGGGACCTTCAAGGTCGTAACCAAGGTATTCGTTCAGTGTCTTGGTGATCCACTCCACACCGCGATCGTCCACGGTGTATTTGAAGCGCGCGTGCTTTCGGTCGGCGCGGTCACCAAAGTCGCGCTGAATAAGCACCACCTTCTCAGCCACGTCCACCACCTGCTCCGGAGTGCAAAAAGCGATGATGTCAGCAATGCGAGGGAAGGTCGCGGTCTTGCCATGACTCATGCCCATGCCGCCACCCACGGCCACGTTGTATCCGACCAACTCACCATCCTCGACGATAGCCACAAAGGATAGGCAATTGGCGTAGATGTCGACGTCGTTAGAGGGGGGCACCGCGACAGTTATCTTGAATTTACGCGGTAGGTAGGTCTTGCCGTAGATAGGCTCACTCTCCTCTTCGCTGCTCTCGATTTTCTCACCATCCAGCCAAATCTCGTGATAAGCCTTGGTTTGTGGAGTCAAATGATCAGAGATATCCTGAGCCGCTTTCAGGGCAGCCGCATGAACACTTGAAAGGTGCGGGTTGGGGTTACACATCACATTGCGGTTCACGTCGCCACAGGCTGCGATGGTATCCATCGCGGTATCATTGATTTCTTTGATAGTCTGTTTGAGGTTTTTCTTGATGATACCATGGAACTGAAAAGCTTGTCGGGTGGTTAGTTTGATAGTGCCATTGGCATAGTCCTCAGCCATGCGATCCACTTCCAACCATTGGGCGGGAGTGGCGACACCACCTGGTACGCGGATGCGGATCATGAAGGAGAAGGCCTTCTCCATTTTGGCCTTACGGCGCTCACTGCGCAGATCGCGATCGTCTTGAAGGTAGGATCCATGGAACTTGATCACCTGCTCATCGTCTTTGGAAATTGCTCCAGTGGAATCATCGGCGAGGCCATCAAGCAGAGTGCCGCGTAGATAGTTGCTGTTGGTCTTAATGCCTTCGTTGGCAGAGAGTTTCTTTTCTTCGGACATGACAATTTGACGGAATGGATGAAGCCCCCAATCCTTAGTTTGTTGCTTAGGATAGTTTTTCTTAAAGGGAAGATGTCGCAAAAAACTCTAAAATCAACCCTGAAATCGGAGATTATGGCCAATGACTTATAGTATTGTAGCGAACCCGAGGTGATACCCGAGGTACCACAAAACTTCAAATTCATGGATTTGAGCACCTAACTAAGCTTCTTGGAGAATACCAAGGAATCTCTGCCACTGGCTTCAAACTGTTTGCGGCGCTTCACGGGAAGTACTTCCACTGAGGCTTCATCGTAATCGAGCTTACCGCTGAAAAAGTCTTTGGCGCGATTGCTGAGTGCGAAGACCCGGCTCATCCCCGCTGCTTTCGCAATTCCTTCGACGTAACGCACCAAGTCCTTGCCATAGCCGTGGCCTTCATGAGCCCGCTTGATGTATAGGCAGGCCACTTCGCCACAGCGCTCATCCACATGGGGATGCAAAGCCACACATCCGACAACGTGATCATCAATCGTCATCACATGGAAGTCCATCATACAGGCTTGGATCTCTTCGTAAGTGCGCGCCACCAACTTGGTGCGTCGCACCGAACGACCAATCATGCTAAGTAGTTCGGGAATATCTTCTTCACGCAACGGCCGCACTTCACGGTAGCTGTCCGCGTAAACCATGGTACCCACCCCCTCGTTACTAAAAAGCTCGTCCACGAGAACCCCCTGTTGCCGACCGTTGAGCACATGCACCCGAGGAATACCCGACTTGCAGGCGGCAGCCGCCGCTGGAAGTAGCACTGCACCCATGGCATCGGTGCGATCAAGCATACTCTCGGCTTCGGAGGCAGGGATGGTGAAAACGGGTGCACCGTCGATCAGAATGGCGTCTTCGAGAAGTGCGATAATTTTGGAGACTCCCAAAACCTTGGCAAGATTCACGACAGCATCATCAAGCGGCAGACTGGAGGAGGCATCGATAATGGCAGACTGACCTCGATTGAGCACCCCCCTCACCTCTTCGATGGCGGCCTTATCCTGAATGGGAGAATCCACCCGTGCCGCCTTAATTTCGCATTCCAGCGTCCAGTCGTATAGATCTTGGATATCGCCACCTAATACACCGAGAACCAACTTCACGCCGAGCTTTTCGAGAACACCGAGGTCCAGCAGCGTTTCCGCCACTGCGGGTTCAGGGAGCAGACCTGCCTCGACAAGCACAAGGAAAGTCTGGCCCCGAAATTGAGGGACATATTGCAGAACTTCTCTGACGTCATCGGACTGAGCCACGTCCATTGCTATATTCCTATCGACGGAAAATCGATCCTAAATCGATCCTAAATCGATCCTAAATCGATTGCATGAAATTCCCCCGAATTACCCGATTCATCATCGTCAATAGAATCATATTCAAGCTCAGCATGAAGCAGGTTTTAGCCGGTCCCAACAATCATCAATACGATCACTCAACAGGGATTCACGGCCCCGGAGATGGCGCACCTAAGATCAGCTTCGGTGCTCAACACCAGCTCTTCACTCTGTCACCTACTCGCACAAAGGTTAGGGATAGGATCTGGCCAAATGATCAGGTCTGTGATTCACTCTATCCATGATGGAGCCAAGAGAGCAACTCATGGGCCTGTTGCAAAAGCGTGAATCCGTGATCGCGGATCACGACTGGCGGGAACGAAATGCCGCTACTCATCTCGATGCCCTCAAGGAAGTTTCCATCGCCATCGACAATTGGTCGGTGCAGCATTCAGACTGTCTCGACCCAAAACTTTCGCACTATTTGAATAACGCCAGCTTTGCCAAAGCTCTCGACCATCTGCAGCAGTCCAATTCCGCCAACTAATCTTTATTTCCTCACCACATGAAATCCATTCTTGCTATCTCCATCATCGGTCTTGCCTGGATTTTTGGTTACATGGTGGAACCCAGCATTCGTCCCATACTCTTGGCTGAAAAAAAGGAGGGTGAGCAAACCGGCGATAATGCCACTCAGATCCAAATAATCACTCCCACGATCGATCTGAGCAGGGTCACTCAGGAGCAACTGCCCAAGACTGTTGAGATCAAGCAAACCTCACAGTTCACCGATAAGAGTTCTGGTCTAACCATGACGATGAATGCTGGCAACTCCGTCCGCCTTATCCGCATGCAGGGACGCTCGGTGGTCATTTCACCGGGTGAAACTACATACAAAGTGGTGATGCCCCATGAAAACACCAACCTAGTAGAGCAACTTGTTGCCATGGGCATCCAGTCTGGCGCACCCACTCCAGCACCCACTCCAGCACCCACTCCAGCACCCACTCCAGCACCCA
>JBMYMN010000204.1:0-3517 GCA_049597355.1 Luteolibacter sp.
TGATTCACGAGGTCACCTCGCCTCAGGCCTTCGGCATGCTTCGCGAGCTGAGCCTTGAGGTAAAGTATCCTAACCGCACCTTCGCCACCGTCGATCACATCGTACCGACTATCGATCAGGAGGCCCCGCAGGACCCCCTCGCCGGCGAAATGATGAAGGCTCTGCGTGAAAATGCTGACGAATTCGGCGTCACTTATTTCGACCTATCATCCGGCAAGCAGGGCATTGTCCACGTCGTCGGCCCCGAACAAGGAATCACCCAACCCGGCACCACCATCGCCTGCGGTGATTCACACACCGCGACTCATGGTGCATTCGGCGCCATCGCTTTTGGCATTGGTACTACTCAAGTACGCGACGTACTCGCCACCCAGACCATGGCACTCGCCCCGGTCAAGGTACGCCGAATTGAGGTAAACGGAGATCTTCGCCCCGGGGTCTACGCCAAAGACGTCATTCTTCATATCATCCGCCAACTCGGTGCCAAAGGCGGCATCGGCTATGCATACGAATACGCCGGCAATGTCTTCGACGAGATGTCTATGGAAGAACGCATGACTGTCTGTAACATGTCCATTGAAGGTGGTGCACGCTGCGGCTATGTCAATCCGGACGCCAAGACTGTCGCCTACCTTAAGGATCGTCCCTACGTCGACATGAGCGACTTCGATGCCACCGCCGCGCGCTGGCTGAGCTTCGCCTCCGATGCCGACGCCAATTACGATGACGTGGTGAAGATCAACGCCAGTGACATTGAACCCACCGTGACTTGGGGCATCTCGCCCGACCACGGCATCTCCATCTCCGAGACCATCCCCAATCCTGCCACTGCAAAGGATGACGAAGAGAGGGCAACCGTCGAGGAGGCTCTCGACTACATGAAGCTCGACGCTGGCACTCCCATTGCCGGAGTCGACATCGACGTTGCCTTCATTGGCTCCTGCACCAATGGCCGCATCTCCGATTTCCGTGAGGTCGCCAAATACATCAAGGGCCACAAAGTTGCTGACGGCGTTCAGGCCATCGTGGTTCCCGGCTCTCAGATCGTGGCCATACAGGCCGAGCAGGAAGGCCTCGACAAGATCTTCATCGAGGCTGGCTTTGAATGGCGTGGAGCGGGCTGTTCCATGTGCCTGGCGATGAACCCCGATAAACTCGTCGGTGATCAGATCTGCGCCTCCTCCTCCAACCGTAACTTCAAGGGCCGTCAGGGCTCGCCCACAGGCCGCACCGTGTTGATGTCCCCCGTGATGGTGGCCGCCGCGGCTATTAAAGGTCACATCACCGACGCGCGTGAGCTCTTCGATATGGAAGTAGCTGCGATTGCATAAATCAAATTCAGCATCAACAAAGACCATGGCACTCGATCCCGTCACCCAAATTACCGGCCGCGGTGTATTCATCCCAGGCGCCGACATCGACACCGACCGCATCATCCCCGCGCGCTTTATGAAGTGCGTAACCTTTGATGGCCTCGGTGAATTCGCTTTTCATGACGTCCGTATCGATCCGGATACGAACGAGAAGACCGACCACCCACTCAACGACTCCCGCTTCGACAGCGCCTCTATCCTTCTGGCCGGCGTCAACTTCGGCTGTGGGTCCTCGCGCGAGCACGCTCCCCAGTCGCTCAAGAAATACGGCTTCGATGCCATCATTGCCGAGTCCTTCGCTGAAATCTTCTTCGGTAACTCTACCACGCTCGCCATGCCCTGCGTCGTTGCCAGTGCCGAAAACATTGCAAGCCTGCGCGATGCCGTTGAAGCCGATCCTTCCCTCGAAATCATCATCGACATCCAGAACCTCAAAGTCCGCAGCTCGAGTGGCATTCAGTTCGATGTCGAGATGCCTGCCTCCGCACAGGAAGCCTTGGTTTCCGGCCGCTGGGACCCAATTCAGGAACTGCTGGACAACGGTGAGGCCATCGAAAAAACGGCTGAGAAGTTGTTCTACGTCTAACTGCAAAGGCGGCATGCGGCTAAGGCAAGAGCCGGCTCCCGGTGCCCGTTTAGCTCATTGATCCTTATCGTCAATGGCTTCGCGGGTGCCACAGAGCATGTGTGAAGAATTCTCCCGCATGGTAATTACAGGCCATGGATGAGCACTGTATTCTCGCCTACTCCTTTTTCTTCCAGAATTCACTCAAAGATGCTTATGTCACCACATGCTTTTGCGTACTGGACTCTTTCTATTGGCGACATGCCTGCTCTCTCAGCATGCTTTTGCGGCAGGATCCAAGAAAGGCAAGGCGCAGGTTAGCTTTCATCTACAAGCTGAACCCGGTGATCCACCGAAAATGATGTACCCCCTTTTAGTAGGCGGTAAACAGATGGGCTTCAAACGAATGCCTGAAATTCAGACCAACGATGTTGCAGGTTACAAGGCGGTGCCCAGCAAGAAGACGCAGGGCATCTATGATGTCATCATTCAACTCAAGCCCAATGCCGCAAAGCGCCTGCAGACCATCACCAACGCCAATCGGGGCCGCTTCTTTGCGGGACAACTCAATGGCCGTGCGGGTGAGGCCGTAATGATCAATGAAACCGTCAACGATGGCATCCTTGTGATTTGGGGCGTGGCCAATGCAGAAGACCTCAAAACTTTGGCGGCGGCTTTCAAAGGCTCCGTAGAGCTTGAGTGAACAAAGTGCCATCACCATTCACTCATGCTCCTGTCTGACATGCCACGCTGCATCGCACTGCTGCTAATTGTCTGCATCAAGCTTCAAGCATCCGAGGACCTCTGCCTACCCACTGCCAACAATTACATCTTCAGCGAACATCAGGATCGCTTCTATATGCATGTCGACCGCTTCTTTGAGGGTGAGGCGAGCAAGCCATGGATGGGAGGCTGCTACGGCTATGTGCGCAACCTAAGACGCATTAATGATAATCTCATCATCGGCACCCGCTTGCATGAAGGCATTGATATCAAGCCACTCAAGCGCGACTCCAACCGCAACCCACTGGATACAATCAACTCCATCTCTGCCGGTAAAGTGGTTCATGTAAATGCTGTCTCGGGCATGAGCAACTACGGGCGCTACGTAGTCGTCGAGCACCTGTGGGAGGGCAGTAAGGTCTACTCACTCTACTCCCACCTCTCGAAAATCACCTGTAGTGTTGGCCAGGAGATTAAGGCTGGCAGCGAACTCGGCATTATGGGCTACAGTGGTCGCGGTCTGAACAAAGAGCGCTCTCATCTCCATCTTGAACTCAATCTCCTCGTGACCACCCGCTACGAGGAGTGGGTCAAACTCCACAAGATGGTCAACCACCACGGAATCTATAACGGCATCAACATGACCGGCTGCGACATCGGCCAATTTTATCAGGAGAAGCTTAAAAAACCAGAGCTTCAGTTCTCCCAATTCGTTGCCGACCAGCCCGTCTATTTTAAAGTGCTCGTACCCCACAAGGGCATACCGGACTTCGTCAAACGCTATCCGTGGATCAGTCATGGCGACAATGAAGGCGCGCAATCATGGGAAATCAGCTTCAGCGCCACCGACTTTCCT
>JBMYMN010000205.1:0-3458 GCA_049597355.1 Luteolibacter sp.
GCGGCTCATCGTCATCGGTCAATGCCAGCACCAGTTGATGAGGCATCAGCGGGTTTGCTGGTGCGGCTCCCACATTGAGGAAGAAGGAGGCACCGTCGGTCATCACTCGCTTGACCTCAGTGGCCCATGCTCGACACCAATTCAGGAACTCACTGCGTGCGGCGTTATCTTCAAAGCTCTTGTATTTGATCCCCAGGTTGTAGGGTGGCGAGGTGACGACCAAATCCACGGATCCCTCATCGAGGGTCGGTAGATGTTTCAGACAGTCGCCATGGAGCAGATTCATCATCCTTCCTGTATGATCTTCTTGATCGCTTCCGGATAAAGTTTGTGCTCCATCACCTGAATACGCGCGTGCAACGACTCCGGCGTATCGTCGGGAAGGATGGGGACGGCCTCCTGCAGAATGGTCGGACCGGTGTCCATACCTTCGTCGACGTAATGCACGGTGCAGCCGGTTTCTTCCACGCCCGCATCAAGCGCCTGCTTCCAAGCGTCGAGACCGGGGAAGGCCGGAAGCATAGCCGGATGCACGTTCATGATGCGATTGGGAAAGGCATCCAAAAGCGGTCGCTTCACTAGGCGTAGAAAACCCGCCAAACAAACCAACTCCACACCCGCGGCCTTGAGCAGATCCGCAGTCTCTTGCTGATTCTCCTCGGGAAACTTGGTCTTAAATCCATTACAATCGATCACTCCGTTGGGAATGCCGTGCTTGGCCGCACGCTCCAGAATGAAGGCGTCTTTGTGATCGGAGAGGACCAGACCGATCGTAGCTTCGAGGGTGCCGACATCGATCGCATCCAAGATTGCCTGCATGTTCGAACCCGAGCCGGAGCCAAGAATGCCCAAAACCATGTCTTGGTGTACTGATTTTCTCCAGCCTCCGCAACCGGGTTTATCAATTGAGCACTTGAATCTTTGGTGGGCCGTGGAAGCATCCCTGCCATGACTGACCCGCGCATCGAAGCCCTAGCCAAGCAACTCATTGGTTATTCCTGCAACCTCAAGAAGGGGGAGAAGATCCTCCTCGACCTCGGCGACGTGCCCGATGCCATGGGCGTGGCCCTCATCCGCGAGACCCGCAAGCGCAGGGCCATCCCTGTTCTGCGCGTGTCCCACGGCCGCCTCGGTCGTGAGATGCTCAAAGGAGCCACCGAAGAACAATACAAGCTCATCGCCAAGCACCTGCTCCACGAGATGAAGGACATGGATGCCTACCTAGCCATCCGCGGCAGCCACAACATCTCCGAGCTTTCCGATGTCTCGCCGGTAAACATGAAGGCCGCCATGAAACAAATGCGCAAGGTTACCGACCACCGCGTCAAGAAAACCAAGTGGTGCGTGCTGCGCTGGCCCACCCCTTCCATGGCCCAACAGGCCGACATGAGCACCGAAGAGTTTGAGGACTTCTTCTTCAAGGTCTGCCTCTTCGACTACAAATCACTCGTCACACCGATGAAGGCCCTGCAGCGCCTCATGGACAAGACCGATAAGGTGCATATCAAAGGCCCCGGCACCGACCTGCGCTTCTCCATCAAGGATATCCCCACCCTCATCTCCACCGGCAACTACAACATCCCGGATGGCGAGGTCTTCACTTCTCCGGTCAAGGATTCAGTCGAGGGCCACATCACCTACAACGCACCGACCATCTTTCAGGGCATCGCCTTCGACAACATTCGCTTCGAGTTTTCCAAGGGTCAGATTATCGAGGCGACTGCGGGTGACAAAACCAAGGAACTTAACAAGATCCTCGATACCGATGCCGGTGCCCGTTACATCGGCGAATTTGCATTGGGCGTTAACCCTGTCATCCGCGAGCCTATGCGTGATATCCTGTTTGATGAAAAGATTGGCGGATCATTCCACTTCACTCCCGGCCAAGCCTATGAAGACGCCGATAATGGAAATCGTTCGCAAGTCCACTGGGACATCGTCAACATCCAGCGCAAGGACTATGGCGGAGGTGAGATGTATTTTGATGGCAGGCTGGTTCGCAAAGATGGCAAGTTCCTACCGAAGTCGATGGCGGGTCTCAATAGCTGATCATCTTCTCGGCCTCGAACTGAGCGCCAAGCGCATCAGCACCATGGGCACGGCTGCAATAGCAAGTGCAGCGACTGCCGTCTTGAGATGCGGGAAGTGGCGCGCCTTGTTGCGCTCGAGCGCATCTAAACCTTCAGCCACCACCTGATCCTTCTCGACGTAGAACCATTCACGGCCGGGAATCTTCTTCTCGGTTCCACCGCGCTGAGCAACCGCACCGAATCCGGTGTGCACGGGACCCGGGCAAAGGGCGAGCACTGGAATGCCGTGTTCCTTGAGTTCAATGCGAAGGGCCTCTGAGAAACTGGTGACGTAGGCCTTGGTCGCCGCATAGACCGCGAAGTCAGGAATTGGCATCAAACTTGCCAATGAACTGACGTTGAGGATGGCGCCACGACCTTGTTCGATCATGCCATTGGCAAGAACGTAAGAAAGGTGGGTTAGCGCCTCGATGTTCACCTTGAGCTGGGCCTCCAAGCGCGGCCATTTGGCAGTCACAAATTCGCCATAGTCACCAAGACCGGCGTTATTGATCAGCAGGTCAGGAACAATGCCCTTTTGGGCGAGTCGACTACAAAGCGCATCGCGTTGCTCGGCATCTGCGAGATCGGCTACCTCAATCACCACATCTGCATGCGGGTGAAAGGCGACGATCTTGTTGGCCAACTCACGCAATAGTACTTCACGGCGGGCTACCAATACCAGTTGGCGCGCACGGGGCGCAATCTGAAGAGCGAATTCCTCACCGAGGCCCGAAGAAGCACCGGTAATCAGGACACTTTTGTAAGTCATGCCATGACCTACACCACAGGCGGTCACTCCGTCACCCCATTACTTCAGCTTACGTACTTTAGCCGCTGCATTGCTTTCCTTGAGTGACTGATACAGCCCAGAGAGTCGATGACATATCGCCCCTCTTGGAAATCTGTAGGATGCCTGTGAAATGATCTACCTTGCACCCCTCGCACAGAACAGCGAACGTAATGGCATGAGTCAGGACGTCGTCACGCTGTTGCAACAACTGGTTCGTATCCCCTCAGTGAACCCGGACAACACGCCGGGCACCGATCAGGTTGGCGAAGAGAAGATGGCCGTATTTCTCAGCGGGTGGTTGGAGTCGATTGGCGCCGAAGTCATTCTAGAGGAAATCCGTCCCGGCCGTCCCAACCTCATTGCCCGCTTTGCCCCCATGGATGGGCGGCCACGCATGATGTATGCGCCACATCTGGACACCGTAGGCGTTGAGGGTATGACCATCGACCCCTTCAGCGGGGAGGTTCGCGATGGCAAACTATGGGGGCGCGGTTCCAGTGACACCAAGGGCCCCATGTCTGCCATGCTATGGTCGCTACACGAGAATCAGGACATCTTGGAGAACCTGCCCATCGCCATGGACTTCGTGGCCTTCA
>JBMYMN010000206.1:0-3447 GCA_049597355.1 Luteolibacter sp.
GCCATGGGCAGCAAGGGAGGCCTCCACACCATCGGCATGATCAAGCGTCAGCTGCAGCAGGTGATGGAGCAACTCGCCTGCGAGAAGGTCGAGGACTTCCCTAACCACTTGATTGAGAAGTGAGGGGCTAGAGACCATTTGTTGCGGCCATGGCAATTCTGCTCTCTGGGCCTCAGTGGTATAAAGAAGCCCGCAGTTCAAAACCTCACCCCAACCCACCCCCTACAAATGAAACTCGAATCTCCATGCCTCCACGCCGGGTTCAACTCGGACTCCGTCACCAATGCCTGTGCCGTCCCTGTTTACCGCACGGCCTCCTATGTCTTCGACAGCACCGAGCATGCTGCCAACCTTTTTGCCCTTAAGGAACTCGGCAACATCTACAGCCGCATCATGAACCCCACCCAAGACGTGCTCGAGCAGCGCGTCGCAGCACTTGAAGGTGGTGCGGCTGGCCTTGCCGTTTCATCGGGCACCTCGGCCATCTTCTACGCTATCATCACCTTGGCTCAGGCTGGCGACAACATCGTCTCCGCGCGTAACCTCTACGGTGGCAGCTACACCCAGTTCAAAGACATCCTCCCTGCCCTGGGTATTGAAGTTCGCTTTGTCGACTCCAACGATCCATCCAACTTCGCCGCAGCCGCCGACGACAAGACCCGCGCCTTCTTTTGCGAGACCGTCTCCAATCCGGCCCTCGAAGTTTCCGACCTCCAAGCCATCGCCGACAGCGCCCACTCTATTGGCCTGCCCCTCATCGTTGACTCCACCTTCTCCACGCCCTACCTGACTAAGCCCATTGAATTTGGCGCAGACATCGTCGTTCACTCGCTAACCAAATGGCTTGGTGGTCACGGCACCGGCATCGGAGGCATCGTCATTGACTCCGGCAAGTTCAACTGGGCCGGCGGCAAGCACCCCCTCTTCGACGAACCCGACGCCTCCTACCATGGCCTGCGTTGGGGCCACGATCTCCCCGAACCCCTTGCTCCCCTTGCCTACATCCTGCGCATGCGCACGGGTCCGCTGCGCAACCTCGGTGCCTGCATCTCTCCGGACAACGCATGGATCGCCCTGCAGGGCATCGAGACCCTTCCATTGCGCATGGAACGCCATTGCGAAAACGCTCTGGCCACCGCTAAGCATCTGAAAGGCCACCCTTCCGTCGAGTGGGTACGTTTTCCCGGTTTGGAGGACGACCCTCAATTCGAAGCCAACCAGAAATACATCAACGGCAAGGGTGGCAGCATGGTCGTCTTCGGCATCAAGGGTGGCGCCGAAGCCGGCGGCAAGTTCATCGAGGCTCTTGGCATGTTCAAACACCTCGCCAACGTGGGTGATGCCAAGTCGCTGGCCATTCACCCTGCCACCACCACCCACTCGCAACTCGAACAACAACAACAGTTGGATGCAGGTATTCCCCCCGAAATGGTGCGTCTCTCGATCGGCATCGAGCACATTGATGATATCATCGCTGATCTTGATCAGGCCTTGGCATTAGCGACGGATTGAGGCCATTTGCCGTATTGGAATCACGCCGCCAATCAAACAAAACAATGCAGGCCGGACTAACTCGCACATGGGCCTCACAGCGCGGGCACTCTTATCTTTTGGATGCGTAAACAAGGCCTCATTCTTCCACAATGATGCGCGTACTAAGCACATGCGTATGACCTGGCATCACGATTTCTGCGCGGTCGTTAGCTATCGCCGCCTCGATGCAGCAGAAGTGGCGGTAGTCTTCATCGGGCAGATCGGTCATCGCCTTGGCCTTCTTGGCCCACGGATTCCACACCACGGTGGAAGGACTACCCTTCTTTTCGATGAGTAGCGTCCGGCCGGAGAGATCATCCACCAACAGCACGTTCTCCGAACTGTTGTAGATGGCATCGACCTCATCTTTGAATTCCAAGGGGCCAGCATGCTTGCGCGTAACGGGTTCACCCGTGGTGTCGAGATACTCTGTGTCTTGTAAGTTCACCACCCGCACCTGTTCGATGTCGGAGATCGCGAAGTAGCTGTGGAGCGCACCAGACACGAGAATTGGAACCTCATTGGTATTTACCGTCTTGAGCGACACCTCCAAATTATCTCCCATGACAATCGTCACCTCGGCCGACCAGATTCCTTCTTTCATCGAGAACTGAAGTGTCACACCCCTTTCATCCTCACTCGAACCTTCAAACTCCCAGAAGCGAGTTCGGGCGATTCCATGAGAAGGCACCGTGTCGTCGGAAGGATGTGCATTGAACCAGGGCCAACAGATGGGGATACCACCCCGGATCGCCTTACCTTCCTTGAACACCGCATCGGGACTGAGATAGAGCACCTCTTCCTCATCCACCGGCTTCCAGGACATCACATGCGCTCCATGCAGGGCAACTTTACCCGAGCAAGTGGCATGATTCACTTCAACTACCCGATAGCCCTCGACCGGCTCCGTGAGTTTAACCGATGGAGGCAGGTCCATAACCCAAAGAGATCAACTCAGCTCCAGTTCGAGATACTTTTCAATCTCGCGGCTGGGATCGTCGGCGCGCATCAGAGTCTCTCCTATGAGTACTGCATTGGCACCGGCTTCGAGCACGCGCATGGCATCTTCTGGCGACTTAATGCCGCTTTCTGAGACCAACAGCACATCATCTGGCACTTCGTCCGCAAGCTCAGCAGTGGTTTCGAGATCTACCTCGAAGGTCTTGAGGTTGCGGTTGTTCACACCAATGAGGTCTGCACCCAGTTCGAGGGCACGGTCCATTTCCTCGAGGTTGTGAACCTCGACCAGGACATCTAGCATGATACCCTTAGCTTCCTCGTAAAGGCGCTTGAGCAATTCATCATTGAGGGCGGCGACAATCAGCAGAATTGCATCGGCACCCGCAACGCTGGCTTCGTGGATCTGGACCTCATGGATCGTGAAGTCCTTGCGCAAAAGCGGCACGTCCGAAAACTTGGAAATCTGTGTCAGGTCGCTGAGCGAGCCCTGGAAGTATGGTTCGTCGGTAAGGATGGAAAGGCAAGAGGCACCGCCCTCCATGTAGCGCTTGGCTTGGCGGACCGGATCGAAATCCGGATCAATCACACCGGCCGAGGGTGAGGCCTTTTTGACCTCCGCAATCATGCCGAGGCGATTGGGACCACGGTTTAGGGCGGAACGGAATCCACCGAAATCATTGCGTTGGAGGGCGGCGGCCCGCAGCAGGTCGGCACGGGACATCAACGCATCCACCTCTTGACGTTTGGTGGTGATAATTTCCGCAAGTTTGTCTGACATTGGCTGGCTCATGAACGCGCAAAGAAAGGCGGGTTTTACTGATTTGAACACCGAATTTTTCCAATTTTTTCTTGCCCGACCCCAACGCAGGTGTAGAAAGCGGCCCGCACACATCTCAACGCGGGCGTAGCTCAGTGGTAGAGCGTCACCTTGCCAAGGTGAATGTCGTGAGTTCG
>JBMYMN010000207.1:0-3433 GCA_049597355.1 Luteolibacter sp.
CCCACCTCGGCTATCAAGGGGTCGATTACGTCCGCTTTATCCGTGAATTTGCCAAGCGTATTTACCACTGCCACGTCAAAGATGCGTGGTGGGGTCACGGTGATGGCTCTGTGGGCGTGTTTGGTGGTCACACCGACTTTGGCGACGCTCGTCGTTATTGGGACTTCCGTTCACCCGGTCGTGGTGATGTGGAGTTCGAGGACATCATCGTCGCCCTCAACGACATCGGCTATGCTGGTCCGCTTTCTGTTGAATGGGAGGACATCCGCATGGACCGTATTCATGGTGCTTCCGAGGCCTCCAGCTTCGTTCGCAGCTTGGACTTCGAGGGTAGCAACGTCGCCTTTGACGCTGCCTTTGATAAAGAGAAGCAATAAACCTTCAGTGACTCACGAATCAAAAAAACCCGGACTTATATATAAGCCCGGGTTTTTTATGAGACGTTACTTACGAGGCCATCGTGCAGGCATGAACACTTTCAGGTGAGTTGCAAGTAATGGACCCAACGGCATAAGCCATCCTAAGCAATGCAAGCGCCTCACTGCCCGGGTAACTGAAACTGCTGTCCTTGAGGCTTGGGCGCATCCTCAATGGAGTCCAAAGTCAGTTCGAAAATCAGGGTGCTGTTTGGGCCGATTTTTGCACTCGCGCGTCGCTCTCCGTAAGCGAGTTCCGGAGACAGGTATAGTTTCCACTTCGCGCCGATTGGCATGGTAGTGATGGCCTCGCGGAATCCAGGAACGACCTGCAGGGTCATCTCAACGGCCTCGCCTTCAGGAGAAGCATCGAACTCGGCGCCATTGATGAGCGTGCCTCTGTAGTGCACCTTAAAGATTTTTTGCGGGTCCTCGGGACTGTTGGGCTTTGTGTATTTTTCATCACCTCCCTTATGAATGATCTCATATTGCAAGCCGCTGGCAGTGGTATTCACTTCCTTGCGCTTGCCGTTTTCGGCAAGAAACTTTTCACCGGCCTCCTTGTTGGCTTTGGCTAGTTCAACTTCACGATTTTGGATAATCTCTCCGAAGGCCTGCATCGCTGCCTGAAGCATCTCTTGCTCAACCGGCAGATCATTCTCTTCGAAGGCAATCTTTAAACCTCTCATGAAAGACTCCATCTCGAGATCATTCATGGTCACACCGAAACGACTGAACTGACGTGCGAAATCACCACCCGCACGCAAACCCAGAGCCATCGAGGCATTGGTTTTGATTTCCTCCGGCGATTGCTTGGGGCCTTCCGCCTCTTTGGCAGGCGCTTCTTTCACAGGTTTTTCCCCTGCGTTATCCTGTGCCACTAGGATGTGAGTCATTGAAAAGGAGATCACACCGGCGAGACAGCATAACGGAGTAGCAGTTGACTTAAAATTCATGAGAATCGCGACACTAGGGATACCCTTCTATGCTGTCGAGGACAGATGCCTCAGACTGCGATGCTCTCGCAAACGCAATTCTTCTGGCAAAGGGAATGATTCCAAGCAAGCTTCATTCCATGCCCACCACCTCCTATCTCAAGCAACTCTTTGATCTATCCGGAAAGACGGCCGTTGTCATCGGTGGCACCGGCGAACTCTGTGGCACCATCGCTGTCGGCCTCGCTCGCGCGGGTGCTGAAGTCATCCTTGGAGGACGCATTCCAGAAAAGGCTGATGCTCGCCTTAAGGAGATCGAATCTCATGGCGGCAAGGGTTACTTCGTTCCCGTCGATGTCACTTCTCGCGAGTCCCTTCAGGGCATGCTTGATGCGGTGCTCGCTAAATCCGGCCAAATCGATATCCTCATCAACGGCGCCGGCACCAATTCCGCAACCCCTTTTCTCGAGGTTCCCGAAGATGAGTTTCTGCGCATCATAGATACCAACATGAGCGCCGTATTCCGCGCCTGTCAGGTCTTCGGTGAGTATTTTATCCGCGAGTCCCGTGCCGCTTCCATCATCAATGTCGGTTCCATCTCCGGCCTCAATCCCCTTTCCCGCGTCTTTACCTACTCCATGTCCAAGGCTGCGGTGCACAATCTCACTCGCAACTTGGCGCGTGAATGGGGCGATAAGGACATCCGCGTCAACACACTCGTTCCTGGATTCTTTCCCGCCGAGCAGAATCGTAAGATTCTCGACGAGTCTCGCGTCCTTGAAATCCTACGTCACACACCCGCCTCACGCTTCGGCAACTCCGAGGAACTCATCGGTGCCACCTTGCTGCTCTGCGCCCCGGCCGGCTCTTTCGTGACCGGCACCGAAATGATCGTGGACGGCGGCTTCAACGCCATGAGTATCTGATTTCATTGATTTTTAGGCATTTCCAGTACGCAAGCACTTGCGTGAGTGCTTTCCACGTTGTATGGCCTCAAATTCGCGCCTGAACTCAGCAAGTATTTTTACGGTTCATGGCCAGCACATCCTAATTTACTCATGATCAAGTGGATCCTACAGAAAATCGTTGGCAGCAAAAACCAGCGTGAGCTACGGCGCATCCAGCCCATCGTCAAAAAGATCAATGAGATCGATGAAGTCCTGCAGAGGGAATCCGACGAGAAGCTGCGTGAAAAGACCGCCGAATGGCAAAAGTTCTTCGCCCGCTATCACGAACTGGATGTACCTCCAAAACCGGTCATCGAGGCGATGAAGCCCGAGGAACTCGGTCCAATTGCCTTGTATCTAAAGGAACGCCTCGACAACCTGCGCGACGAATTCCCTTCCCTACCTTCCGAGGTCGAAAATACGGCTGATTCCATCGAGAATGCCAAGTCGGCCTTCAACGAAGCGGGAGAGGACTTCAATAAGCTCATTGCCAAGCATCTTGAGCGAATCCTTCCCGAGGCTTTCGCCGTGGTGAAAAACGGAGCGCGCCGCATGTGCGGCTCTTCCATCAAAGTCAGCGAGCAGACCATGGTCTGGGAAATGGTGCACTTCGACGTTCAGTTGGTTGGAGGCATTGCCCTTCATCGTGGCATGATCGCCGAGATGCAGACAGGCGAGGGCAAAACTCTCGTCGCTACCCTACCCGTTTATCTCAACGCACTGACTGGCCTTGGCGTACACATTATCACGGTCAACGACTACCTCGCCCGCCGGGATTCGGATTGGATGGGTTCACTCTACAAATATCTTGGCCTCACCGTTGGCTGCATTCAGAACCAAATGGCTCCACACGAACGCCGTGAAGAGTATGGTCGCGACATTACCTACGGCACCAACGCCGAGTTCGGCTTTGATTACCTCCGCGACAATGGAATGGCATCAAGTAAGGACGAACAAGTCCAACGCGGCCACTACCTTGCCATCATCGATGAGGTAGATTCCATTCTCATCGATGAAGCCCGGACCCCGCTTATCATCACCGGTCCCACCACCCAAGGCTCGCACCAGTATGACAAGTTCAAACCGCTCGTAGAGCAACTGGTTCGTCGCCAGACCAAACTCTGCAACGACATTG
>JBMYMN010000208.1:0-3413 GCA_049597355.1 Luteolibacter sp.
CATGGTCTGGCAATCTGTCTTTGCCGATCGCGAGATCGAACTTGAGCGCGAGGTCATCGCAGAAGAAATCACCATGTATCGTGAGTCGCCCACCGATCATATTGGCGACCTCACCTGTTCGGCCCTGTGGGGCAACCATCCCCTCGGCCTCCCCATTGCAGGAAGTGTGGAGAGCATCGCTAACATCAATCGCGACACCCTGTTGGCATTTCGCGACCGCCACTACTTCCGCAAGGACATCGTCATCGCCGCTGCCGGTCCATTCACCATGATGGAATTGGAACAAGTCATCCATCGTCACCTCCCTGCATCCTTCACCGAAGCCTCGGACTTTCCCGCCTTCGACGCCACTGATACCGAACCCGGCGATGTGGTGGAAGAGCGCGCCACCGACCAATTGCAACTCGCCATGGCTTGGCACACGCCCGGTCGCCATGCCGACGAGCGCCATGCCCTGCGACTGCTGAGTCAACTTCTCGGTGAAGCCTCCAGTTCGCGACTCTTCATCAAACTGCGCGAAGAACGCGGTCTTTGTTACCAAATCCATAGCGAAACCACTTTCTATCACGAGACCGGCTGCTTCGAGGTTGTCGCCGGTCTGGATCCTGCGGGTCGTGATGAAGCCATCGCCTGCATCGAGGAGGAGATTACCGACATCGCCGCCAACGGCCCCAAATACGATGAACTGGAGCGCGCCAAGCGCCTGAGCATTTCCGCCAGCAAGTTCTCCTTTGAGAGCACCGCCGCCCACGCCACATGGGCCGGCGAAGGAGTTCTCGACTTCGGTCACGTCCCCTGCCGCGACGAATGGAAAGACAGGGTAATCGCCGTTACCGCAGAAGATGTGCAACAAGTCTGTCGCGATTTCCTCACGAAGCCTGCCTCTATCGCCGAGATCAAACCTCTTTCCTCATCCAGCTAGATGAGCCTGCTCGCCTTTACACCTTTCACCGCTGAGCACTACGTACCCTTGCTCATCGGCTTTGTCCTGATCGCCTTGTTTATCGTCCTCGGCCGTCGCAACGAGCGTTGGAGGCTCATCACCACTGGCGCCCTCGCTGTGCTCAACCTCAGCGCCTACGCCTATGGCCAAGCCGCCTGGCTTTCCCTTGACGACCCGGTGGATCTCGATAACTCACTGCCCCTGCACCTTTGTGACATCGCCGCCTTCATCGCCGGCTTTGCCCTACTCACCCGCAACTCGCTGTTGTGCACCCTCACCTACTGTTGGGGGTTGGCCGCCACAGCCCAGGCCCTGATCACCCCCGCCTTGGGTGTGGGCTATCCAGATTGGCCCTATTTTACCTTTTTCCTCCACCACATCGTCATCGTGGCCGCCGCTCTCTACCTGCCACTCGTTGATGACTGGCACCCCAAGCACCCTCGTTGGAAGACCCCCATGATCGCGCTGCTCTGCGGCATCGGCTATCAGGCCATCTCGCTTGGCATCAACAAGATCCTTGGCACCAACTTCGGCTTCACCATGCACAAGCCGCTCAACCCAAGCCTGCTCGACCAACTCGGTCCTTGGCCCTGGTATCTCATAGCCATGTGGCCGCTCGCCTTTGCGCTCTTCTTCCTGCTGTGCCTGCCCTTCAGAACACGCGCAAGAATCTCATCGTAAAACCCCGTATAAACATCTGATCATGGCCAAGAATACCACGAACCTCTCCCGCCGTCGTTTCATAGGAGCCAGCTCCGCCGCCTTTGGCTTTAGCGTCATGCCCTCTTACCTGGCGCTCGGCAAACCCGATGCCGCCGGCAACGTGCCCCCGAGCAAACGTCTCCATCTCGGCTGTGTAGGTGTGGGAGGACGTGGAGGTGCGGTCATCGGTGGTCTTACCGCGAGTAAGAACGCCATCCCTGTGGCTCTCTGCGACGTCGATAAATCGCGATCCAGCGATGCCGCCATGAAGTTTCCCCGGGCGCGGCAGTATCAGGACTTCCGCAAGATGTTTGACGAAATGAGCGACGACATCGATGCCGTGAGTGTTGCCACTCCCGACCACACCCACTTTGTGGTCGCCATGGAAGCCATGCGTCGTGGCAAGCACGTCTACGTCGAGAAGCCCCTTACCCACACCTTCCGCGAATCCGAACTCCTAATCCAAGCCGAGAAAAAATACGGCGTGGTTACCCAGATGGGCAACCAAGGCCACACATCAGGTGGTGCAAGCCAGTTCCAGCAAATGGTTGCTGGTGGCGTTACCAAGGACATCCACAAGATCGAAGCCTTCTTCAAACCTTTCGACCACCCTGGCATCTGGTTCTACCAACCAGACAAACGCATCTCTGACTTCCCTGCTGGCCAAAACATTCCCGAAACCCTCGACTGGGATTTGTGGGTCGGCCCCAAACAGAAAAAGGCCTTCAATTCCCTCTATCACCCGCAACGCTGGCGGGCTTTCCACCTCTATGGTTGTGGTATCTTTGGTGACTGGGGTGCACACATCTTGGACTTTGCGCATGACTACCTGAAGCTCGGTCTGCCAACTCGCGTCGATGCACTCGAGATGAAGGATCACGGTCAACTCATCTTCCCCACCCTCTCCAAGCTCTCCATGAAGTTCCCCGCTCGCGGCGAGGGGCTACCCGAAGTGGATCTGGTCTGGAAGGATGGCTTCGACTGCAAACCGGTGGTGCCCGAACAATTCTGGGACAAGCCTCAGGAAGGCGAAGCGCCCAAACATCCCAAACTCAGAGGCGTTGGTGCCACGCTCATGCATCGCAAGGACGAAAAGTTTGTCATCCATCGCACCAGCCACAGCGCGGCCTCGACCATCTTTCCTCGTGTGACCATGAAGGAATACCTCGATGATATGAAGGTGCCCAAGGTTCCCCATCAGCATCAGGAGTCTTTCGTGCAAGCCTGTCTGGGTAACGGCAAAACGAGTTCACCCTTCAGCATTGCGGGTGAACTCACCCAACTGCTGCACCTTGGAGTTACCTGTCAGTTCCTCAATGAGAGCTTCGACTTCGATCGTAAGACCAAGAAGGCTGTCGGCAACGCCAAGGCCCAAATCCATCTCGATGGACCCGCTCCACGCAAGGGCTGGGAAGATTACTACGAGCTCAGCTGATATTCCAGGATTCATGGCTCGACGGCCTTGGATATGGCAGGCGACATGTTGGCGGGCACGGAAATGGGCCACGTGTCTTCGCCGGTCGTATGCGAGACCCAGTCGATGGCGTTTTTCAGACCTGGTCTCAGTTCAGCGTAGTTGTTCGGCATGGCGATAAGCAGGGCACCGCATATCTCGAAGAACTTCTTCAACTTGGCACCCACCTCTTCAAGCATCCCTGTTTCTTGATGGTTTACTCCCATGCCTTCAATCATTTTCCATGTGCTTTCGGGATATAGTGGTTCGCGAGATAAAGGGTGCGTTCACCTCAAAACTGGTAGAGACCAACCA
>JBMYMN010000209.1:0-3330 GCA_049597355.1 Luteolibacter sp.
CGTATGGCACCGTTTTCTTACCACCATGATCCGTATGAATTGTGATCACCGCGGGTTTGGGAATGCCGGCAAGGTTGTATCCGATCTCAGTCGCCTTCATGGCCTCAGTTATCTCGCCGCGGGAAGAATTTTTGAGAAATAGGTCAATATGCTGCGGACCACTTTTTTGATACTCACCTGATGAGTATAGGCTAAAATCGTAGCCCTTGTAGCCGGCTGAATAGCTGACCTGAATTTCCGGCTCTCCACGTTCAATTGTCACCCCGCTTATAATAAATGGATCAGACTTGATGTTTTTAATCTTGTTCAACTCAAGGGTAGTAATACTCCCAGGTCGTGGCTCTGAGGCGGAAACATGCGTACTAAAATGCAGCATGATGAGCAGTAAAGGTGCAACAAACGTTTTCATTATATAGTGTGACACTCTACATAATGAATGCTTAGAATTATTTTGAAAAAAGCATGGTCATTGAGCTGCATCCGTTGAACTGCCTGAAGCGAAGAAACCACTTGCACTCGTAATGACTGCAAAAATCCCGGCACTGGAAAAACCAGAGCCGGGATCACATTCATTCGAAGATTTCTCAGCTCCGCAAATCGAAGCGATCGAGCATCATTACCTTGTTCCAGGCAGCCACGAAGTCGGCCTTGAATTTCGCTTCACCGCCTGCTTCTGCATAGACTTCAGCAAGCGCTCGAAGGATGGAGTTGGAGCCGAAAATCAAATCTACGCGGGTTGCAGTCCACTTGTTTTCGCCACTATCGCGGTCGACACCAACAAAGGCATTGCCGCAGGGTGAGGCAGATTTCCACTCCACCCCCATATCGAGCAAGTTAACGAAGAAGTCATTACTCAAGGCACCTGGGTTGTCGGTCAGCACACCGTAATCGGAGCCGTCGAAGTTGGCGCCGAGGACGCGCATGCCGCCCACCAAGGCCGTCATTTCGGGCGCGGTGAGGGTCAAAAGTTGGGCCTTGTCGATGAGCAGGGCCTCAGCAGGCACGGAGTAGGCACCGCCGAGGTAATTGCGGAAGCCATCGGCGTAAGGCGTCATGGGCTCGAAGGAATCGGCGTCAGTCTGCTCTTGGCTGGCATCCATACGGCCGGGCGTGAATGGCACGCTCACGGAGTCGCCGGAGGCCTGTTCGATGGCAGCACAGCCACCGAGCACGATGAGATCAGCCAAGGAGACCTGCTTACCTCCGCCGGCAGCACTGTTGAATTCGCTTTGCACGCTTTCGAGCACTTCGAGCACGCGGGCCAATTGTGATGGATTGTTGGCTTCCCAGTCCTTCTGTGGGGCCAGACGCACTCGGGCACCATTGGCACCACCGCGCTTGTCCGAGCCGCGGAAGCTGGAAGCGGAAGACCAGGCAGCTCCCACCAGTTGTTGCACGCTGAGACCACTCTCAAGAATCTTGGCCTTGAGGGCTGCGATGTCAGCATCATCAATCACTGGGTGGTCACAGGCGGGAATAGGATCCTGCCAGATGAGGTCCTCTTCAGGCACTTCAGGGCCCAAATAACGGGTCTTGGGTCCCATATCGCGGTGGGTCAGCTTGAACCAGGCGCGAGCGTAGGCATCAGCAAAGGCTTCAGGATCTTCCAGGAAACGGCGCGAGATCTTTTCGTATTCAGGATCGAATCGCAGGGAAAGATCGGTAGTTAGCATCGTCGGCTTACGCATGATGCTTGAATCGTAGGCATCCGGAATGATCGCTTCAGCATCCTTGGCCACCCACTGGTTGGCACCGGCCGGACTTTTGGTGAGCTCATATTCGTAGGCGAAGAGGTTCTCGAAGTAGTTGTTGCTCCACTGGGTTGGGGTCTTGGTCCAGGTCACTTCCAGGCCGGAGGTAATGGCATCGCCACCCTTGCCACTCTTGTAAGTGCTGGTCCAGCCGAAGCCTTGTTCTTCAATGGAAGCCGCCTCCGGATCCGCGCCGACGTTGTCTGCAGGACCGGCACCGTGGGTCTTGCCGAAGGAGTGCCCCCCAGCGATCAGAGCCACGGTTTCCTCGTCGTTCATGGCCATGCGGCCGAAGGTCTCACGGATGTCATGAGCCGCTGCCAGCGGATCTGGGTTGCCATCCGGCCCCTCTGGATTGACATAAATAAGACCCATCTGCACAGCTGCCAAGGGATTCTCGAGGTCTCGCTCTCCAGTGTAGCGGCTGTTCTCGCCACCGCTGGCCTGTAACCACTCCTTTTCAGCGCCCCAATAAACATCCAGATCGGGTTCCCAGGTGTCTTCACGGCCACCGGCAAAACCGAAGGTCTTGAAACCCATGGTCTCCATCGCAACGTTTCCAGCAAGAATCATAAGGTCAGCCCATGACAGCGCCTTGCCATACTTCTGCTTGATCGGCCACAAAAGGCGGCGGGCCTTGTCTAGATTACCATTGTCGGGCCAACTGTTGAGTGGAGCAAAGCGCTGTTGTCCACGCCCACCTCCGCCACGACCGTCTCCTGTGCGATAAGTGCCCGCACTGTGCCAAGTCATACGCACGAAGAAAGGGCCGTAGTGACCAAAGTCGGCCGGCCACCAATCCTTGGAATCCGTCATCAGCTCCGCGAGATCAGCCTTTAGTCCATCGTAATCGAGACTATTGAAGGCCTTGGCATAATCAAAGTCCTCCCCCATTGGGTTGGACTTTTGTGAATGTTGATTGAGCAAGTCGACTTTGAGACGGTTGGGCCACCAATCATCGTTGGTGGTGGCAGCTCCGCCAGTGGATGCGGCACCGTGGCCGAATGGGCATTGAGGTTCGTTGGACATATGGGGGTATGCTTGGTGTTGACTATGGGTTGAGTTAAATGAAACGACAGGAATCGCGTGGTAAAATAGAAATCTATTGAGACTTATCGTCTGCAAGCGTCTTCTGGCATCCGACCCATCACGCATTAGTGGTTGTCACCCAAAAGGGTTTCGTGACGCGCAGGACGCTATATGACTGCAATCGACAGGGAAGCCCTGCCAAAAACAGGAGACTGAGGACATTATGAGTGGCCTGACGGAAAACCAGCCCAATATCCTGTTCCACGCCATCAACCACGTCGTCATTGGTGACTGGGTGACCACAGTCGAGAGCCTTGATGAAGTCGAAACAGTGAGCAGCAGCGGAGACGCCGTGTAAGTACAGCAGATCAAATCCGGACATGGTTTAAATCTTATCGCATTTCGGGCTCAGTCAAGAAGGCAAAGCAATAGTCGTGATCATGCGCAGGCAGGTTGATACCATAAGGCAAAAAAAGAACCGGAGCCTCATTCGAGACCCCGGTTCAAATCTTGTAAGAAGGTTGGATCAGCCACCTGCAGCGCCAGCAGG
>JBMYMN010000210.1:0-3283 GCA_049597355.1 Luteolibacter sp.
AAAACCAAACCCGGGAAGATGATCTAAGAAACAATCAGCCCGCATCCACTGAGATGTATGCCAGCAATTTGGTTCAGTGCCCTCGATAAAAATACCCAGCGGATCGTGTCAGGAACAGGAAAAGAGGCTAGGTGACCTCGAAAGACTCCACACCCAGGAAGATACGTATTCAGCCACTCCCAAGTTGGAGTGATCCAGCTTCCAATTGAACTTCAATCGGTCTGTTTGGGGCTTAAGTCGGGCATGGCGTATTTTGTGTACTAATATTATTTCTGGAATAGCAAGTACGTGCCGGTCTTGCCACTGACGGCAAGGTCCATCTTGCCGTTGCCGTCGAGGTCGGCACTGCGAATAAAAAGGCCGGTTCCCACGCCATCTGCGATCAGATGACGGTTGAACTTGAGGGCCTTTGGATCCCAGTCATAGGAGTAGATCGCAGGCTTCTCGTTGGCACCGGGATCTCTACCGGAGTGGCCACGCACGCGTTTGCCAGTGACTAGTTCGTTAGCCCCGTCGCCGTCTATGTCAATCCAGGCTACGGCGTGGGCTTGAGACCATTCCTTGTCGATCTCGTGGCGCTTCCATTGGGTCTTGCCGTCCACGGGCTCGAGTTGCTCCATCCAATAGACGCCGTAGTCGTGGCCGTTACCGTAGATGATATCGTTGCGTTTGTCGTTGTTGAGGTCGGTGACGACCATGGGGCAACTCGCATGCTTCCACTGCCAATCCTCGCGGAGGATCCACTCAGCTTGAAAGGGGTCGCCTTCGGGGCGCTCATACCAGCCACGGCCAAACAGGAGGTCTTCCCGACCGTCGCCGTTCACATCACCGAAACCGATGCCGTGGCCGTTACAGCCACCGATCTCGCATTTGTCCAGAATGACTTCTTTATCCTTCTTGATGAACTTCCAGAGCAGTTGCGGGTTTTTCATATCCCAGCTGTTAGCGATGTATTCAGGATTTCCATCACCGTCGATATCGTGAAGATAAGTGATCTCGTTTTTCGGCGCTGTCTTTGCCAGCAGTTTTCGGGACCAGAGCTTGCCTCTGTCCAGAGCCTCCTTGCCGGGGTTCTTGTACCAAAAGACTTCCGCCTCAACGAAACTGCCCGAGACGATGTCGATCCAGCCGTCGCTATCGACGTCGTAGGCATGCTCTCCGTTGTTCTTGAGGTAGTCCTTACCGAACTCGCCGATCTCACGCAGGGGGCGAGCAGCATAGTCAGGGCCGGCATACCAGCTGCGGCCGGCACTGACATCCAGGACACCATCCTTGTTGAAATCAGCGATGGCGCAGGCCTCGTTGGGATCAATCTTGAGCAGTTTGACCTCGAACTTGAGTTCGGCCTGAAGCGGAGCAATAAGTCCGAAGTAGAGCAGGGATGCAGCGAGATGGCGGAGTGTCATTTCTGTATTACGCCGCTGAATGAGTGAATCTGGCGAGAGATTTTCCACCCTAAATCTTGCAGAGACAACTCGGCGCAAGCCACGCTCACCGCTAAGGCAAACAGCGGCAAGATCCTGAAGATCTTGACTTGTATCATTACGAAATTGATAGGCCCCTGTGACGGAAGGACAAGACAGGTTCGCGGAAGGGACATACCTCTCGTCCAAATCCTAGGTGTCCACACCTTTGCCGGATCAATGAAAAGCAAATGTAATGTGGGACAATCTGGTTCTGAGTGAAGCAATCATCTCCGTCTGACACTGCCCGTGCCGCAGATAACCGCTTGTAAGAGGATGTTACCTTAAGCAGAAAATTGTGTGTTTTGGGCAGAAAGAAGCGGTATGATGGACTAGTATTCACGTCAATGCGTTGCTTTCCACCCATTGTATTCTCCATACTCACGGCATGTGCCGTGCAGGCTGAGGACCATTGGGCCTACAACCCTCCAGTCGCTGTGAAAGTGGCCAACCGGCAACACCCGGTCGATGGCCTGCTCCATCAACAGCGCAAGGCCACGGGCACGGTTGCCAACCTTATGGCTGAGCCGCGGCAATGGGCGATCCGAGCTTCGTTTTCCCTGACGGGACTACCCCCGACCATGGAACAAATTGAACGCCTCGAGGCCGACCCGAAGCAGTGGCCAAAACTCCTCGATGAATGGATGGCTAGTACGGCCTACGGTGAGCGCTGGGCGCGTCACTGGATGGACGTGGCTCGCTATGCCGATACGTTTGGCTACAACTTTCAGAAGGACAACCGCTTCCCCTTCGCTTGGACCTACCGCGAGTGGCTTGTGGACGCCTTCAATCGTGACATCCCTTGGGCACAGTTTATCAAACTGCAGATTGCTGCCGATTTGGTGGTCGACAAACCAGATCATCCCGATCTTGCCGCGCTCGGTTTTCTCACTGTCGGTCCACGCGGTCGGCACGAGGTGATGATGGATGACCGTGTAGATGTAATCACCCGCGGCTTCATGAGCAGCACGGTATCCTGCGCGCGCTGCCACAAGCACAAGACCGACCCCATCTCAATGACGGACTACTACTCGTTCTTTTCCATCGTAGAAAACGCCGATGCCAATCCGCGTGGCCCAGTGATTGGCGCACCTGCCAACGCCAAGGCCCACGAACAGTTTCTGGCGGAGATGAAAAAGATCGACCACGAAAACCATCAGTTTCGTCACGGCATCGTGAAGCAAGTGCGGGAACCGAGCACACTCGCAGGTTATCTTCACCTCGGCTGGCTCGCTCATCGCCAGAACTGGGAGCTAGCCCGATGTCAGACCGATAGTTTCAAGATGTACAAGCTGCGAGGCAAGGCCACCCTGCAATGGAAGAAATTCCTGGCGGTATCGGCCGTGGGAGACAACACCGCACCGCGCCTCGCCCAGTGGTATACAGAGATGGGTAAGCATGGGGCCAATCAGAAGGCACTCTGTGAAGCCCTTGCCAATGAATGGCACGCCGCCATACAAAGCGGTAAGGGACAACTCGCCAATCAGGCCAAGCGCAAGCTCTGTCCGCTGAGTTACGATGAGGGTCAGGTGCAGCAGTTCTTCACCCAAAAAGATGGCCAGAAAAACCGCGAGATTGAAGCTAAGCGCGCCAAGTTGGAGTCCAGTCATCCCGGTGGGCCACCACGCGCGATGGTGGTAAAGGAACGCCAGAACTACAAGCTTGCCCGCAAATACAAGCGTGGCGACCCGAATCAGAAGAGTGAACCATTCAAGCGCCACTGGCTGGAGATGTTGGGTGGCGGCGACTACCACGATGATGAGAGCCCAAGATTGCAGATGGCCAAAAAAATTGCCGACGCCGCCAATCCTCTAACAGCA
>JBMYMN010000211.1:0-3108 GCA_049597355.1 Luteolibacter sp.
AGAATACCTGTGCAGCAAATCAGCTGCGACAGGGCAGGGGAGGCGCGTCTGTGGCGAACGTCGAACGTCGAATATGCGGCGCTCAACTTTCAAATGAGGGACAACAAGAGAGAAGGCAGACTTCAAATTTCGACATTAGGCGTTGGGCGTTCAATGTTCATACCCCCTTTTCCCCCGCAACCCCCTTTTCTCCTTCCTAATGCGGGGCGATGGGGGTATTCTCACTGAAGGTGAAAAAGTAAATTCCTAGCATCTAAGGCGTGGTGCTTCAGACGTCGCCATCCTCAAACTGATAGCCGAACCGTTCAATGTCGCGCGCAAACCAACTGCGCACCAGTTCGGCGGCCTCGGCGTCGTGATACTGACCGTAATTTCCCCGATCGGACTTCTTGGCGTGTGGCAAGGAAGCACTTCTCTCAAGCTTCTCAAGCACCTTGCGGAAGTCAGCTTCGAGGTTCTCAAAACGCAGGATGTCATCGACAATGATCTGGCCATCTTCGTCCGCAATCCAATCCGTTTGCGGCATGAACATTTTGGGTTTGTCGTAATAAGCGGCATCCTTATTGCCATAGGCACGCTTGACCCACTCTTTGAAATCTATGTGCTGATCACCCAGCCCGGTTTGATTGGTTTTCACCCGATGGTAGTAATGAGAAACCACCTTGTCCCAGGGGTTTCTAACGAACGCAAAGGTCCATTTCCGGTCCCAGCGGCTGCGGCCAATCTCCCTAATCTTTTCCAGAGCGGTCCTGTGCTCGAAAGGAATATTCAAAGCTTTCTCAATACTGCTTCCGCCGGTTTTGTTGATGTGAATGAAGATGAACTTGTCAAACCAAGTATGCCTCATCGAATGAAGCTTCCGTTTGATCTTGCTGACTTTCATCCTCATCATTGGAGACGTTTGTGGAACATGCGGAATTTGACCAAGGGTTGGCCCTAGAGGCAGTCAATGGAACGCAGTGCCGTTTGGCAATGCTTCATCAATGACAAGCATGACCCACCGCCGCCTGGCATCGGTGATGGGTCATTGAGATGAGCCTCAGAACACAAAGCCGATGCCGACCTTCACGGTGTCGCCATTGCCGTGGTCGAGCACGCCGCGGTAGTCGTAGAAGTCGTGCTTCCATTCCAATCGGCCGTGTACCGTATCGGTGAACTTCCAGTAGATGGCCGGGCCGGATTTCAGCCGAGTGGAGCCGTCATCCTCCCACTTGTAGTCCGTTTCCCAGGTGATCTGGCCGCTTGAGCCGAAGGCGAAGACGTTACGACCGAAGTCGAGCGACGCTCCCATCTCGAAGGGTTCATCACCATCGAAGACCCAGGCGCTGACGCCAGTACCAATGAACCAATCGGCAGTTTCGGTTTCGTAACCGAGGAACAGTCCCCCACCCCATTCATTGTCTCCGATCTCGTAGTCGTCATCACCAGCCAGAGGCACCCGCAATTGCGGAGCTGCAGTCCATGATCCGGAGCGGCCGTCGAGGTTGAAGTACTGCTTCAGCGGCAGGGCAAGGGTCAAGTCACCCAGGCCATTGTCTTTTTGCTTCTCCACTCCGCCACCACCATCGGGAACTTCCCGTTCGGCATGGAGAATGTAGGGCATCTTGGCGGTCAGGCGAATCCAGCGTTGCCAGGTGTAGACGGCTTCGAGATTGAGGATGTGGACCTCTTCACTGAGACCATCGCCAACTTCATCGTCACCGAGGAGCAGCTCCGAGTTGTAACGGTATTCCTCGATGAACTGGAAGCCCCAGCCACCACTCCATCGAGGCATCATGTTCATGATGGGTTGATCTGCGCGTGCCACAGTGGCAGCGGCCAGACTCAACACGACAAGCATTGCGCGTTTCATGATCAGTCAGGTATTCAGGTTATTTGTCCAGTGAGGTGGACTTCAGTTTGCCGCCGCTTAGCTCGTAGAGCTTCATGGCATCGTAACCGGCCTGCTGGACCGCCTTGTGGATGGCCTTGCCGTCAGCACTGGCGCCCTTGTTCAGGGCGATGGTGACCAGCTGGGTTTTGGGGTCCAGAGCGATGCCCTTGTTGAAGCGCTTGGTATCGACGAAGTCCAGTTTCTGGAGCTTCTTGCGCACACCAATGCCACAGGATTCACAGCACATGCCCTTGGCATAGACCATGACTGCGTTCGGGGTGGATTTGAGTTCCGCCAATGCGGCTTCCTCGCGTTTTTTCTCCGAGATTTCGGTGTAGATTTTTTTGTCATCGGCCTGCGCGAAGGCGCACAGCGTGAACAGAGTGATGATGGATGTTAGAAAGATGTTCATATGGTTTCGTTGGTTGGAATATAGGCCTGTTAGAAGGGCTCAGGCCGATGCCCTGCGGGTGAGATCAGAGGACAGCGAGCCGTGACGGCTCAGCTCCTCCGGCGCAGGGGGCTTACCAACGAAAGACGCAATGGATGATCTGCCGGGATGTCCGGGCAAAGCGATCGGGTGGCGCACGAAGACGATCTCCACCGTGGAGCGTCTGAACGCTGAAGACATCAGCGGGTGGAAGGTCGTGTAGAGCGGCGGGCTGTTCGGGCGTGTCCGGCACGGACACTTCCGAATGGGTCATCGCATAATCGCGCTGCTCAAAATGAAGAGCGCGGCATTCCCCTAAACAGTTGCAGCCGCAGCCATCTGCTTGTTCTTGAGGCTGCTGGCGACCCGAACAACAGGAGTCTTCACAGGTGGGCTTTCCCACATGGGAGGCACCCACATGGCAGACATCCGTACAACACGAACCATCATGGCATTGTTCACCACACAGTCCGAAGGGCATGGACACCAACAGTGCCATGAAGCCAGCCAGGGTGATGCGGATGAGTTCCATTACCGATTAGACTGAGATATATGGGATCTTATTCCAAATGAATTCTGAATGACCGATGGCCCTGCCATCAATTGGCATCAGTTGACATCGCGTGACTGCAATTCCACCACGGCCTCAATGAGGTCTGTGATTTCTTTTGGAAACTCTTCGGGTTTCACGATGCCGTATCGGAAGCTTGCATCGGTTCGGCCATTTCCAAAGTTGATGGTGACAACCCCCTTTTCCCTTTCCTGATCGGGTCCACTAGGGGTATTTTAGCCGAGGGTGAAAAAG
>JBMYMN010000212.1:0-3106 GCA_049597355.1 Luteolibacter sp.
GTCGCCTTGGATGTCAAAATGCAATAGGTTCTTGGGATCGAAGGCCGGGCTGTGATTTTTGCCATCGTAGGCGCTCCAGGCCACGACGGCCTGCTTCTGCTTGGTCTTGAAGGCAGCTTCGATATGCAGCACGGGGGCGTCCTCGGCCTGCCACACGGTCGGCGGGCTGACGGCAGTGATGCCTTTCTTGGCCAGATCGAGCTCAATGAAGCCACGGATGGGCCAGCCGGCATCCGTGCCATGCTTGCCCGCGGCTTGGTAACGCCAATGCTGGCGATCCTTCTCGAACTTCCAATTCGGCAGACCCGCTGCCTTGCCCTCGCTGACCGCATGAGCACGAATCTCATCCAGACTGCCGAGGATGAGGGTGTAGCGGTATTCGTAGGTAATGTTGTGATCGAGAATCTCGGTGTGCAGGGGCGCCATGTAACCGGTGGGGTTATCGTTGGTAGTACCCTTGCCTTCCTTGCCTGCAAAGCCTCCGATGAAGAGTGTGTTGTTGGGTTTGTAAATACCCAGGCCCCAGTTGTCGTCATTGACCAGCGCCGCCCAGTTTTCGGTAGCCAGCCAGTAATCCCACCCACGCTTGCCATTCGGCTTCTTGGGAATGCGATACAAGTCGTCGCCGGTGAAGGGCTTGTCACCGCAGTAGGTCATAAGGCGGTAGTAGGGTCCATTGGTGTAGACGGCGGGCAGTTCCTGATGGCGTCCAGGATACTGGGTTTTATCCGAGCGCGCATTGACCAAGCGACTACACACCTCTACGGCGTTGCCCTTGAGAACGATGGTGGATTCGTAGGTACATTCGCCGGGCAGGTTGTTGAGTGGCCACTGCATCGGGATGCACTTCACATGAAGGCTATTGTCTCTCTTGGTCAGCTTAGTGATCTTGGAACCGTTGCCGTGATCGTCGCCCGCCTGAATGGGGTTCCAGCCGATGTGCTTCCAGTGATCCTTTGGCTTCTGGCCCGCCTCGTTGTAGGGCACCGGGCCAGAAAAGAAGGACATCTGGATCTGCCGACCCCAGTCGAAGTTGTTGATGACATTCTCATCGGTGCCGGACTTGGAGATATAGGTGATGGCACCACCGAGGTCCTTGCTGATCCCAAGTTTGATGGTGCCGTTGTCGATGAACTCGAGCTTGCTGGGATCGAACTTTTGACGCGCGGTGGTGCAGGGTGTCGCCAATGCAACAAAGGCAATCAAACACAGAACAGAAGACAGGCGATGCATGCAGATCACTTATCTTGGTACATGGCGTTGAAGGGCTCAATCTTCTTGCCCACGAGAACAGCGATCTCATTGAGCGGAATGTCGGGGAGGCCCTCCACAGTTTGAGGCTTCATCTTGGACACGTCGCAAGCATAGAGAGTCTGCAGCCAGAGCAACGCATTCAATCGGGTGACCAAGTCCCCTCCGTGTCCGGTTTCATCGTTCACCAATTGGTCCTTGGAGATCTTGCTTTTCGCCCTGGCCTTCTTGTCCGGATTGAGCACGTGCTTCACTCCGGGAAGTTGGTCTTTCTCGAGGCGTGCCATCAATTCGTAAACGCCAAGTCCGTAGGGGCAGAACAGCACCTTGTTTTTCGGATACTTGTCGCGTAGTGGCTGGATCAACTTGTCGTGCAAGAGGGCCGCCCGCTTTTCGGCACCGGCCAGAAAATCAGGCTCGGCCTTATGGGGCGCCTTGGACCACGGGAGCGTGACCATGAAAGTGATTTCGGGATTCTTGCTGATCGCATAATCGAACCACTTGGCGAAATGCTCGAGCGAACTGTCTTCGGAGGAATAGCAGGTCATGGCCAGCAAGTCGACCTTGCCGGTATCCAGATACTCCTGGCCTTTCTTGCGATTGTCCGGGTTGTCCCAAAGGAAGCCCGGCGAGCCGCCCTGTCCACCCTGCATCACCAAGTAGCCCGTATGCTCGATGACGTTGGTATCCGGGATCACCTTCATGAGATCCGCGGCTGCAGGCCTGAAGAAACTATGGCCCATGTATAGGCCGTTGAGACCCTCGATGGTTTTGCCCTCGATCGCCTTGCCTGAAACAGTCTGCGGAGGACGCGACTTGCGGGCACCACCGGCAGCCTTGCGCCGCTCGGCAAACTTGGCCTTGAAGGCCTTGGCCTCATCCGCCGTCAGTATGCCATCGCCGTTGGCATCGGATTGGGGAAACTTATTGAGCACACCAGCCAGTCGCTGGTTGTTCTCCGAGGTAACGGCGGCAGAGGACAGCGCCGTCGCCAGAGCCAATGCAGTCAGACCGGTAATCCATGAGTTGTTGCTAATCTTCATGATGGGTTGGTGTTTGATGTTTCGGGTTTAGTTCTTCGTGGCATTCTTTGCTTGGAAAGGAGGGTTTGGGTTGCGCTTGGTCGCGCGCTTGATGAAGGTGTCCACTTGGTTGTGCACGGAGTGACCATCCTTTTTCACGGTCGGTACGTGGCCGGCGTTGAGCACCAAAAACTCATGGGGTGAATCTTTTTGGGCATCAATCGCTTGGCGCATGCCATCAAACAACCACTCGACGTTGCTCAATCCAGCGGCTTCGGCCTCGGGGATTTGTGGAGCCCTAGCCCCATAGAAAGGATCCTTTTTGCCGGCGAGCACCAACAAAGGCACGTCGCGGAAGCCGGCCTTTACGGCAGCCTCCGGATAAAAGGGATAATCCGGGTCGGCCATGACGCCGATCTTTTCAATCTTACCGCGGGTTCCGCCGATCCAGAATTCCCGGTTGTCGCGTTTGACCGCCTCGAAGGCCCACTCGGGCGCGATGCGTGAGTTGTTGGCCGCCATGCTCATGATCACGGGGCTGGCTCGAGGCGTGACAATCTTGGAGTCCATCACCACGCCGGTCAGATCGATGTCCTCTTGGGCAAAAGCAAAGGCCAAGGAGTAGGCCCCACTGGATCCGGCACTGGTGCCATGCGCAAAGACTTGAGTCGTTGGATGGTTGGCCACGGTGTATTCCACCGCCGACATGCTGGCCTGCAGGCCATTGACCTCCCCACCCTTGGGATTGTTCGGATAGGGCGTGCCCATGCCCGAGTAGGTGTCGTGATCGCCGTAGCCCATCACCAACATGCGATAGCCTTCCTTCAACCGGC
>JBMYMN010000213.1:0-3068 GCA_049597355.1 Luteolibacter sp.
GGCGGACGATCTGTGCACTGCCTTGAGTGGTTATGGCCATCCACACTGCAAAACACCCAATCTGGACAAGCTCGCAGCGAATGGAACAACATTCACGCGAGCCTACTGTCAGTTTCCGCTCTGTGGCCCCTCACGCGCCTCCATCATGTCCGGCATGTATCCAGTGACCAATGGGGTGACGGGTAATGGAGGTGTGCTGAAGATCAAAACGCCGACCCTCCCCGAGCTTTTCCGCCAGAACGGATACTGGAGTGGCCGTGCCGGTAAGATTTACCACATGGGCGTTCCCGGAAATATTTTCACAGGAGCGCCGGGGACGGACCACAAGGAGTCCTGGGATGTGACCCATAATGTGCAGGTCATGGAAACGCTCACGTCTGGAAAAGCCGAGGATGTAATGCACGAAGATACCAGACCATTCTACGAGCGTAATCGTGAGAAGTGGAAAGCGTGGAATGAGGCCGAGAAGGGCGGGGTGTTTAAGATCGATCATGGCAACCACCAGGGTAGTGATGTGGTCATCGTAGAAGCCACAGTACCCGATGAAGAACTGGCAGATGGTTATACTGCAGACAAGGCCATCGAGTTGCTCAAGGAGCGAGCTAAGGATAAGAAGGCCTTCTTTCTCGGCGTGGGCTTTGTGCGACCGCATGCGCCTTTTGTTGCTCCCGTACGCTCTTTCAAGGATTACCCAGTCGATAAGATGAAGCTGCCAATGGTTCCTGAAGGCGATCTCGATGATATGCCCAAGGCTGCGAAACAGCAGTCGAATGCCAACAAATACAAGATGGATGAACTTGAGCTGAAGAAAGGGCTGCGTGGGTATTATGCATCGGTGACCTATATGGATGAGCAGGTCGGTCGTGTGATGAATGCTCTGGATGAGCTTGGGCTTCGCGACAACACCATTGTGGTGTTCGTGAGTGATCACGGTTTCCACCTGGGAGAACACAGCCTATGGCAGAAGAGTAGCCTGATGGAGGAAAGCGCGCGAGTGCCGCTCATCATCAGCCTTCCTGGCGACAAGAAGGGAACCCGCTCTTCGAGGGTGGTGGAACTGATCGATCTTTATCCGACGCTGGCGGAGATTGCGGGCCTGAAGACTCCCGATGTGCTTCAGGGACAGAGCCTAGTTAATTCGCTCGGTACTGAAGACAAGGCCTACACTGAGGAGGAAGCCCTGACCCAAGTGCGTGCCGGTTTTGGACTGCGCACTCCGAAGTGGGCCTTCATGCGCTACGGCAAGCCCGGTAGCGACAAGGCTGATTACATGCTCTACGACATGGAGAATGATCCCCAGCAGTTCAACAACCTCGCCGGCAAGCCGGAGCATGCGACTGTTGAGAAGGAATTGCGTGAGCGGCTGACCAAGAAGGTCAGTGGCCTCAGGAAATAGTTTCTTCGAGCAAGGTCTTGAAGCGGCCCATGGCGTCTTCATAGATGGGGCCCAACTCGGCGTTAGGAGTCAGGTTGGAGCCGGGGCTCGCTTGGCAGAAGGTCTCTTGCAGTTTGGCAATGTCGTGACCGGCGGCACCTGCAGCGATCAGTGCGGCTCCAAGAGCAGCGGAGTTGGAGACGTCGAGGCGTTCCACGGGAGCTTGGAAGACATCACAGACGATTTGGGCGATGCCGTCGTTCTTGGAGGCGCCACCGGTAAGGCGGATGCGCTCGGCTTTCACACCCATCCACTCGCTATTGAGGCGCATGTTGAGGAACTGGCCTTCGAGCAGGGCGCGGACTTGGAGGGCGGCATCACCACCTTCAAAGGCTTCGGAGCCTTTGAGAACCGGACCACTGAAGTCGTGGCGAGGGGTGATCTCGGGACCATAGAAGGGAACCATAAGATTTTGGCCGGTGGCATCGGCGGTGGCAGCGAGCGCTTGCTTATCGAAGGCGCCCCAATCAAGCCCGTGGGCGTCGCGCAGGGCTTCGCGGGAGAGCGAGCCGTTCATGAAGCAGATCAGGGACATGAACCCACCCACTGGATTTCCAAATACATGGCCGTAACCGTTGGGGTCGGTTTTAGGGCCAGGCATGGAGGCGAAGAAAGTGTCGCTGGTGCCCAGGGAGATGACGATGTTACCAGGAGTAGTGGCGCCCATGCCGACCAAGGAGGCGGGGTTGTCGCCGGTGAAGAGCGCGCATTGGCAGTCGGCGGAGAAACCGTATTTCTCGACGAAGTAACTTGCGATGCTGCCCTGCGGTGTGGTCGCGGCAGCGGGGGAGCTGAGTTTGGTATCGAGATCATCAGCGGTGGCTTCGAGGAGATCGCTGTCCCAGCCGAGGCCTTCCAGATTGAGAAGGTTCATGCCCGCGCCATCACCAAAGTCGATGGAGACGGATTTGCCAGCCAGCACGGAAGCCATGAAAGAGCTAACGAGGTGGATGTGGGCAGTGCGGCCGTAGGCTTTGGCATCCTGCTTGGAGAAGCGGCGAATCTGTGGGCCGGTGAAGCGCTCGATGGCGATGGAACCGGAGCGGGCGCAGACTTCATCCGGGCCGCCAAGGGATTTGGTGATCTCGGCACATTCCTCGCTGGTAGAGGTATCCATCCAGATTGGTGCCGTGGCGCGTGTGAGGGCGCCCTCGAGTTGATCGGCGAGGCTTTGCGTGGTTTCTAGACCGGCCAAGCGGCATTCAAAGCTGTCATCGAGGTAGACCGAACCGTGCTGCTGGCCGGAGCCGGCGATCATCTTGACCTGACTGAGATCGACTTGGTCCTTGATGCGCTCAAGCAACATGTCGAGTGCATCTAGCCACATTAGGGGCTTGGAGTGCACTTCCCCGTTTTTGCCGCCTTCGATGAAACCGCTGGGGCAGTGGTATTGCGGAAGGTCACCGCCAAAATTGACCGATTCCTGAAGGACGATTTCTTCAGTTTCCGGATTGATGATGACGGCAGTAAGAGACTGGGTGGACGAATCGAAACCGAGGAACATGCTGAGAGTTTTGTGGGTTGTGGGGTGGGTGACAAGGGAGAAGAATTGGGAGCTCTTCATGAGGTGATCAGTCATGAGGCATGACCTGCGACCCACCTCAGCGGCCCTCTTGACGCTCCACCACCCAGA
>JBMYMN010000214.1:0-3049 GCA_049597355.1 Luteolibacter sp.
GGGTAGCGCCGCCGCACAGGCCGGCTTGCAAGCCGGTGACAAGATCATCACCATCAATGGCAAAACCGTGAGTGGCTTTCGTGGCTCGCTCGACTCGGTTACTGAACGTATTATCCTCAGCAGCTCGGACAAGATCGTCTTCACAGTCGAGCGCGACGGATACGACGAACCCATCACCATCAGCTCCGGCTTCACTGTGCCCGACACCAAATGGTATCAGCGCGGTGGCCTGCGTCAGGTCGGCATTCAGGAGAAGATGCCTCTCATCGTGCTCCAAGTAGCGCCCAACAGCCCTGCCGAGGATGCTGGAATGCAACCCGGCGACACCGTCACCCACGTCGATGGCAATGCAATTTACAGTTGGAGTGCCTTCTCCAAATACATGGAGAATAAGGAATGGAAAACCATGCAGCTGACCCTTGTCGCCGCCGACGGTAGCGTGCGTGAGGTTGATATTACCCCAGAAACCCCTGAACAGCCCGCGGGCGAACATCCGCAGATTGGTGTGATGTGGGATGGTCGCGCGGGCATCGATACGCGCATCGTCAATCCTGGCCCTTTTAAACAGGTCGGCGACAGCATGAACATGATGTGGGTGACCATTACCAACCTCTTCAATCCCAAGTCCGAGGTCGGGGTGAGTCATCTCAGCGGACCGGCGGGTATCGGAAATCTGATGTTTCAGTTCCTCAAGATGGATGACGGCTGGCGTCGTATCCTCGCCTTCATGGTGCTCTTCAACGTCAACCTCGCCATCCTCAACATGCTGCCGATGCCAGTACTGGACGGTGGCCACATCACCCTTGCTCTACTTGAAAAGATTTTTGGCCGACCGGTGCAGACCAAGCCGTTGGAGATCATTCAGTCCGCCTGCGCGCTTGCACTAATCTCGCTGATGCTCTTCGTCACCAGCAAAGACTTACCCGAAATGTTCGGTAAAAAGGGCGGGTCAAAACGAGAGCCGACCGTGTTTCCTAAATAGACTAGGAAAGCTCGATGCCCACCGGACAGTGATCCGATCCCATCACCTCGGGTAGAATGCGCGCGTTGCTCACCCGTTGGGCAAGGCGCTCGGAGACACCGAAGTAATCGATGCGCCAGCCGACGTTGCGTTGACGGGCACCGCCACGGTAAGACCACCATGAATAAGCTTCTTCAAGATCGGGATACTGGTGGCGAAAGGTATCGATAAACCCCGCGCCCAATAGATCTGTGAACCCAGCACGCTCCTCATCTGAAAAACCAGGACTCATGCGGTTGGCCGTAGGCCTGGCTAGGTCAATCTCTTGGTGTGCAACATTGAGGTCTCCGCAGAAAACCACCGGCTTGCGTTTGGCATGGGTCATACAATGCTCACGGAAGGCCTTGTCCCACTCCATGCGGTAGGGCAGTCGGCGCAGCCCATCCTGCGCATTGGGTGTGTACACATTGACCAGAATGAAGTCGTCATACTCAAGGGTCAGCACCCGGCCCTCTTGGTCGTGCTCATCCACGCCCAGACCTTCCGTGATGGCCTTGGGTTCGTCTCGGGTGAACACCGCGACCCCCGAATAGCCGGGCTTCACCGCTGAACTCCAATAATTCTTGTATGCACCAAACTCGGGTGGGAGATCGACCTGCTCGGGCCGGGCCTTGGTCTCTTGCAGGCATAAGATATCCGGAGCCTCATCGCTCACCCAATTGGCGAAGCCCTTTTTCAGCACCGCCCGAATCCCATTCACGTTCCATGAAATCAACTTCATTGGTAGTAGCTTCACACACACCCCGCCTATGACAAGCGTGGAGCAAGGCTCGGCTTGCACCTGTTGAAACATATCCCTAATCTTCGCATCCCATGCCCACGGCCACCCAGACCAAGTTCCACGATATCGGCAGCACGGAGGAACCAGTGCAACTTGCAGGCGGTGGCTGCTTACCGGGTGTCCGCCTCGCCTATGAGAGCTGGGGCACGCTCAACGAGGACAAGTCCAACGCCATCCTGCTTTTTCATGCCCTCTCCGGCTCGCATCATGCCGCTGGCATCACCAGCAGCATTGAGGGCATCGGCGACATCTGGCAGGAGGAAATGCACGCCGGCTGGTGGGAGGAGATGGTCGGTCCCGGCAAGGCACTGGACACCGACAAGTATTTTATCGTCTGTGCCAACTATCTAGGTGGCTGTTACGGCACCACCGGTCCGGCCTCCATCAATCCTGAAACCGGCAAGCCCTGGGGCTCGACCTTTCCCGCGATCTCCGCATCGGATCAGGTCAAGGTGATCTCCTATCTGCTAGACGGACTGGGTATCGACCAACTGCACGCCGCAGTCGGTCCTTCGGTGGGTGGGCTCATCACCCTGACTTTCGCGACCATGCTACCCGACCGGGTGCGCAACGTCATCCCCATCGCATCGGGCTTCAAGACAACCGTGCTCAACCGCCTGATCCTCTTCGAGCAGATCCTGGCGATTGAAAACGATCCGCACTTTAACGGCGGAGACTACTATGAAGGCGACGGCCCGCTCTATGGGCTCGCCCTCGCCCGCATGATCTCTCACAAGACCTTCGTCCACCTCGACGCCATCGAGCGCCGTGCGCGCAAGGACGTGGTGCAACCCGAAGACACCCTCGCCTGGTATCAGGTGCAGGATCAGTTCCAGAGCTACATGCTGCATCAGGGCAAGAAGTTCGTGCAGCGCTTCGATGCCAACACCTACCTCCGCATCATCGATCTGTGGTCACGTTACGATGCAATCAAAGAGGCTGGCGCAAAATCACCGCGCGAATTGCTAGAGCGCTGCCGTGAGGCCGACCAACGCTGGCTGGTGTTCTCCATCGACTCCGACTTCTGCTTCTATCCAGAAGAGCAAACCGAACTGGTTGGCCACCTCGAGGCCAATGGCGTGGAAAACATGCACATCACTGTGCATTCGGAGAAAGGCCACGATTCCTTCCTTTTGGAGCCCGATCTTTACACCCCGCATATCGCGTGGATGCTTGGCAAGTAGTATCATGTAGCGGCAACTGCTTAAGATCTCCTTAGAATTCTGGCTTGCTTTCCGTTAGGTATT
>JBMYMN010000215.1:0-3028 GCA_049597355.1 Luteolibacter sp.
CCTTTTTGGTGTCAAAGTCCTTGGTGAACCAGTTCTCTTGACCTGCAGGCAATTTGATCTCCACGGGAGCATCCTTGGGACGTTCGTTCTTGGCTGGTGCAGGAGCCTCGTAGGGATTGGTGGCGGCATTGAAGGAGAATATCTCCCACTCAGCCTTGTGCATGTCGGCCAGTACGGGCTTCCAGCTGTAGGTGTCGATGCCGGCAGCCTCGTAAAAAGCGACGACATCATCGAGTGGGCCTTCGAGGTAATCGGGGAACTTCTCAGGCTTGGCAGTGGATGTATCAAAAGCACCCGCCAGCTTGGCTTGGTTACGCTCGTTGGTGATGTAGGACTGCATCAGACCATCGAGAACCATGGCCTTGCTGGCGGCTTGGGAAGCGGCAATTTGTTCGGGCGTGGGTGCCGGTGTTGCGGCCTCTTTCTCCATTGCGGCAAGGGTAATGGCTTCGCGACCGGACTTTGGCATGACCGCGGCTTTGCCGCCCAGCATGCGCACCATGGCGCGGCCCATGGCTTCGCCACAAAGTAAGTAGAACTCGGGATTGCGGTGGTAATGGTAGTCCTCGCTTTTGGGAGACTCTTCGATTTCCCGCCAGAAGTCGCGGGTGTCCACGCTGGCGACATTGCCCGCGAACTTGGGATGCTGCTTGGGATCACCGACCGCCATTTGAGCTTCCCAGACACCGTTCCAGTCGCCGGAATTGATGCGATAACCCCCAAATCCTGCAGTCGCGATTACGGCTTTCATCGTAGGTGCTTTGAGGTCTTTGCGGAGATCGTTGATGAGGTTTACGAGGTGGCCTTCGTATTCCTTCTTGCTTGAGCCTCTGTCTTTGTGGCCCTGGAACCAGCCGAAGCCGACGATCTCGTAGCCCTGGTCGTTGTAGTCGGGCACGATCTCTTTGAGGTTGGCCAGTGTTTTGGTCACGCCCTCAACCATCAGGCGATACTCGAGGCCTTCGTATTTGTTCTCCGGATCCGTGCGTTTGCTGGAGGGTGGTTGGAAGTCGAACTTGAGCGATCGGTTCCCCATGGCGGTCTTGATCAAGAGGACCTGCTCGCCGTGGTGCATGCCCATGACAATGCCAAAGCCCACTTCAGGGCCAAGGCTTCCACCATTGGACGCAGCGTTGAGGAAGCTGCCCTTTTTGTTGAGAATGCGGCCATCGTGAAAGAAGACGTCCTTGCGTGTGGCCCAGCCATTTTCGGTTTCCTTGTCCACGAGGTAGGAAAACTTGCCGTCCTTGCCGGTGAGAGTGATGAGGTCGCCTTTACCGGTCAGATCCACTTGCTCCAGCCAGAGAGCGGCGGAGCCACCGGTGGCGTAGTTGATTTCGAGCGGATAGCGCTTGCCGGGTTCGAGCGCGATTTTGGTGCGCACGGCATCTACACCAGCGGCCTTTTTGTAGACTTCTTGGCCGTTGAGGGTGGCGGCAGCGTTGCTGCTCTCGCCGTAGCCGACATGGACGAGATAGTTGCCCTTGGCGGGAACATCGATGAAGAGCTTGGTCTTGCCTGCCTTCACCGTGCCGGTGGGGACGATGGGATTTTTGCCATCTGCGTCGTCGTAGAGGCCGTGCTTTTTGAGCCCTGGGTTGCTTTTCCAATACCACTTGCACGCACCCTTGGAGCGATGGGTGCCGGCGTGCATGCGGCCTTCGATGATGGCAGGGTCGGCGGACAGGTAGATGGAGGGATATTGCGGACGGGCGCCTTTGAGATTGCCCATACCGACCATGTTGGACTGACCAGCCAATACATAGACTTTAATGGGCTTGGTCAGATCGGCGGGCTTGCCATCGGGTTTTTCCAACTGGAGAGGAATGGCGGCACAGAGCGCGGTTGCCGTGAGGATAGTTAGCAATATGGGCAGTTTCATGATGAGATTGGGGTGGCTTTGATGATTCAGTCCGTGAGAGGAGTTAGCTCAATTTTTCGGAACTCGACTTCCGCGCCTTCAGCCTGCAGCGCGATCTTGCCTTCAGTAGCGGTGGCCTTTGAGCCCTGATTCACCAGGTCGCCGTTCAGGTGGACCGTGATTTCGTCATCTTTGCAGAGGATGGTCATGGTGTTCCATTCACCCAGCGGTTTTTCCGAATCGTCGGTGAGATTGAGGATGCGGCGGGCATCGTTTTGACCGCCACCCCACTTTTGGCCATCGTTACGCGGGCGGCGCTTGTCCATGTTGGGCACGGTAATATCTTCCTCAATCACCCAGAAGTCCCCGGCGTCGCCGGACATCATTTGCACCTCGATGGATTGCGGGTGCATGTTGCCACGGGCTCGCAGGCGCGAAGCGTGGACCAACACCCCACAGTTACCGGGCTCGCCTGGAAAGCGGTATTCGACCACCAGCTTGTAATTGTTGAAGGTCTTTTCCGTGAGGAGCTGGCCACGGGGATTGCCTTTGGAGACGAGCTTGCCATCGCGGATTATGAAGCTGGGCTCGATGTCGGGGTTCTTGTCGGCCTTGGGTATGTCGGCCTTCCAGCCACTGAGGTCTTTGCCATTGAAAAGGGCGATGGGCTTGGCGTGGAGCAGGGGAGTCAGGGCCATGAGAATGAGAACTTGCAAGCGCATTCGCGGAGTAAAAACCATCAAACCGACAAATCCAGCACGAAGGACGCCTCATGGGATTGGATGACCCAGGCACTTGCAGCCACGTATGTGGTTGCTGTCATTTCCACGAAAGCGGATTTCGCTTTGCCTTCGGGCCGGCCTGTTGAAATGGTCGAGTGCTTCCTCGTAGATCCTTATTCTTCTGTAGCGGAGGCCGCGCGGCCATTCAGGCCACCCCTTTATCCGCCAGCATGCACAATACCCACGGTTTCCGAGGTTGAAAAAGCAACAACAGCCAGACTGTGATGTGCATTTCCTCCAAAATGGTCAGATTTCGGCAGTTTTCATGATATTTACAATGTAAATTAAGAGATTGATGGAGATTGGCGAACATATTAATCTTTAAACCATCAGCTAAAAAACTGACCCGAAATTTTCATGATGTGCTGCCCAAAGTTTTCTTCCT
>JBMYMN010000216.1:0-2964 GCA_049597355.1 Luteolibacter sp.
TTGTTCAAAAATCGGCAATGATTGGAGTGTTTGCCGCCCCACTCGCACGGGTAGGTAGCCCCTTGGCTGAGAGACAGTGAATGCCTCCAATTCCATTCGATTCACAACGAGGCTCTCCCAGTCTTTTCCAGCAGGCTGAAAATCCACCAACAGTCTTGGTCGAGCTCCAACATACACGATGCTGACCTCGCGATCGACTGCGAGTCTGTCGACATCAAGCTTGAGAACCCCAATGGCCCATTGGCCATTATCACGGCGTCTGGCGTATGGCACCAGGCTAACACATTCCCCCGATTTAAGCCGGAGCCTGATCTCAGCAGGATCCAGCCCGTTTCGAGTGAATTTCAAATGATGCACTCCTGGCTGAAGGCGCCGTAGGCCGCTGACTTCACCCCTTTGTATTCCGTTTGTGAACCATTCCCTGCCATCACAAACAACCCGAAGACTTCCACGCCCATGATCCAAAGCGTTGGCGATACGCAATCCTGCATACTCTGCCTGCATTGGCATGAGGATCAGCAAATAGACAAAACAGCTTCTAAAAATCATGGCGATGCAAAATCTTTACTTGTTGTTGCTCTGGCATGACTTGGCCCAAGTGTCCCCGTTGCCCGGGATCGACAAAAACCACAACCGCGCGCCTGCATTGGGCAGATACTTCTCCCCTAGAATTCAGACTTTGCCCGACCAGCCAGACCCGAAAATGCCGGGAGCGCAACCCACTGCTGCAATACATTCTCCCGAATAAAGATTCTGAGGTTCGATCAGACCACTGCAAATGGATGTCAGTTGCCAACTGTTCTTGATCACCAAATAGGGATCTTCCCTGCTCATCCCGCAGATGACTTAACTCAGATAGACTCGCAAAAGGACGTGATCGTATGATTCCTTCGGCCACTGCCTTGGCATGACGCTCAAGCTCAGCGCGATTCGGTCTCCAGGATTGGAGCTGCGGACCAAAGGCATGCGCCGTATCATGTGCGGTATCCACTACCTGTGAGATGGATTCACCAGAGAGGGCGTCATAGGCCAAACATCTGAGCACATCTCGGCTGGCCGTGTTGAGATTGATTCGCCCGTGTACTCGGATCGTCGATCCATGGCGCTCAGACTCATATGCGGAATCCGGCTGACCGCAGTGAAAGAGGTCGAGTAGATGACTCGCTCTCATTCCGGGCCGATCAAAACGCTGATGCTCAGGTCGACCAATTCGCAAGCTGTGACCTCCGCCATAAACCATACTGGGCTGGGATACCCATGAAACTTCGGGCCATCGACCTCGTCTCAGCGGCATGGCAGGCCGTTGAAAGATTGAGAGCCGCCCAAGAAGTTGATCCGTGTCATGCTTGCCGGAGCCGGGTGTGTCTTTTAGTTCGGTGTAAGCCGGAGTCCACATCAGCGGATCATAGACAAGGCCGAGTTCCGTGGCAGAATCAAAGACACCCCGATTCGAGAGTTGCTGTGGTGCATCACTTGCCCGGGAAAGTGGCACTGCCGTGTGTGGCCACCAATCCGGATCTGTCGGGAAGCGGGCATCACTGGTGGTCACTCGAAAATCACCAGTGGCTGAGTCGTGACCGCCATCCGGCCACTGCGATGGCATTACGCGACCGTAGTGGCGTGTTTTATGACGGCTCGGATCCTTATCGTAAATGTTACGACGACGGATATTGCGACGATGAGGACTGAGATTTTCGGGATAAGCATTCTCTCCCACCGCCAACACTCGAAGGTAATGGGATATTCGCGGATCACCCAAATTGTTGATTTTGGATCCATAACTACCGTAGTTCAGGCCGGCAATACAGGCCTTGGCCGTCTTGCGTCGGCGATCCGTGCGGAAGTTGGCCAAACCATGCGGATCACGATGCAGGCGCGCGAGGCGCTCCACCTCTCGGTCATTCCAAATGAGGGATAGCCCTCGAGCCTCATGCTCCATCTCCACCAGATCAAACCACTCTGCGAGGGGTTGGCCTTCAGCATCCAATTGAGGAATGCAATCAATACGGTAGTCTACGCGTGCAAACTCATAAAAGCGGTATTCGTCTGGCCGTAGGCTGACTTTGACCGGCTGGGTAACATAACTTGAGCCATGACGTTTGAGTGTATGGGTAGACTGATGATCATCTTCCAAGAGTGTCGGTGAGTCAAAAGGCAGTCCCTGGGCACCAAGACCAACTGCCGTTGGTCGTAGATTGACCTCGTAACTCAATTGGGCCTGTCCGTTTTCAATGGCCTGCGATCCCATGTTCCACAATTCAGCAAACAGACGGAAAGTCCACTTCATGACCCATCGTTCCTCCTCACGAACCATACCCTGATAATGCAGATGCAGCACGACCTCGCTGATGAAGGGTTGGCCGTCAATCCCACGGTAACAACCCGGTGAAATCATCGGTTGAGCATCAACATCTGCATAATCGAGCGCGTTGGCTGCAAGAGTTTGCAAATATTGTTCCGGAAATCCACCCTTGCGCCCCTCGAATTCAGGAAGTCCCCGTTTGATCCAGTCTGCCATATCTTCAATGGCATCACCACGATCAATACTCAGCAATCGATTGAGGTTTCGCTTAGGCTTACCCATGACATGGTTTGATATTCCATCGAGGTATGGCACCAAGGACTGCTCTTCGTATGCCTGCAGTCCGATGAAGGTATTTCTCTCAAGAAAATCCGCCCAAGGATCCAGCAAGCGCCCATTCAATCGCTCGAGTGGCGGCCGAAATCCGGCAGCTGCCAGAGCCGAGTTGGGTGAAACGAGCAGTTGCTTACCACGCTGCAAGCGCTGCCATTGACGTTGATCCGGAGAGTGATCCATGGCCTGCAGATTCACGCCCTCGCTGACCAAGCTGGGATCCACATTTCCTTCGAGGTCCTCCAGCCAAAATCCATAGCGTGCAACCAGATCACCTTCTTCATTAATCAGCGGCAGCCAATCGACACGAACAGGCTCAGACCAAGGAT
>JBMYMN010000217.1:0-2955 GCA_049597355.1 Luteolibacter sp.
GAAGGCAGCAATGGTCAGAACCTCGGCAATGAGGGTGGCCGCGTGGTTCTCGAAAGCTTCTTTGCGCTGGTCGAGGAGGCAGGGGTAGAAGCCAGAAGCCGCCTGAATCATGGCAGCAAGAATGGCCATGGGGTGAGCGGTATCAGGAAAGCCCTCGAAGTGATGAAGCATGTCATCGTGGATGGGCATGTTGCGAGTCACCGCATTTGAAAAGCTCGTGAGTTGGCTCGCAGTGGGCAGGTCACCATTGATCAGAAGGTATGCAGTCTCTAAGTGGCTGCTCTTCTTGGCCAACTCGGCGATGTCATAGCCGCGATATTGCAGGATACCCTTTTCACCGTCGATGAAGGTAATGTCGCTAATGCAGGCACCGGTGTTTCCGTAGCCGGGATCCAGTGTGATGGCACCAGTCTTGGCGCGAAGCTGACTGACATTGATACCCACTTCACCCTCCGAACCGACAATGCTGTCCAATTCCAGAGTTTGGCCATCGATGCTCAGTTCCACTTTCTTGTTCATCTGCGCGGGTAATAAACTGTTTGTTTGGGGCTGTTCCAGTGTTCTTTGCACGATTTCTAAAAAATATATTTAGGGATTCAGTATTATTCTCTGACCTCACTCGACGCTATCCGGATAGGATCCAAGCAATTTCACCATGGAACAGTGCCGGTTGAGCTCCTCAAGTGCCTGAGCCACATTCTCATCTTCATGGTGGCCAGCAAGATCCACATAGAAGATATATTCCCAATCTTTGCGCTTGGATGGACGAGATTCGATTTTGGAAAGGTTAATTTGGCAGTGATCAAAAGCTTGCAAGGCGCTAACCAGTGAGCCGGGGCGATCGTGAATGGCAAAGAGCAGCGAAGTGCGGTCATTACCGGTGGGCGGGCAGGTCTTCTCGCCAATCACCAGAAAGCGAGTGGTGTTGGTGCTGCGGTCCTGAATGCGCTCCTCAAGAACATTGAGACTGTAAAGTTCGGCCGCCAGCGGACCTCCGAGGGCAGCTGCTCCCTCTTTTGCCTGATCGCGAGCGATTTCGGCAGCCTTGGTGGTTGAGGAGACCTCCACCAAGTCCACTTCCGGAAAGTTCTGGTGAATCCAATTGCGGCATTGGCCGAAGACTTGGGGATGAGAGTATAACATCTTGATGTCCTCACGCGGGATCGCAGCCATTAATGCGTGCTCAATACGAAGCAAAATCTGTGAACAGATATGCAGCGGCGACTCAACAAAGAGATCCAAAGTGTGGGAGACCGCACCCTCAGTCGAATTCTCAATGGGAACAACGCCGTAGTCCGCAGTTCGGCGGGCCACCTGATCAAATACATCGGAAAAGTTGGGCTGAGCGGAATAGTTTACCGAGTGGCCAAACTTTTTGATCGCAGCTTGGTGAGTCCAGGTACCTTCAGGCCCAAGGTAGGCAATCTTAAGATCGTCTTCCAAGGCCAGTGCTGCGGACATGATCTCGCGGTATATCGCACGAATCGAATTCTCTGGCAGGCGGCCCTCATTCATCTCGACCAGCTTCCGCAACAGCGCCTCCTCGCGCTCAGGGGCGTAGATCTGCAGTCCATCGCGCTTTTTCACCTCACCGACCTCATGCACAAGATCCGCGCGTTGGCTGAGTAAGTCCATCAACTGACGGTCGATATCGTCAATTTTATCGCGGATAGGATCAAGGCTCATGGAATTGGTGACGGGAGGAAAGGCGGGAATCACGCATCGGCTGCCGGCTTGGCATCTTTGGAGGAATCCACATTTTTGGATGATGTAGCGGTCGCTGCATCGGCAAGTGAGAGTTGCTTCTCTTGATCTTCAATCGGTTTCTCGTCCTCTGCTTGAGGTAGCTCAACCTTGCGCAACTCGTTGGCGTTGGGGAGATCTTCAACGGAACGAATACCGAAATGCTCGAAGAACAAATCCGTGGTCTCGTAGAGCAAAGGACGGCCAGGCAACTCGGCGCGGCCACCAATGCGTATTAAATCGCGATCTAAAAGTTTTTGGATCATGCCGTCGCATGAAACACCGCGAACGGCCTCGACTGCTGCCTTGGTGATGGGCTGTCGATAGGCAATGATGGCTAGGGTCTCCATGGCAGGTCCACTGAGACGCTCGGGCTTGCGGCCCGGAAAGAGCTGACGTACGAAATCGCCGTATTCCACCTTGGTGTATAGCTTCCAGCCCTTGGCGCGCTCGCTGAGAGAAAAGGCTCTCTGGCTCTGAGCGTAATCCTTGTTGAGTTCGGCGATGGCAGCGATCACCTGCTCCTCGCTGGTGTCGGCCAGATCAGTGAGCCATTCGGGCAACTCTTCGTCCTCCTTACCCTCTTCCGTGTCACGAACTTTCACATCTTCTGCCTCAGCTACTCTGGCACGCACGAGACGGGCGATTTCTGCGGTCGGAATAGGGTCCTGAGAGGCGGTCAGAAGGGCTTCTATGATGGCGGTCAACTGCATGGCGAGCCCGCAGCCTAGAGGACAGAGCGGGCATTTCAAGTCTGCTACAAAGTTTCCCGAATAATGCTCAAAATAGCCTCTTTAGAGGTATTTTTGAGGCGTCTGTGTATTTTCCTCTTGATGGCTCGTGCTGCACGGGCTAATCCACCGCGCTCTATGCTGCGAAAAGGCTGAATTGAGAGCTTAGCAAGAGAGATCAACTCAACAAACAACCGTTTTCAACCCATCCCATGGCCGCCAAAAAATCAAATTCGAAGACCTCTAAGAAGAGAGTCGCCAAGAAAACCGCCAAGAAAGCGACCAAAAAGGTCGCCAAGAAAAAGGCCCAAAAAAAGGTAGCCAAGAAAACCGCCAAGAAAGTGGCCAAAAAGGCAGCCAAGAAAGCGACCAAAAAGGTAGCTAAGAAAAAGGCCCAAAAGAAGGTGGCAAAGAAAGCTGCCAAGAAAGCTGCCAAGAAAGTAGCCAAGAAAGCTGCTAAGAAAGTGACTAAAAAGGTAGC
>JBMYMN010000218.1:0-2938 GCA_049597355.1 Luteolibacter sp.
TGATCTTGGTAGTTGTCGAACTCCTCTGTTTCGAGGCGATCCTTGAGTTCTTCAAAGACGAGATCATCGCGGCGGCCTTCAACTTCCTCGACGCTGGGAATTCGCTCGCGGCGGATATTCTGGCGAGTGTAGCGCTCGATGTTCTGCAGGCGGTAGATGTCACGGCCGAAGACAAAGCTCACAGCGCGGCCCTCGCGGCCGGCACGACCGGTGCGGCCGATGCGGTGGACGTAGTCCTCAGGATCCGCAGGAAGGTCATAGTTGAAGACGATGTCAATTTCATCGACGTCCAGACCACGAGCTGCGACATCGGTGGCAACCAAAAGCTCGACGGCGCCATCACGGAAACGCTTGAGCACTCGCTCGCGCATCTGCTGGGTAATGTCGCCGTGCAGGCGGTCCGCGGCGTAACCGCGGGCGATCAGATCTTCAGTGCATTCGTCGACCGAACGCTTGGTGTTGCAGAAGATGATGCCGAGGCGTGGCGGGTTCATGTCGAGGATGCGCGAGAGCACTTCCACCTTCGAACGTTGGCGGACTTCAAAGTAACTTTGCTCAACCGAATCGACAGTCACTGCTTTCTGTTCAATCTCGATCAGCTCGGGCTCATTGCCGAATTTCTGGATCAGCTTCTTCACGCCGGAGTTCATGGTCGCGGAGAAGAACAGGGTCTGACGCTCGTTGGGCAGACTGGCGAGGAGTTCGTTCATCTCGTCGCGGAATCCCATGTCGAGCATGCGGTCGGCTTCATCGAGTACGGCCATTTTGATGGCGGAAGGGTCGAAGCTTCCCCGGCGTAAGTGGTCAAGGAGGCGACCGGGAGTGCCGACGACAATTTGGGCGCCTTGTTTTAGGCCACGCAGCTGGCGATCCATGGGAGCACCGCCATACACTGGGATAGCCTTGAGGCCAATCATCTCGGAGCCGAGACGGTGAACCTCTTCGCAGACTTGCACAGCCAACTCGCGCGTCGGGCAGACAATCAGCACTTGGGCACGGTGAGCTTCCAGATCGAGCTTGGCCAGAGCCGGCAGGGTGAAGGCCGCAGTTTTACCTGAGCCTGTGGCTGAAAGACCGACGAGATCCCTGCCTTCGATGGCAGGTGGGATGCTCAGCGCTTGTATGGGCGAGGGGCGTTCAAAGCCCAGACTCTCGATGGCATCGAGTAGGGACTCAGGCAGACCGAGATCGGTAAAGGGGACGGTTTCCATGGGATCGGGAGTTGCCGGTCAGTTGGACAGACCGTGTCGGGCGGCAAGGGAAAGTCCCGTTTTGGGGCAATAGCAAGCACTGAAAGTGAAAAGGAAGATTCTTAGGCACTCTCAATCATTGAGATTGCGCCACTCTGGGTAAGTTGGGCGCTCGACAGTCTTGGCGCTTGCTTTTTCCTTCGGAGCAGGAGGTGCAGTATCCAATAGAGATTGTAGAGCCTCACGAACTTCTGGGGCCACCTTGGGATCTTCGAGGTTCTTCTCTTCCTTCAGATCCTTGGGCACGTCGTAGAAGCGGCCATCGCGGTAGAGCTTGTATTGTTGAGTGCGGGCAAACTGGCCGGGAATCTTATTCCAGTAAGGTTGGTAGTGGCAGAGCACCCAGTCGCGAGGCGTGCCCTTCTTGCCTTGGAGTTGTGGCAGGAAACTGTGGCCGTCGATGGGGTCCTTGTCGCCCAGTTTGACGCCAGCGGCTTGGGCGAAAGTGGTATAGAAGTCAGTAAAGTCGATGAGATCGTCGAGAACGGCCCCCTTGGGTGCTATGCCGGGCCAGGAGGCGATGAGGGGAACGTGAGTGCCCATGTCGGTCATGCCGCCTTTGCCGCCTTGGATGTTCTGTCCATTCCAGCGGGAGTTGATGCGGGTGTGGGTGCCGTTGTCGGCGGTGAAGAGGATGATGGTGTTCTTCTCCAGACCCAGTTCCTTGACCTTGGCTTCCAAGCGACCAACGAGTTTGTCGGCGTAGGCGACCATGGCGACGAAGTTCTCCTTCTGTTTGGCCGCATCCTCAGGTTGTTTGTTGGATTCATGTCCGCGCGAGTGATCACCGATGGTGTCCGGAGTCGGCACGAAGGGGTCGTGAACGAGCACCATGGGGTAGTAGAGGAAGAAAGGGGATTTTTGGTTGCGCTCCATGAAGTCGCAGAGGAAGTCGCACATGAGGTCGGGACCATACTTGTCCTTGTTATCCTCGATGCTGATCATCTTGCCATTGTGCTCAAGAGGTGGACTCCAGAAGCGCTCGCCACCTCCACGCTTCACACCCTTGCCAAGGAGCACCTGCCACAGCATGGACTCATCGAAGCCGGCCATCAGCGGACGTTTGGGGTCATCGTAGCCTTCCAGTTTGTTGTAGAGGCCGTTGAGCTGCCACTTGCCGGCAATGGCGGTCTTGTAGCCAGCCTCCTGCAGGAGGTGACCGAAGGTCTTGTCCTTGGGGTTGAGGTAGCCGAAGTGCGTGTAGTTACGGAAGTTGTATTGCCCGGTCATCAGCTTCACCCGGCTGGGCGTGCAGATGGGGGTGGAGTAGCAATGAGTGAAGCGTAGGCCCTCGGCTGCCAGACGGTCCAAGTTGGGAGTCTTGTAGTCCTCAGCACCGTAGCAACCGAAGCATTCCCAGCTGACGTCGTCCGCCATCACGAGGATGATGTTGGGCTTTTCGGTGGCGGGACGCGCGCTCAGTGAGAGCGAGAGGAGTAGGGTGGCGATGAAACCACGCAGGATGATGCGGAGAGAAGGCATGGGTAGACTCTGGGTTTGTGGGAAGCTGAGTCCCAAGCTGCCAGAGATACGGAGACATGAAAATGCCTCTATCCGGTAATCTGCTGAGCTCTGAGCTTATCCTTCGCTCCCGCCCTCATTGACGGTCCAGGTGGACTTGCCGTGGAGCAGTTCCTTCCACGAGCCCTCGCCCTTGGCGTCCTGAGCGGCCTTGATTTGATCACCCA
>JBMYMN010000219.1:0-2934 GCA_049597355.1 Luteolibacter sp.
GGAAGGCCTTGTATTCGTCGGCCGAGATCTTGCCGTCGGAGTTGGTGTCGATGTGGGGGAACAGCCACTCGTAGCCCTTCTTCTGCCGGTTCCATTCGGCTTGGGACTTCCAGCTGGCTTGCGGTTTGGGCGCCTTCGGGGCCTTAGGATCCTGTGGCGGAATCCGATCCAAAGTCTGGCCCAGCGCATCGAGCTTCTTGCGCAGCTCCGGGTAGGGAACGTCCTGCACGGGAATCTTAGCCGCCAGCGCCATGGTGGCGGCCACGCCAGCGGATTCGCCAAGCACCATCCAGACCGGCTCCATGCGCAGTGAGGTGAAGGCGATGTGGCTGGCCGAAACGCAAACAGGGACGATCAGGTTGTCGCACTCTCCCTTGCGCGGGACGATGGACTCGTAGGGGATTTTGTAGCTGCCGTTGTACTTTCCGCCATCGAGATAGATGATGGAAAGGCCGCCGCCCTGCACCGCGATTTTGCCGTCCTGTGCGACGGTGGTGTACGGAAAATCATCCACGCCATAGGCGGCGAGGCCGACTGTGTGCGGCGGATCGGTTTTGCCTTCGATGTCCTTTTGGCTGACGACATAAGACGACACCATGCGGCGGGCCTGGCGAATGTACAACTGGTGTGGCCAGCCGCCGGTTTCGTCGAACACTCCCTTGCGGAAGGTCGTCTTCATCGCACTGCGCTTCATGCTTTCCGGTGCCGTGGGGTCCGTTTTGGCGAAGTGGATCGACTTGCACAGGAACTCCTGATGGAACTTCCAGATTCGCGAGCGTGTGGCCCAGTCGCCATTCGGGTAGTTATCGTTGATGCCGTGGACCGTGGACGCCATCACGTTGCGGTTGAGTTGGGCGCCCCCGACGAAGGGCTTTCTCTTGTGCACGGAGACATTTTTGAGCGTCGTTCTCATGTGCTTGTTCGAGAAAATGTCGACGCCATCGCGGATGGCCCGGCGATAGACTTCGAATTCGGCGGGATCGTAATTCGCCGGCTCGGGAACCGGGATGCCCTTGCCGCTCATGTCCAACTCGAAGCGGAAGCAGTAGCCCATGGTCAGGTCGTCCGCGCTGCCCAAGGGTCCCATTTTGTCGTCCTGAACAAAGGGAAGCACGCCGCTTTCAGGATTGCCGGGCTCGATGTAGGGGTCGATGTCGTGGAGCCACAGGTTGGGGCGCACTCCCGCCAGCGATTCGCCGTATTTCTCCCGCGACTCGCGGCCCCAAGTGTAGCTGGCCCCGCTCATGGCGAGCACGTCGCCCTCGTAGGAGCAGTCGATGAAGACCTTCGCGGAAACCGTGATGGCATTGCGCTTATTTGGCTCGGGAATGGGGCAGCCGGTTTTATCGAAGGGCGCGTGGTCGAGGGTGATGGATTGAATGGATGATCCCTCTTCCTTTTCCTCGAAGGTCGCGTCCATGGGGATGGGCTTCTGACGCGTCGGCTTGTCGATGGTGGCGTCCCCGACCTGAACTTTACCGAGGCGGTGTTCGTAGATCACGGTGATGCCGGCGTCTTCGACGAGCTTCTTGAAGCGCTCACGATACTGCCGGTTGCCGATGCCCTCGATGGCATGGCCGCCATGATGCTTCTGCTCTTTGACCTCCAAGCCCTCCATCAGGATCTTGTAGGTCGAACCACCCACGGTGCTGCCCTTGCCCCAGTCGAGATGGTTGATGCCACCGCCCGTCATGCCGCCGAGCCAGCGACTGGGCTCTACCAGGACCACCGATGCTCCCTCTTTCTTGGCGGCCAGAGCCGCCATCACCCCACTTGCCGTGCCACCGTAGACACAGACGTCTGCCTCGTGGTGCGTAGGCTCTGCTGCCGTGCCATTCGGAGAGGCTAGCAGCACGGCGAGAGCGGTGGAAAATGCGGCGTGATACTTCATGGGCTTGGAGTTACTTGATCATGTTCAATACGAGAGTCGGCTCCAGTTCTGTCTCGTAGATCGAGTCTTGTGGGCGTGACCCGCACCACCTTGTTGAGCGAAGGCCTCCATTCACTGGCCGCTATCTCCACTGCTAAAGTCCAGCACCTGCTTCATCGAGCCTACGGTCACCGTTACTTTTTCGCTGCCAAATCGCCCGTTCAGATAAGGACTTTGCCAAGTCGCAGGGGGACGCAGCTCAATCGGTTTGCCGTTCACCTCCGGCAGCTTAAAGGATTTTGGGTTCTCCACATCGAAACGTGTGACTGCCAGCCGGGTTTTCGCCGGTCCATACTCGTAATCCACACGGTTCGGGGCAACGGCCAGCCGGCTGGACTGCACTTGTTTGCGAAACTGCTCAAATGACGCATGCGAGCTCAGGTCTCCGGCATGCATGAGCACCCTGGAAGTGTCGGTCGGGTGGTCGAACTTTGCAGGCCCAGCCTCTTTTGCCTCCTCGATCCATTGATGGCCACCATCAAGGAACTTCACCGCAAGAAAGGCCTTACCATTGCTGCTGAAGATCCATCCATTCTCTTCCACATGCTCAAGCTCCGCCCCGTCATAGCGCATGCTGATCGCGCCGGTGTTGTAGGAGCCCATGCGCTTACGAGTTTGCGGCGCGATCCGCTGAAGGATGAGAACGTTCTCGTGTTGGACACTCCAAAAGGGGTGCTGCGGCCTGCCACGGCCAGTCTTATCAATCACCGGGTAGACTTCACTCACGGTGTCACTGGCAGGATCATCAAAGAGCATGCCTAAACTGCGGTTCTGCCTAGAGATCCCTGAATACTTCCAGTCCGCTCCTCTTTCGGATTCCGGGTTCGGATTGGTCAGGGTTGGATTCTGCAAGGTGCTTCCCAGCAGATAGTGCGGCGTGCGGTAGGCGTAATTCACCAGGGCGGAATCGGCGGCGAAGCGTTGGCCACTATCGCCTTTCATAGGCGTTGGCTCCAATTCTCCAAGCACGCGGTTGCGAATGACAAAGGGTTCCTTGGCGGGGA
>JBMYMN010000220.1:0-2721 GCA_049597355.1 Luteolibacter sp.
ATCGCATGGAGCAGAAAGAAGCTGAGAAGCTTCTGAAGATGGAAGACGACCTCAAGGGCCGCGTGATTGGTCAGGACGAGGCAGTGGTTGCTATCTCAAAGGCGCTACGTCGTTCGCGTGCTGACCTCAAAGATCCCAACCGCCCTATTGGTTCATTCCTCTTCCTCGGCCCCACTGGCGTCGGTAAAACGTATCTTGCCCGCAATCTTGCCAAGTTCATGTTCGGCGACCACGAGGCACTCATCCAAGTCGACATGTCTGAATACATGGAGAAATTTACTACCAGCCGTCTGATCGGTTCGCCTCCTGGCTACGTCGGTCACGATGAAGGGGGGCAACTATCCGAAGCGGTGCGCCGCCGCCCATACTCGGTGGTGCTGTTTGATGAGATAGAGAAGGCCCATCCAGATGTGATGAATCTGCTCTTGCAGATTCTGGAGGACGGCACCGTGACCGATTCTCTCGGTCGCAAAATCGACTTCCGCAACACCATCATCATCATGACCTCGAACGTCGGAGCCTCGATGATCAAGCGCCAAACTTCGCTTGGATTCGGTGCCATGCAGGAAGACGAAGCCGACTTTGAAGGTATGAAAGCAAAGATCATGGAGGAATCTCGCAAGAGTTTTAAGCCGGAGTTCCTCAACCGTCTGGACGATTTGGTGGTCTTTCACATGCTCGAGAAGAAGGATCTCAACCAGATCGTTAACCTTGAGGTCAATAAGCTGGTCAATCGTCTGAAAGAAAAAGAAATCGTGATGAAGCTTGCTGCTAGCGCCATCGACTTCCTCTCCGAGAAGGGCTTCGATCCAGAATATGGTGCTCGCCCGATGCGTCGTGCCGTGGAACGCCATCTTGAGGATCCACTTGCCGAAGCCTTGCTGCGTGGCGACGTGAAGACCGGAGACAACGTCAAGGTGGTCCACAAAAAGGGCGCGGATGAGTTGTCCTTCGATACCAGCCCGCCCAAGCGCAAAAAAAAGGCGGCGGGTAAGTCGTAGCAGTGGTCTCATATCACAATGACCCTCACTTCCCGTATTCGTGAGGTGTGCTGCAGATGGTATTTGCCACCAGTTGGCTGTGTTGAGGCACCTAATGTGGTACTCAAGAAGTTGGGGTGGATTACCAATTCGAAATCCTATCTCTGGTCGCTGATCTTTAGTTTTCGCTTGTGATCCCAACTCTCCATTGTTGAGGCTGCTTTATGAGCAAGGTTGCCGAATCTCGAGTCAACAAGGTTTACCTTTGGATGATTTGCCTGGTCGCCACACTGGGAGGTTTTCTATTCGGCTATGATTGGGTCGTGGTCGGCGGTGCCAAGGAGTTCTATGAGGCTCATTTTGGCATCTACGGCGATGGTATGGAGAGCTTGAAAGGCTGGGGCACCAGCTCTGCGCTGATTGGCTGTATTGTCGGAGCGGTGGTATGTTCCTTTGTCTCCGACCGATTAGGGCGCAAGCGCCTTCTTATTCTCGCCGGCATACTATTTGCGGTTTCGGCTGTTGGTACCGGCATGGCGGGAAGTTTCTCGGCATACAACTGGTATCGTATCGTTGGTGGATTTGGAATGGGGATCGCGCTCAACGTGTCACCCCTGTACATCGCTGAGATGAGCCCATCCAAGATGCGAGGCATGATGGTTTCGGTGAACCAGCTCTCCATCATGCTGGGGGTTCTCATTGCGCAGATCGTCAATTGGCAGATCAGTCTGTTCGACACCGAGATGCCGGCAACTGCCACACCAGAAGTGATCGCCCAACATTGGAATGGCACGACTGGCTGGCGTTGGATGTTCGGAGTAGAGGCAATTCCCGCCGTGATTTTCTCTGTGCTGATGTTTTTTGTTCCCGAAAGCGCTCGCTGGTTGATAAAGAAGGGCCGCAACGAGGAGGCACACCAAGTTTTTGCTAAACTTGGCGGCGTGGAATATGCGGACGCCGAGATTGCTGATGTAGGCAGCACGCTGCTCGAAAATGAAGCGGGAGTTGCACGCTTCTCCGATCTCATCGAGAGGCACGTAAGTAAAGTAATCCTGCTCGGCGTATTTCTCAGCTTTCTTCAGCAATGGTGCGGCATGAATGCTGTGTTTTACTATGCTGCTGATATTTTCAAGGCGGCTGGCTACGACCTCAAAGCAATGATGCTCAACATCGTGGTCATTGGTAGTGTCATGGTGCTTTCGGTGTTTGTGGTTATGGCTTTGGTGGACAAGGTGGGTCGCAAGAAGCTACTACTTTTTGGATGCGCGGTGCTGGCGGTAGTCTATGTGGCCATTGCAGGCTGCTTCATTACGGGAATGCTTGGATTGCCCGTGGTTTTGCTGACTTTGGTCTGCGTTTCGGTGTATTCCTTCACTCTTGCACCACTTTTGTGGGTGATCCTCTCTGAGATCTACCCCAACCGGATTCGCGGGGCGGCCATTTCCATTGCCGCCACCGCTCACTGGGTGGCGAATTTCATCCTGACATACACCTTCCCAACGGTGAACAAAAGCCTTGGCGAAATTAAGTTACCCAATGGTCAGCCACTGGGTATGGCGGGAGTATTCTTCCTCTTCGCCATAGTGTGTCTGGGGGGCTTCATGATCGTGCGCAAGGTGCTACCCGAAACGAAAGGTAGGACACTAGAGGACATCGAGCGCGAGCTCTACGGAGAGTCTTAATCCCTTTTCACGGGCCCGCGATCGAAGTCCAACTTGAAGGGACGGCCCTTTAGCTTGGA
>JBMYMN010000221.1:0-2718 GCA_049597355.1 Luteolibacter sp.
ATGACCCAATCGACCGAAGTGCAAATTGGCTTTGTTATCATGGTTGAGGCCGTAGAAGTTACCTTTGGTAAAAGCATCCATCTGAGTGACTCGAATCAGTCGACCATACCATGCCCGTAGCTCTCGCTGCTCTGGACTGAGACGGACACCATCGCAGGCCCCGCAGTTGAACCACTTGGCAAACTCAGGCATCGATCCATAATCAAAAATGCTGGTTCTTCCACCATGGCCACCATAGCCCCATGTTTCGAGCGCAGGTTCTCCCACTTCCTGTCCATGGTAAAGCAGGACCGGTCCCCGACCCATGGCAAAAAGAATGGCGCTTACGGGCTTGCCGATTTTCATACCATGCCCACCCCACACCGAAGGATTGGCAATGCGTACTTCATCGTGATTCTCAGCGTAGCGCAGTGACTTGTGAAAACGGGCTCCGGTAAAAGTCAGACTATCGAGGTCATTGGCCCACTTGCCATCATCGTAGATGCCCTCCATGATATCGTAAACGGGGTCATCGTAGACAGCATCGAAACCGGCGGCAAGGAGTTCATCAAGCACGTGGCCATCACATAGCTTGGCCGGATCGTTATCGTAGGCCTCAGCGAAAAAATATACAGTTTCGTTGCGATTACGGCAGCGTCTAATCAACCAACACCAAAATTCCATGGGAATCATGTGTGCCATGTCGCAGCGAAATCCATCCACGCCTATTGCTTGCCAATATTCCAACACCTGATCCATAACCTGCCAAGTCTTTGGCACCTCTGCCACATGAGTAGTTGCCGGTGGTAAATGAGACGTATCACGACCTTTGGTGAAGTCATGGCCGTAATTGAGCTTCACAGTCTCATACCAATCAGTAACCGAGGGCGTCCAGGTCACGGCGTTGTTACCAGTCACTTTGCCTACACTTTCTTCCGGTTTGTAAATCGCCCTTCCAGGTTGACCGGTGGCATCAGGCAGACGCAAGGGAGCTCCACCCCCAGCGGCGTTCTCGGGCAGGTAATAAAAATGATTGTTCCGATCGAAGAACTTGCTGATGTCATCGCTTTCACCAAAGGACAAATCAGGGCGGATATCAGAAACATAGGAACGCGCTACATGATTCGGCACAAAGTCGATAAGCACTTTGAACCCGTATTCATGGCAGCGATCTATCAGTTCATGAAATTCATCGATGCGATGGTCTGGATTGATGGCGTAGTCAGGGCAAACATCGAAATAATCGCGGATAGCGTACGGGCTTCCAGCCTTACCCTTAAGCAAGGCTGGAACATCTCCAGAGCGATGAGGGTAGTCGGTGCCACTGGCCTGCTCCAACACACCGGTAAGCCATAGATGACTAAAACCCATGTCCGCCAAAGATTTCAGAGCGGCCTCATCAATGTCGGCAAACTTACCGCAGCCATTCTCTTCGAGAGTGCCGTGGGCTTTGCGAGTTTCGTTGGTGTTGCCAAATGTCCGCACCATGAGTTGGTAGATCACGGGACGTCTCACCTCGGCATTGCGCATGTCCTTCACCATGGCGACACTAAAATCCGTGAATCAGAAATGCGAGGCTGTGCATATCCATTCATCTACGATCCGTCTTTGCCTCCTGGATCGACTTCAGGGCGTCGTAAAACGCAAACAGCAGCACCCAGAGGGTTGCCAATCCACAGGCACCCCACCACAGCAGGAAGCGCCAGGCAGCCTCCTCGAGCCAATCGTCGATGACCCACAGTCCCAATACAATGAAACCAAGCGCGATCACCAAGCTCACCGCCAGTGCTTTACGACGCAGACCGCGGCTAGAAAGGATAGCCTGCGCTACGGCTTTGTCTGCTTGCCAATCACCACTCATGATCAAAATTCTTTAGCAGGCCACAAAGGGCCGAGGTAAAGCAGGTACCACTGCCATAGTTTATAGCCGCCAAGCATCCATCCGAGGGCCGCCATCGCCAAGAAGGGCCCGAAGGGCAACTGTCGACCAAAGCCGATGCGCCCGAAGAGCGCAGCCGCCAGGGCCAACAGAGAAGCACCAAAAAGCGTGAAGGCCGCACCACTCCAACCAAAATAGGCGCCGATCATACCGAGCAGGTGCACATCGCCAAAACCCATAGCTTCGCGTGGGATGACCACTTGTGTGGCTGTGCCGTCCAGCGACTTCATATCGCCAATGGAGCGCTTGCTGCCGTCCGGCAGTTCAATCTCCTGTTCGAGAATGGTCAGCGTGCCCTTCCCTACCTTTTCGCCGTCCACGCGGACCTCGCCACACTCAAGAATCAACCGGTCCTTGGGACGGTTAAAGATATCCCACCAGCCGATCTCTTCCTCTTCGATGATAAAGAACAGCGGGTCGACGTCGTTATCAGGCTCCTTAAGATGCCATGCCGTCTCCTTCTCAAACTTCATATCCTTTTTGCCGAAGGCGATCTTACCGAGATTGACCACACCCCATAGACCGAAGAAACCGACTGCAAATCCAATGCCGCTTTGGATCAGCCCATCCCAGCGACTGAGATCATCGTAGCTGCTCATCTGCGGTAGTCGCGGCCAAGTAATGGCGGCAATGATGCCGAAACCCGTACCCACCCAAGTCATGAGAGTGGGGATGATCATGTGATCAGCATCGATAAAAGAAATGGCGACAAAAAGCGCGACCAGAATCCACAGGAAGATAGCTACCTGCGGTTGAGGAATTGCCCACCACACGGCTGCAAAGAGCAGACCGGTCAGCAA
>JBMYMN010000222.1:0-2653 GCA_049597355.1 Luteolibacter sp.
ACCGACATCAATCATCTCCTGCAAGTAATTGGTGCGGTCCTGCTTGGTGCCGCCAGTGCAGAGCGAAAGAATACAGAACGGAAGCTTCTCATCGCCGAAGGCCTTGCGCCATTCCTTGACCATGATGGGCATCACGTCTGCATACATGCGTGCACCCTGTGAACCCTGGAAGCAGTTGTTGTAGCCCTGGTGAAAGAGTGCACCCTTGACCTGAATACCCCGCAGCGGAGCAATGATGCCTGCGAACAAATTACCAGGATGCGCCTTGCCTTCACGCGGCCCGGGACGATACTCCGTGGGTTTCTTCAGATTGTCGGTGGACTTGCCCTGCTTCTTGAAGGAGGCAACGCGATTCTCATATTTTTTGATCTCGTTTTGCAGATCGGCTTGGGGATCCCAGGCATCAACCTTGGCTTTCCACTCGGCGAGGGTGGCCACTGTTGCAGCATCCTTGGATGCCTGCTGAGCCGCAAGTGGAGTCCAAGCCTCAACAGTGGTGCCGCCGATAGAAGTGTCGATGAGGCCGATGGGCACTCCCGTGACTTCGTGCATGCGCTTGGCGAAGACGAAGCCGATGGCGGACATGTCAGCAACAGTCTCAGGCGTACATACATCCCAATAGCCCTGGCGGAAGTGGCGGCTCGACCAACTGCTCCAACTCCAATGAGAGACAAAGTTTTTCTTTACGGAGGACGCACCGGTGGACGGCGTGGTCAGCATGCGGATCTCAGGAAGATTGGCGGAGAGGATATCGAGTTGGCCGTTCTCCACTTTGGTCAGCGGAAACTCCATGTTACTCTGACCTCCAAGCACCCAGATGTCGCCAACGATGATGTTGTCGTGCTCAACACTCTCGCTACCCGAAGTAACCTTGAGAGAGATCGGTTTGGCGCAAGCGGCCAGTGACTCAAAGTTCACTGACCAGTCACGACCCTTGGCCTTGGTCTTTTGCGTCTTTCCACCGAGGGTGACTTCCACCTCAGCACCGGACTTCGCCCAACCCCATACCTTGATTGGCTTGTCGCGCTGCAGCATCATGCCGCTCTGGAAAAAGTTGTGCAAAAAGAGACCATCAGCGATCTCAGGCCGCATGATCTTGGTCTCTCCTCGAATCAGTTCAGGTTTTTCAGAAGCAAAGCTCCAGTTTGGTGACAAAAGGGCCATCAGCCCGCAGATAAAGGGTTTCATGATTGTGAATGGTGGGTTGGTGATGAGATTACTCAAGAACTCAGTTTGAAAATGAATTCAACGGCGGGCATGGTGAAATCAAAGCTTGGATTGCATCCGACTTCGGCCCGTGAATATCAATGAGGCAAAAAGAGACTTTATCGCAATGCTCTTTGGGTAACAGACTTGCTTTATGCGACTGACCCAAGCCCATTGGCTGGGTAATGCTAGCACATAGGAATAAAGCCAGGATGTATGCGGCTAGTCAGGCCCCTTCCATACTTTCTCTAGCTTTCATGTATGAGGTCATTACGAATGTACCTGTTAGCTCACAGTGACTTTGCACCACAAGGCATACTGTAATTTGGTGACATTCTAGGACATCACGATCACCAGACCGACACAAAAGCTGCATCTGTCGATGCATTCGTGACGGAATAAATCCTAACACAGCCAACCTACTCGCGGCCCATCATTTGGCATGATTCCATTTAGATCAGGTTCACTCGAACCTTCTGCGATTTGGCGATATCCACGCCGGGAAGGTCAGCACGAGCTTCCACCTTCCATTCGAGACGGCGGTGGCTGTTGCTAATGCCAAGAGCATTGAGAGCAGTGGCTGCGGTATTCACCACACCGGCCACCTTTTGGGCTGTCTCAGTGGCTGGAGTGACGGAGGCTCCGGGAGCACTGATGGTAAAATCAAAGGCCTGATGGGTTCCCGCAGGCACCATCTGGGCCTCAAGAATATTGACTTCATTGCGGTAAATCTCATTGCGGCGGGTTTTCCTGTCACCATCGCTATCACGTCGTTCGATAATCTCGTGACCGATTAAACTCACATACATACGATTCATGTTTAATGACTTCTTCGCAGTCAGAGTGACTCGGCCGACAATTTCCTCACCGCTATTGAAACCGTTTTTTTGCAGTTGGATCTCCAACTTGCCCTTCATCGCTCGAACAACGTAGTAAGCAATGATGGCAATCAGGATAACAGCAACGATGCCGATGATAATGTGAAGGGGCTCAATGGACGCAATGGGTATCATAATGGATAAAAACTGAACTGTGTAGGTCATAGCCATTAACTTCTTATCAGTCCATTCCAATTCAAATGGGTCTTTCTACCAGTCCTTGCAGCCACTGCCGACCGGGTCTATATCCAGAGTGTATGGCATTTGATTTGGTCAGTGATTACCAGCCTCAGGGCGACCAGCAACAAGCAATTGACAAGCTCTCGCGGTCATTGGATGCCGGCAACCAACACCAGACGCTGCTGGGGGTCACGGGATCGGGCAAAACCTTTACCATGGCCAATCTGATCGCACGACAAAACAAGCCGACGCTGATCATGAGTCATAATAAGACCTTGGCAGCCCAGCTCTACTCCGAGTTCAAAAACTTCTTTCCCCACAACGCCGTCGAATACTTCGTTTCCTACTTTGATTACTATCAACCCGAAGCCTACATACCGCGCAGCGAC
>JBMYMN010000223.1:0-2488 GCA_049597355.1 Luteolibacter sp.
ACTCCACTACTGGATAGCGAATTGATATGGGCTCCTTACAGTTGGCGCATTTGCCACGCAGCCACAGCCAGCTAATTACTGGCAGATTGAGCCATATCGGAAAGTGATACTTGCACTTGGGACAAAACGAGCGGTTCGGCTTGTTCACCGACATCCCCAAGGGCACGCGATAAATGACCACATTAAGGAAGGACCCGATGCAGGACCCGATCATCAGTGCCGTGATCAACCAAAGCCAATGCTCAGGGGGTGGAAAAATCAAGATATGAACATTCAATCCGCCCCACCGCTTGTGCCAAGAAGAAATCCTCCCTAGCCTTTGTCCATGTCCGATCTCGATCTCCTGCGAAATGCCATACGCGATGTCCCGGACTTCCCGAAACCGGGTATCATCTTCAAAGACATCACTCCAATTCTAGCCAACCCCACCCTCTTCAAAAAAGCGGTCCATCTCATGGCCGAAACCGTTGGCGACCAAAAGATCGACAAGATTGTAGGCATTGAAGCCCGTGGCTTCATCTTTGGGAGTGCCCTTGCCCACCACATGGGAGCCGGCTTTGTGCCCATCCGTAAACAAGGCAAACTTCCAGGCGACACTTATAAGATTTCGTACACCCTAGAATACGGCGCGGCGATGATCGAACTTCGCCAGGATGCCATTCATCCCGGTGAGAAAGCCCTCTTGGTAGACGACCTTCTCGCCACGGGCGGCACAGTGGCTGCTGCCATCCAACTCCTCGATCAACTTGAGACCGACCTCATTGGGATTGCGGTTCTTGTCGAACTCGGTTTTCTCAAGGGGCGCGAAAAACTCGCCAACCAGACCATCTTCTCCATTCTCCAATACTGACTCCCATGCCCCTGCAGAACTACTCCGACTCACTCGTCCGCTACGCAGATCTCGGCTTCACCCTCGACTTATCGCTGATGGACATCGAGCCGTCCTTCTACGAGGGCATGAGCACAAAGATCCAAAAAGCCTTCGCCGATATCGACAAACTCGAAGGCGGCGCCATCTCCAACCCTGACGAAGGCCGCATGGTCGGCCACTACTGGCTGCGCAATGCCGAACTCGCCCCCAGCGCGGAACTCAAGGCCGCCATCACCGAGCCCATCGCAGATCTCAAGACCTTTGCCAACAAGGTGCATGCCGGTGAGGTAGCACCCCCGAGTGGTGGCAAGTTCGAGCAACTGTTACTCATCGGAATAGGAGGCTCCGCGCTGGGGCCTCAGCTTGTTGCTGAAGCACTTGGCAAGGACGCCACTCTCCCCATCTACTTCTTTGACAACACCGACCCCGCCGGCATGGACCAAGTGATCAGGGAAGTCTCCGCCTCCGGCCTAGCTAAGACACTGGTGTTGGTAATCTCCAAATCGGGTGGCACACCCGAAACCCGCAACGGCATGCTCGAAGCCAAAGCAGCATATGAGAAAGCCGGTCTCGCCTTCGGCCTCCACGCCATCGCTATAACCGGTGTCGGTTCCAAGTTGGATGGCTTTGCCGACGAACATGAGTTCATTGCAAAGTTTCCCATGGAAGACTGGGTCGGTGGCCGTACTTCCGTGCTCTCCACCGTCGGCCTCGTGCCCGCCGCTCTGCAGGGCATCGACATTGACAAGCTCATCGCCGGCGCTGCCACCATGGACGAATACACGCGAAAGCCCTCTCTCGCTGACAACGCCGCCATGCAGCTCGCCCTCGCCTGGCACGCCGGATCCAACGGCAAGGGTGAGAAGGACATGGTCGTTCTCCCCTACAAGGACTCACTGGTTCTCTTTTCCAAATACCTGCAGCAGCTGATCATGGAGTCGCTGGGCAAAGAGTTGGACCTCGACGGCAACACCGTTCACCAGGGCCTCGCCGTGTATGGCAACAAAGGCTCGACCGACCAACACGCCTACATCCAGCAATTGCGCGACGGAGTGAACAACTTCTTCGCCTGCTTCATCGAGGTGCGCAAGGGTCGCGAAGGCGACCACATCGAAGTCGAACCCGGCATCACCAGCGCGGACTACCTCCAAGGCTTCCTCCGTGGCACCCGCAAAGCCCTCCACTCAGCCGGCCGTAAATCCATCACCATCTCCATCGACGAGGTCAACGCCCAGACACTGGGCATGCTCATCGCCCTCTTTGAGCGTGCCGTTTCCTTCTACGCCTCGCTGGTGAACATCAACGCCTATCACCAACCCGGCGTGGAGGCCGGAAAGAAGGCCGCCGGCGTCTTCCTTGACCTCCTGACTCAGGTCCGTGGCCAGATTGGTGACGCCGCTACCGCTGAACAGATCGCCGAGGTCATCGAAGCCGATGCCGAGGACGTCTACCACTGCCTCACCCACCTGGCTGCCAATGGCGAAGCCCAAGTCAGCCAAGGGGCGACCGCTGCCGAGGATCAGTTCTCGAAGTAAGGGCCCATGGAATGGCTCAACTCCATCCCCCTGTGGCTGAAGATCACCCTAGGCATCATCTTCATAGGAGTTTGGCTCTTGG
>JBMYMN010000224.1:0-2465 GCA_049597355.1 Luteolibacter sp.
TTCAATACTGCTGTACTTTTTCGACAACTCAGTAAGCTTCTCACGCCCTTTATCGATCTCGTTATAGCTGTAACGATCACGTCGACCACGATCCTCAACCCCGATGGCCTTGAGGGCATCGGAGTTGTCGATGCGAAAAGTCGGCAACTCCATGGCCAACTGCGGGCGGAACAGCGTATCCAGTAGCCAAGCGGTAGGTTCTAGCTTGTGTATTTCACCGTTCTCATCCTCAACCTTCATGCTTCGGGCACCGTGCAGCTGCAACATGGTGAAGCCAGCATATGTGGATAGCGGCTTGACCCGACCTCCATCCTGAACGGGAAGTGTGGAGGCGCTGGCCAATATTTCCTCTGACCATGGCGTGTAGCCCTCAACCTGCCGAAGTTCACCTTTTGGACGATTATCGACCACCACGTGGTAGATGGCGGTGGCAAAACCGAGCATCGCAATAGCGGCCGCAATCCAGCGACCAAAAATGAAACGTGAGCGAGTCATGAGGAACGTTTGCGGGATTGGCCGATCAGAAATTGGACCAGCTTGGTGACGAACGCAATGAGCATACCAAAGGTGACAATGTAGAGCGAGTATTCCGGCCATCGGTCAGCTGGATTCGAGACAACCTCAAGCACAGTAAAAAGTTCCTGATCAGGACCCGCACCTTGTGGCCCATAGCTTGCCTGGTAAAAGGTCAGACCATCGTAGCGCAGGGGCTCATTCATCTGAATGGTGATCTCGGATTCAATATCACTCTCAATCTTGGTCACCTCGCTGACAAACTCGGCGGGGCGCTTGGTTCCCGGGTGAAACTCAGCTCTAAACTCGTCTAGGCGCAACTCAAAAGGCATTGGCCATAGCCGTTTTCGCATGTTGAAAAAGTACACTTTCCCCTCGTGTTCGAAGGTATGATGATAAAAAGACAGCGCACTCAGAATGAAGGGATCTGATTTAATACCATCACGATCAACAGCACGGGCATAGCAGCCACCGGTATTGCGTTCCGCCTCCACTTCAGGCTTATCCTCCCAGAGGTAGTAGCCATCAATGACTCGCTCGCCATTCTTGGCGGCGTGTTCGCGATGATGCACGGGCTTGGCGTTCAGTAAATACCCGGCCAATTCCAGATCGAAGGGTAAATTTGGCAAACGAATGATGCGAGACTTGTTCCTAAGGTCCATCACGTGCTCGCCACGAATGACGTGGATCTTGCTGACTTGGTCCATCTCATCCACCTCATAAATCTCGACCACATGCTCGAAATAATCCTCGGCGACATCGTTGGACTTGCCTGGCTCGATTGCCATGTTACCGCGCACCTCAAAGTGGTGCGCCAATCCCCCTGCGATTAGCATGAGGATGATGCCGAAGTGAGCAATCAGATTGCCGGCATGTTTCCACCCTTTGCGCGCACGCACAATCCCTCCAAGTATCATATTCAACACCAACAAGGCACCTGTCCAATAACCACCAGGGAGTGGTAGCGGCACTATCTTGCCCCGAACTTCTGGAATCACAATGAGCGCTTTCCAAGAGAAGTATTTGCGTAGCGTAGCATGCAAGCCGCTATCAATCTGCTCGAGGGTGGCAAACCACGTCAACAACCCCATCAACAACAGTAGAATAACCGCCAAACCAAAACCCGACAGCACACCGTAGACCCTACGGCCAATGAAAATGGACGGCTTGTTTGACGACTTGGCGGTGGATTGTTCCATGGTCACTTCTTGGTCCAGACAAGAGATGCAGCGAACTGCTTGAGCACATCCTTCTGCACCGCAACTTCAGTGATGGGGCCAACCATCTTGATAGTTAAGACTCTACCGTTGGCATCAACAATGATGCCTGCGAGAGCCTGATCCGACACAGCTGGTTTACCCATGCCGGGCGTGTAGATGCCCTGCGCTTCAACCCAGAAACCCTCCAAGTCATCTCCCACAGGTATTGTATCCCACTCGTCGAGTGCAGTTTCGTTGATGGGATCCTGATCAAATTGTCCAAGCCAGCGGTTGAGGTTGTCCAGTAGACCCCCACGCGAAAGAGAGACGTAGACTTCCCCATTTCCCTCATCGCCGAAACGATAGTTGAGAAGTCGAAATTCAGTGGCAGGCAGCGGATTCCAGCCGTCTGGCGTCGGCGCAGTCACCGGTGAAGGCTGGGTGTTACGAAATCGCTCATCACTGCTCGCGTTTCGCTTGGGTGTCACATCCCTGAGAGTAACGCGCCGAGTCTCGGTCACGACAACCTCGTTGTCCTCTCCACAAGACGGAAGCAGGACCAGCGCGGTCAATGCGGCCACGTTAAGCAGTTTCATCTTAAGGTCGGTAGCCCTGCTATCCCTGTGGCGCAAGTGGAATCGGGAGTGATCAGATGCGATTTCTGCCATGCCAAGAAAAATGAGAGATTACAAGATACAGCAGATTTCGGCATGACCTTGCAAACTTAAGGCTCTAGCATGCCCATGTGCTTGC
>JBMYMN010000225.1:0-2293 GCA_049597355.1 Luteolibacter sp.
TTGCGGTCTGTCTCTTGCTGAGGCTGAGCGCTACCTGCCTGACTTACTCACCGAACTCGATGAAGTGATCGAGGAGGCCGGTCTCAGGAGCGAGGATATCACCGTCCGCATGACCGGCTGCCCCAACGGCTGCGCTCGTCCATTTATCGCTGAGATCGCCTTCGTGGGTCGCGCCCCCGGTAAGTACAACGTGTATCTCGGTGGCGGCCACGCTGGTCAGCGCATCTCCAAGCTTTATAAGGAGAGTTGTCCGAGCGACCAAATCAAGGAGCTACTCAGACCCATCATTCACGACTATGCCTCACATCGTGAAGAAGGTGAGCACTTTGGGGATTTTGTCATACGCAAGGGCTATGTCGCCGAAACCATCAACGGTGCGGATTTCTGGGACAATATCAATCCCGAGGCTCTGAAGAAGTGAGCACCGCTCTTATGCAGGGACTTAAGTTTCATGCCGATCCGGATTTCGATCCGGAATCTTTGTCTGCCGAGATCAAAGTGCTATCGGCGGGCCAACGCGTGGCTCTCTTGCAGGAACGTCTGGGTGATCACCTAGTGGCTACGACCAGCTTTGGTCTACAATCCTCCGTCATGCTTCATCTCATTCATGAGCATGCACCTTCATTGCCTGTAGTTTTTATCGACACAGGCTATCTCTTTGCAGAGACCTACCGATACGCAGATCAACTTCTAGACTTGCTTCCCAATCTGGATCTGAGGGTCTATCAGCCGAAACTTTCAGCCGCACGAATGGAGGCGAAGTGGGGTAAGTTATGGGAGGGGGGCATGGAAGATCAGAATCGCTATGCCCGAATTACAAAGGTTGAACCGATGGATCGTGCATTGCGTGATATTGGGGCTGATGTCTGGCTAAGTGGATTGCGACGAGTGCAATCGAGCACCCGTAGGGATCGTCCTTTCGTTGAACAACAGCAGAGGACGCTGAAAGCCTATCCAATTCTCGATTGGCCAGATATTCAGGTTGATCTCTACATGGATCAAAACGACCTGCCACGCCATCCGCTGGCTTCTGACGGCTACGTCACCATGGGCGACTGGCACAGCACCGTTCCGGCTGAGAATCATGACGCTGAATTCACCCGCTTTGGTGGCCAGAAATACGAATGCGGTCTTCACCTTGACTCTGGCAGTTCAGACTTCCAAATTTGAATTCGAAATTTTTACCAACCAATAACTTATTATCATCATGCCTATCCATGAGAACATGGCCGCCACGGTCGGCAATACCCCGCTAATTCGCCTCAATCACGTCACAGAAGGTCTTGATGCCGACATTTGTGTGAAAGCTGAATTCTTCAACCCGCTCTTTAGCGTAAAGGACCGCATCGGTCGCGCGATGATAGAGGTTGCGGAGAAGGATGGTTCGCTTAAGCCTGGTGGTTTGATCATTGAACCAACCTCTGGCAACACTGGTATTGCTCTGGCATTCATTGCTCGTGCCAAGGGATATCGTTGTATCCTTACCATGCCTGAGAGCATGTCGATTGAGCGTCGCGTTCTGCTGCGTTTGCTCGGTGCTGAAATTGTCCTCACGCCACGTGCCAAAGGTATGAACGGTGCCATTGCCATGGCCAAGAAACTCATTGAAGAAACCCCTGGAGCTTTTGGTCCTGGCCAGTTTGATAATCCGGCCAACCCACAGGTGCACCGTGAGACTACCGCTGAGGAAATATGGACTGACACCGAAGGCAAAGTGGACATCTTTGTGGCAGGTGTAGGTACCGGCGGCACGATTACGGGTGTTTCAGAAGTTCTAAAGAACCGGACTGATCTGATGACCGTAGCCGTCGAGCCCAGTGCCAGCCCTGTAATCAGCCAGAAAAAGGCTGGAGAGGACATGACTCCTGGCCCACACATGATCCAAGGCATTGGTGCTGGATTTATTCCTGGCAACCTCAATGTCGACATCATTGATGAGGTCATTCAGGTCAGCAATGAAGCCGCCTTCGATATGGCCCAGAAGCTGGCTCAGGAAGAGGGTCTGCCCGCTGGAATCTCCACTGGCGCCAACGTGACTGCCGCGATTGAGATGGCGAAAAAGCCTGAGAACAAGGGCAAGCGCATTGTCACTATTGGTTGTTCTTCTACCGAACGCTACCTTTCCACCCCGCTCGCCGAAAAAGTGCGTAGTGAGGTGGCTGATCTTCCGGTGAGTGAGGCGTAATCCGAAAACTTTTTCACCATGCACGGATGCCCATGCGGCATCCGTGTTTTTTTTACCTATTGGCAGAGGTGATTCAGAGGATGGTGCGCCCCATCATCCTGTGATAGT
>JBMYMN010000226.1:0-2042 GCA_049597355.1 Luteolibacter sp.
TTCAAGACCAAGGAAGAGGCGATGGAGAAGCTCAAGCGCGACCACCATCTGGGTCTGGAGCCCGTAGCCCACATCAATGGCATTCCGGATCAATTCGTCTGCCGCATGCGCTACCAGTTCAAATTGCCCAAACTCAAAGGTAGTCGCCCCGTCTTCCAGATCGGCCACCACATGATCAGCATCAACATGCTCGAAGGTGGTGGTCACCGCGTCAAATTGCCCGGCGGCCCGAACTACCCCGAACCCAAATCCGGCATGAAGCCCAGCGAATGGATCGATCTGGTGATCGAGTATAAGAAGGGTACCATCCGCCTGGAAGTCAACGGCAAGAGCAAGACCTACACGCACGAAAAAGTCACCACCCTCAACCCCAAGGACAAGCACGGCACGAGATTCACCTTCAAGGGAGGTGACCATTGCCGTATCCTCTTCGATTCCGTCCAGCTTTGGGACTGTGCCCAATGACATCCAGTATGTAATATTTCTCCACCAAAACTGTATTCTCTACACCACAAAATAGAATCATGAATCCCTCCCTTAACCGCAGAAATTTTCTTCGTGGCTCCGGATCCTTGATCGCCCTACCGGCTCTTGAGTCCCTTGGTTTCACCCGCTTTGCCTCCGCGGCCAGTATCAAGTCCGACCTTCCACCCAAGCGCATGGTCTTCCTCGGTTTTGGCTTCGGCGTGACCAAGGAAACCTGGTTTCCTGATCTCGCGCAGACCGGAGCCGGCTACAAACTCACCCAAGGCCTTGCCCCTCTGGCCCGTCATAAAAAGGACTTCACCATCGTTCAGGGCTGCAACAACCAATACACCAACGATGCTCACTGGGGTAGCACCTACTGGCTGACTGGTGCCAATCGCTACGCCATTCCAGGGCAGAGTATGGCCAACAGCATTTCCGTCGACCAAGTCGCGGCTAGGCATCTGGGCAAAGACACGCGCTTCACTTCCATCCAGCTGGACAGTGCCGATCGTAATGCTTCCGGACACGGCCCGGGCCTTTCCCTCGCTTGGGACCAACGCGGCAAGCCCATTGCTGGCTCGAACGACCCGGTGAAGATGTTTCATAAGCTCTTCTCCGCCGAGACCCTGCCGCTTGCCCAACGCCAAGCGGCCATTGCCGAACGCCGTAGCGTGCTCGATGCCGTGCTGGCCGATGCCAAGGGCCTGCAGAAGGGCTTGAGCAGGGGTGACAACGATAAACTCGACGAATACTTCCAAGGCATCCGCGACATCGAGACCCGCCTCGACAAAGACGAAGACTGGCTCGACGTGCCCAAGGCCAAAGCGCCAATGAAGGAGCCCAAGCCCGGCCTCAAGGGCAAGGACGAGATTAAGGTGATGTATGACCTCATCGTCGCCGCACTCCAGACCGATAGCACCCGGGTGATGACTTACCGCATGCCCGGCCAAAGCTTGCTGCAGAGTCTCGGCTCTAACCTCAGTGCCCACAACGTGAGCCACTATCAGCCGGGTGAACGCAAGGACGCTTCCGAGGCCCGCGACAAGACCCACAGCGAATTGCTGGCCGGTCTCATCGACAGGCTCAAGGCCACCAAGGAAGCCGATGGTTCGACCCTCTTTGATCATACCGCATTGGCTTTCGGTTCTAACATCAGCAGCATCCACTACCTCGACAACTGTCCGACCCTGCTCACCGGTGGCGGTGCCAATCTCAAGTTGGGTGAACATGTGGTGGCCTCCAAGGACACACCTTTGTGCAATGTCTGGCTGACCATGCTTCATGGCATGGGCATCGAGGCCGAGCGTCACGGGGACAGCAGTGGTGTGATCAAGCAACTTCAGGCCTGAGCCCAACAAGCAGCATGAACATCGTTCGCATCATTGCCGTGACGGCGGCGGGCTTGGGCCCGGTGGCTCACGCCGAGCCCGGCAATAAGCCCGCCGCAGTCTTCCCCAAGAAAAACTTCGAGGTCATCGACAAATACTGCATCGATTGCCACGACGCTTCACTCAAAAAAGGGAAGGTCAATCTGGAGGACCTCAGCTTCAATATCCACACCGTTGAGCAGGCCG
>JBMYMN010000227.1:0-1984 GCA_049597355.1 Luteolibacter sp.
GAAGGTATCGCGGACAGTGGTTATCGTCTGGTCATTAACAACGGCAAGGATGGAGGTGAAGCTGTTCCTCACCTCCACATCCACCTCCTCGGTGGGCGCCCCCTCGAATGGCCTCCGGGATGATCATGAAGTCTATTGTCATGCTTTCCGCCGCATGTGTGGTTCTTCATTCTTGCAAACACACCGATCAGGTGAATGTCGAGCAAGCCACTCCTCTCCATGAATCCACCAAAGTCAGCGCACCTTCCATGAATGTCGTTCTCGTCCACGGTTTTCTCCAAACAGGCAATAGTTACCGTCACTTACGCAGACGACTCGAGAAACGCAATGTCCGCTGCCTGACTGCGAAACTCAGTCCATCTGATGGTCGCACTGGCATCTGTGCCCTCGCCGCAGATCTAAGTGACCAAATCGATGAGGCTTTCGGCATGACGGAAACATTCTCCATCGTTGGCTACAGTATGGGCGGCTTGGTCAGTCGCTACTATCTGCAAAATCTTGGAGGCGCCAAACGCTGCAATCAATTGGTCACCATCGCTTCTCCGCATCAGGGCACTGCCATGGCCAACCTCTACCCAAGCAAGGGTGCGAGACAGATGCGTCGCGGCAGTGTCTTTCTCAATCAACTTAAAGAAAGCGAGCACAAGCTGGGTGACATTCCCGTTACTTCCTATCGCACACCTCTCGATCTAATGATTCTACCCTCAACAAGCTCGGTCTGGAACCGAGCTGACAACCGAGCCCATACCGTGGCGATGCACCCTCTGATGCTACGGGATTCGAGAGTGCTCGACGATGTGGAAAAGAGGCTGTTGGGTGAGCCCTGAGAAGCCTCAGCGCCCCACTTCCTTGAGTCGCCTGTCGAGCACGGCCTGCAGCTTGTCCTTCACGGCCTTCTGCTCATCGGTGATCTCATCCCCCAGCTTGGTCTTCTCAAATCGATCGTTCTCGATGTCAAAGAAACTACCGTCGCGATAAAGCTTATAGCGTTGCGTGCGAGCAAACACCTTGAGTTCCTTCTTGATGTCGCCACTTCGTGAATACCAACAAAAGCTGTAATCTCGCGGCGTGGCTTTGTCTCCACGAAGTTGTGGCGCAAAACTCTGCCCGTCGAAGGGCTCCTTACGCTTGCTGATATCGATTTGGGCAAGGTCGCAGAGCGTCGGCAGCACGTCGCTGAAGTTCACCAGATCCTGGCTGACTCCTTTACCCTTGAGTCCCGGAGCATGGATGACCAGCGGCACTCGGCAACCATCGTCGATGGTCTGTCCCTTGAAACCCGCCACATTGATACCTCTCCATTTGGAAACAACTGGGCGATCGGTTCCGTTGTCTCCGGTGAAAATTATGACTGTATTGTCCGAGAGTCCGTTTTTTTCAACCTGAGCTACGATGCGGCCAACCAGCTTATCCATATAGTGGATCATGTCGCCAAAATATTTGGCATCACCTTTGTAACTTGGACAGCCTTTACTCTTCGGATTCCAATCCTGCCCACCGGGAACCGGCCAGAAAGGACAGTGAGTCAGAATCATCGGGTAATAGACCAAAAAGGGCTTGTCCTTGTTGTTGTCGATGAAGTCACAAACGAAGTCAGTGCAGAGATCCGGACCATATTCACCATTGTCGAAATTCAATTCCCTGCCGTTGCGTTCCAGCCATGGATTCTCGAAACGCGAATCGTATTTCTCATCCATGCCGGTCTTTATGCGGCCGCGGGTGTGCTGCCAAAGCAACGATTCCTCAAAACCGAAGTGCTGGGGCGAATCCTTCTCTTTGCCCAGTTGCCACTTGCCTGCGATGGCCGTGGCATAACCCTTCTGCCTGAGCAGATGGGCAAAGGTCGTCTCGCCACGGCGCAGAACACCGAAGTTGGTGTAGTTCCGGTCATTGTAGAGACCGGTCATAATCTGCACCCGGGTGGGTGTGCAGATGGGCTGTGAGTAACAATGCTCGAAGCGCATGCCTCCGGCCGCCATTTTGT
>JBMYMN010000228.1:0-1938 GCA_049597355.1 Luteolibacter sp.
TCTCGAAGAGTTTGCACTAGTAGAGTCTACGAATGATTTCGTGGATGATTGGAAAGGAAAGATCTGTTCAGTGTGTTGTTCCGAAATCACAAACCTTGAGGGCTATGAGGACATGACTTATTGCTCTACATGCCTCGATAAGTTTGGGCCTGGCAGAGAGGCTGTAGACAAAGCATTTGGGCTAATGTTCATATAGTGCAGCGCCATATCAAATGGCATAACAAGTCAGCGCACCCGACCGCTGCCCGCCGCGCAGTTGACGGTTCTGCGTGGTTTGGTAGCTTCTAGGGTGTCTACTTGGCGCATCCTGCGGCCGGGTGGCCTCAATCGTTGGCCTGAAATAAATAGCCTTGACTAGATACCATTATGTGGTATCACAATGACTATTGAATAATCGCCACCGCAGCACTTTAGCCGAGATCTTCAAGAATCCGATTCCGGCATCGATCAAATGGGGAGACATTGAATCTTTGCTCCGTGCGCTCGATGCAGAAATCACCGAAGGCAGCGGCTCAAGGGTTCGAATCGCATTAAACGGTGTGAGGGCGGTATTTCACAGGCCGCATCCACAGCCCACAACCGATAAAGGGGCTGTAAAGTCCATGCGGCGATTTTTAACCGAAGCAGGAGTAAAGCCATGATGAAATACAAAGGATATTGCGGAAGCGTCCGATTTGATGATGAAGCCGACATCTTCCACGGGGAGGTTACAGGCCTTCGAGATGTCATCACTTTCCAGGGAAGCACTGTTGATGAGGTAAAAACAGCTTTCCGTGAATCGGTTGATGATTATCTGGAATTTTGCGCAAGTCGTGGAGAAGAGCCTGATAAACCTTATTCAGGACGCTTCCTATTGCGTGTGGACCCTGAGCTTCATCGAAAACTGGTGGAGCTAAGCACTGATGAGGGAGAGAGCCTTAATAACTGGATCGCATCACGCCTAGGCGAACTCACCCACTAAACTAGGGCCAACAATACGTGGTGGCTGGACCTCACTGCGTTCGGCCTCCACACATGCCACGTTGATACAGTCATACTGTGGTGGAGAAATTCAAATGCGCATAATCTTGGTCGTATGAACGCTTGGAATCCTTCTCGTTCGGTTTCCACGCTCAATCTGCAACTTCAACTACCAGATTGATTTCCACCGCCACACCCAGTGGTAGAGCAGCAGCGCCAAGGGCTGTGCGGGAGTGCTTGCCCTTATCGCCAAAGACTTGAACGAGAAGTTCGGAAGCACCATTGATGACCAGTGGGTGGCCATGGAAGTCGGGCTCGGAATTGACGAAGCCGGTGAGTGACACAATCTGCTTCACTTTGTCGAGCGAACCGATCTCTTCTTTCACGACAGCGATGCGATTTAGAATACAGAGCTTGGCGGCCTCTTGAGCCTCCTCAGCAGAGAGGTCGGTGGGAACTTTGCCGGTGATCATGCCACCGTCGGCCTTGATGGGCAGACCGCCGGAGAGGTGAAGTAGGTTCCCACTGCGCACACAGTTGACATAAGCGGCAACGGGTTTGGGAACAGCAGGCAATGATAGGCCAAGCTCCGCCATTTTTTCTGAGATTGAGTCGGGCATATTTCAGTTGTCGGTTATCAGCGGTCAGCAGGGTTTGTGAGTGTAGGCGAGCGAAGATCGATGAATGCGCGTTGGAGGTAAATCGAGTGATCTTGGGAGTTGTAAGCAGACCTAAAAATCATCCATCAGCATTTTTATCAGCTTGAGGCCGTTTGAGCCAAGGGTAGCGCGGTTGCCGGTGCCAGAGATGAGGTAGCGGGTATGATATTGGTGGGGAACTTCCTCTGATGGACGAATGGAGGTGATGTAGGGCTTGGCGATCTTTTCTTTGTGGGGGGCGAAGGCCACAGGAAAGCCGGTGGCACTGAAGCTGATTTCCCATGATTGCGCGCCTTCATTGTCGCCATGACTGATCCAC
>JBMYMN010000229.1:0-1900 GCA_049597355.1 Luteolibacter sp.
ACTGATGTCGATATCATCAGGGAGCGTGGGCCGTTAAGTGAGGAACAAATGTTAGGTTTAGTGGGGGACATCGACGCCATTCTTTGTGGGGACGATGTCATCACCCGAAAGGTTCTCGATAAGGCCGCACCACGCCTTAAGTTGCTGAGTAAATACGGAATTGGTGTGGATAAGATTGATGTCGACGCTGCCTCTGAAATGGGGATTCCGCTCTCATTTTGCCCGGGTGTTAACCACACGACTGTAGCCGAGCATACCTTCGCCTTGCTTCTGGGCCTCAACCGTCGTCTGGTGGATGAGGTCAATCATACCCGCTCTGGAGAGTGGAAGCGTCTTACGGGCCACGAAATTATGGGCAAGACCATTGGTGTGGTCGGGCTTGGTCGCATTGGCAAGGAAGTCGCGATTCGCGCCAAGGCCTTTGGCATGGATGTGATAGGCTACGATGTATGGTGGGATACAGAGTTCACCGAGCAATATGGTGTGAAACGCGCTGATGATATGGATGCACTTTTTGCTGAGTCTGACGTAATCTCCCTACACACCAACCTGACCGAGGAAACCCGTGAGCTGATTTGTGAGAAATCCATCGCTCGCATGAAGGCTGGAGTGATGATTCTTAACTGCAGCCGCGGTGAAGTCGTAAAAACTGAAGATCTCATTGCAGCTCTTGAGAGTGGTAAGGTGGGGGGCTACGGTGCTGATGTGCTTGATATCGAGCCTCCTCCGGCAGATCACCCATTGCTTAATGCTCCCAATTGCATGATCACTCCTCATATTGGTTCGCGCACCTACGAGAGTGTTCAGCGGCAGGCAATGATGGCGGCCACTAACCTCCTCAATATGCTCAATGGCGAGCAGCCACTTGCCCAAGTGAATAAGGTTGATATCCCCTGCGCACTTCTCTGATTCTAAATCTTTATCCCATGTCCGAGAGTTTCTACGTAGTTCCTGAGGAAACCCACAACAGTCTTGTGGCGGCTGTCTATCGCAGGCGTGGTTATAGTCCTGCAGAAGCACGTGACGGTGCCCGTTTTTGTGCCGAGGCTGCTCGACACGGTATCCGCACTCACAATGCGATCAAAGCTCTGCACTTGGATCATCTTTTTGGTTCTGAAACCGGTGGCTGCGTGCCCAAAGCCAAAATCGTGAAGGTGAAGAATCGTTTTCGTGGTGCTCAGGTATGGGACGCCAATAAGAAACTGGGCCAAGCGACTGCCTATGCTGCTATTGAGGCAGCGATCAAGATGGCCGACAAATACGGAGTGGGTATGGTATCTGTTGATAACGCCTTTCACTATCTTTGGGGCGGCGGCTATGTGATGGATGCCGCCCGTCGCGGCTACATCGCTTACACGAACTGTACCGCAGCCCTTGCTGAGGTCGTCCCCTTCGGCGGCAAGTATCCCACGCTTGGAACCAATCCCCATTCATGGGGCTTTCCCACCTCCGATGCAGTGGGCTATCCTATTGTCATCGATTGGGCGACCTCCGTGGTTGCCATGGGACGCGTTCAGCAATTTGCGCGAGAGGGTAAAGAACTTCCTCTTGGTGCCGCTGTCGACGAACACGGCGAAATGACGACCGATCCAAACAAGGCGAAGTCACTGGTGCCCTTTGGAGCGCACAAAGGGTATGGCCTTGCTCTGATGAATGAGATTATTGGTGGCTTTATCGGTGGGTCGTTACCGACCATCCGCAACCGATGGGATCAGGTTGGTGACGATAAGGGAACTTGCTGCTTCTACTTTCAAGTCTGGCACCCAGAAGCCCTCAGCTCCGGTGCGTTCGCGAAGGGTCGGAGCCAGAGCGAAAATATCAAGGCCGTGATCGATGATGTCCTTGGTCACGGCAATGAAAAATGCATTTTGCCCGGTCAGTTCGAAGCGCAAGCCGCTGC
>JBMYMN010000230.1:0-1897 GCA_049597355.1 Luteolibacter sp.
AATTGACTAAAGTTCGCTCCACTATGGAACACTTTCTCGAGACGGGAGCCTCAAAGTACAATTGGTTTCCTGCGGAAGCCGAAGAGGTGCCGGACAGGGATACCGGTATCCTCGTAGTGGACCAGACCCAGGGCGACATGGCCATTCGCCGGGGTGGCCTCGATGTTACCGACTTCGAGCGCATGCTGCAGCAGGCTTTTGATGAGGCCGCTGGTGCGCCAGTTTATCTCCGCGCCCACCCCGACCACCTCTACCGATCCAAGCAGACCTGCTTTACCCGTAAACTGCTGGACGATCAACGCCTGCAGCTTCTGCCGCCAGATCTCTCGCCGGCACAGTGCTTTCAATTTGTAGACGTAGTGGTGGTCGCTAGCTCACTGCTTGGTATGGAAGCTCTCCTGCATGGCAAGCGTGTCATCACCTTCGGTAGTCCGTTCTATGCCGGTTGGGGTCTCACCGAAGACCGAGGAAGGCGGGTGCCTGCCAAGCGACAGAGGAAGTGTAGTCTGGAGGAGCTCTTCGAAATGTCCTACCTGCGGTACTGCCACTACTTCGATCCAGACACTCACGAACCCTGTGGTCTGGACGACATCCTTGACCACATCGAGCTACAGAAATCTATGCATGCCCGCAATCGTGGCGCAAAGGTCACGGTCGGCTTTTCGCCTTGGAAGCAGCAGATCGCAGAACTCTATTTCGAAAGCCCTGCTGGTTGCCTTCGGCATACCACGGACGCTGATGCGATTGGCAATGCCCGGCCTCTATTGTGGGGGCGCAGGCAGGAAGTGCCAGATGGCCGGAAGGGGAACTTCAGCCGGGTCGAGGACGGCTTTCTCCGCTCCCGGGGCCTAGGCGCAGCCTTCAACTTTCCCTACTCGTGGGTGGTGGACGGCTCCGGCATTTACTACGATGCAAGTCGTAGTTCAGACCTTGAGAAGATGCTCAATGCGGGCTTTGCGCAAGATGAGATGGCTCAAGCAGAAGGGTTGCTCAAACATTTGCGGGAGAGTCGCCTCACAAAATACAATTTGGCTGGAGAGGGCATCTACCTGGATGCGAATCAGGTGAATGGACGAAAGATCGTGTTGGTTCCCGGTCAAGTGGAGCTGGATGCCTCGATTGAATATGGCAGTCCGAAAATCAAAACCAATGGGCAACTATTGAAGGCCGTTCGCGAGGCCGAACCTGAAGCTTTCATCATCTACAAAGTGCATCCCGATTTGGTGGCAGAAGTGCGCCATGGCGAACTGTTGCCAGATGACTATAAGAACTTATGTGATCGGGTGGTGACTTCAGGTAACATCATCGATTGGCTAGATATCTGCGATGAGGTTCACACCATGACATCAACAACCGGCTTTGAGGCCCTAATCCATCAGGTGCCTGTGGTGACCTATGGCCTGCCGTTCTATGCTGGCTGGGGATTGACCAAGGATCAGCTGCGTTGCGAACGCAGGACGCGCAAGTTGAGTTTGCAAGAGCTCGTTGCTGGCGCCTTGATCCGTTACCCGCGTTATCTTAATCCGGACACCCGTGAATTCACCACGGCGCTCAAGGTCGCTCAGTTGCTGAGCTCTCCCGGAGCTGAAGGTGACCGCAGAGTGTGGCACCTTAAAGCGGCTTCGCTCTTCAAGCGATTCTGGGTGTGGCTGTGCCGATGAGCCTGTGGGAGGTTTTAGTAGCTTGCATTTACGCATGGGCGCTTGCATCCGTTTGCTCATCTGAGTGTGGAGCTGAGAACAAGTCGACGGCGTAGCCGAAGCGAGGAGTGTAAGCCTGCCGACCGTAAGTTCTGACGCCTTCAGTTTACTCGGGTCGCTTGGCTGTTTCTTTTTTCCAGGCATCCCACATCGCTCCCATTTCCTTTGCCTTCTCAGGCATGGTTTTGTTGAGATTG
>JBMYMN010000231.1:0-1646 GCA_049597355.1 Luteolibacter sp.
AGAGCTACTCGACATCTCGGATCGCTCCAAATTATGGGCAGTCGCCAAAATCCCCGAGAAGGAAGCCGCTCAAACAAATATTGGCACCTTGGCCTACATCCACATTCCCGCTCTGGGTGATGAACTGATTGAGGCAAGGCTGACTCGCTTTGGTGTCGAAGCCGACCGTCAGGCAGGCACCGTTGAGGGGATCTTCGAATTGAATAACACCGCAGGGAAATTACGTCCCGGTATGCGTGCGGAGTTTTCCATCGTCCTTGATACAAAGCCATTTGTTCTTTCGATACCCCGCACTGCGATTCAAGGCGACCCTGCGAACCGTATCGTATTCGTAAAAGACTTTGAATTGCCGAATGCGTTTGTTCGTGCACCCGTCGTTCTCGGTGATGCGAACGATCAATATGTCGAAGTCATCAATGGCCTTTTTCCCGGCGACGAAGTGGTCACTCAAGGCTCCTATGCTTTGAGTTTCACTGGTAGCGGCTCTGGTATGTCGCTGAAGGAGGCACTCGATGCGGCGCATGGACACGAGCACAATGAAGATGGCTCTGAAATCACCGACAAGCCAGAGGCACATGATGACCACGACCACGAAGGCGACACAGAAGGCTCGGACAATACTGCTTCGAATCAACTCCTGATGATCTACGCAGGTGTGATGACTTTCCTGTTTATCATTGCAGCTCAGATGCTCTGGAAACGACGCCAGCACGAAAGTGAGGCTGAAGATGCTTAATAGACTCATCCAGTTCTCGCTTTCTCAAAGGCCGCTCATTTTGGCCTTTGCACTGGTGGTTTTCATTTTAGGGCTCAAAACCGCAAGTGAGCTGCCAGTTGAGGTTCTACCGGACCTGACCAAACCAACGGTTACCATCTTAACCGAGGCACCAGGCTTTTCTCCGGAAGAGGTGGAAACACTTGTGACGATCCCTTTGGAAAACTCCTTAATGGGGGTCACTGGTGTCACTCGTTTGCGCTCAGTCAACGACATTGGACTATCGCTCGTCTTTATCGAATTTGATTGGGGAACGGACATTTACCAAGCTCGTCAATTCGTTCAGGAACGTTTGGCTGGTGCCAGTGAATCCTTGCCAGAAAGTGTGAGTCCCTACATGACGCCCGTAGCGTCGTTAATGGGAAATATAATGCTGGTTGGTCTGGTTGATCCAACAGGCACGACTGAAACAAGAGATCTGCGCTCACTTGCTGATTGGACGGTTGCCAAGCGTTTGCAGTCGATACCGGGCATTGCTGAAGTCTTATCCATGGGGGGCGGTATCAAGCAGCTACAAGTGCAGCCCAATCCGGATAAAATGCTGGCAATGGGGATTCAATATGAGGATCTACGATCAGCCACGGCCAATGCAGTGAGTAACAGCACGGGCGGCTTTCTGACTGAGTCCTCTCAGGAAATCATGGTGCGTAACCTTGCCATGACCTCTGACCTCGAAGCCATTGGCAACACAGTCGTCACTCACATGAATGACCGTCCAGTGCGTATCAAAGATGTCGCTACAGTTGTCTGGGATATAGAGCCGATGCGTGGAGACGCGGGCATGGGAACCAAACTGCTGGGGGAGCATAGTGCAAAAGGCTATCCTGGCGTTATACTGAGTGTTACCAAATCTCCGGGCTTTGACACGCTG